>CAYYJK010000035.1:0-19494 GCA_964472185.1 uncultured Prosthecobacter sp.
GGCATGATGGGCCATGGATGGCGCGGAAGCCGCCTCAGGGCAAGGCGCAGGAAAGGCCGACCGTCCGGACTTCTTTACTGACAAAAAAATACATCCTGTTAGTTTTGAGGTCCCAATTCCATAAAAATGCTCGGTTATTGCCCGGTCCGTGAAGCCTTTTGGATGACCGACGTTCGCTCCTGTGCGGGGCGGCCGTCCGCTTTGCGTCTGCCGGTACGCTTGGGACCGGGCCGCCATCGGTCGTGACTGTCATGCGAAATGCCCTCTGTGCCGCCCTTGTTCTCGCCACCGGATCCCAGCTGCTCGGCCAGGCCGCCCCGCCGGCGGCGCCCGCCGCTCCGGCCGGCGGCGCGCTGAACATCCAGCAGGAAACTGAAGCCCTGATGGGGGCCGCGCTGGCGCTGTTCCAGGAGGGCAAGTACCCGGAGGCGCTGTCGAAGATCGACCAGGTCAAAAAGAACCTGAACAACAAGCCCTTTCCGCAGGTGCTGTTCGTTGAGGGCGCCTCCTACTTCAACCTCAACGAGTACGACAAGGCGATTGCCGCGCTCGAGGAGTATGCCAAGAACTTTGCGGACGGCGAGTACATCAACCCGGTGCGCCTGGCCCTGGGCCGCAGCTACATCAACAAGGGCGACGCCGACAAGGGCATTGCGGTGCTCAAGGACGTGGTCAGCAAGGCGCCGGAGATGAAGGCCGAGGCCGGCCTGTTCGTCGCCGAGGCGCTGAAGAAGCAGGACAAGGTCGACGAGGCGCTGGCCGTGCTGAAGTCCGTGCTGGCCGACGGCATCCGCGGTTCGGAGTCGATCCAGGCGGCGATGATGGCCGCGGACCTGCACGTCGCCAAGGGCCAGCTCGACGAGGCCGGCGCGCTGATGGACCGGGTCAAGGGCTTCGCGACCGGCGGCGACAACGTCGCCCAGATGAACAACATCTACCTCAAGCTGGGCGACCAGATGCTGGAGAAGAAGAGCTTCCGCGAGGCCCTGGGCGCCTACCAGCTGGTGCGCCGCAAGAGCGAGATCTCGCGCCTGCAGCAGGCGGTCATCGCCAAGATCGAGCAGAGCCTGAAGACGCCCGGCAAGGGGCCGATCAGCGGCACCAAGGAGGAGCTCGAGGAGAAGCTCAAGGCCAACACCGCCATGCTTGAGGAGATCGAGAAGCGTTCGGACTACGACGCCTCGCTCTACTACCGGCTCGGCCGCTGCTACTTCGAAATGGGGCGCTTTTGGGAGTCCGTGCTGGCCTTTGATGTCATCGTCCGGGACTTCAAGGAGTTTCCTCAGCGCGACCGCTGCCTGTTCGGCATGATCATCGCCAACGCCCAGCTCAAGCGCGTCAAGACCGCCCGCGAGCTGTGCGAGCGCTACATCAGCGACTTCCCGGACGGCGCCGACCTGGGCACGGTCTCCGAGATGTTCGGCATGCTCGCCTACGAGAACGGCAAGCTCCAGGACGCGGCCGACGCCTTCAACAAGGCCGAGGGTTTCCCCAAGGCGGACAAGGAGCGCCTGCGCTTCCTGCGCGGCAACGTCCTGTTCGAGATGCAGCGCTTCGACGACGCCCGCACGGCCTTCGAGCTGCTGATCAGCGAGTTCCCGCAGTCGGCCTACAAGGACGACGCGCTGTACCGCATCGCCCTGATCTACTTCTACCAGAACGACTCAATCAACACGACCAAGGCGCTGAAGAACTACATGAAGGAGAATCCGCGCGGCCAGTACGTCGTCGACGCGCGCTACCGCCTCGCCTTCATCAAGTTCCAGGCCCGCGACGTGGACGCCGCGATGCAGGATCTGGAGTCGATCGTCAAGGACGCCCCGAACGACCAGAACATCGGCCAGGTGCACAGCCTGCTCGGCGACGCCTACAACCAGAAGGGCGAGTACGACAAGGCGCTGGCGAACTTCGCCCTCGGGGTGGAGAAGGCGAAGTCCGAGGACGTGCTCAGCTACGCGATGGACCAGGCCACCGACCTCTACGCCGGCACCGGCAAGTGGAAGGAGCTGGGCGACATGTGGCAGAAGTACCTGAACACCCACAAGGACAACGAGGAGCAGGAGCTCAAGGCCGTGCTCTGGATCTCGCGCGCCCGGGTCAAGGAGAACAAGCCCGACGAGGCCAAGGCCCTGCTCGCAAGCGCCATCAAGCCGAAGATCGGCAACGCCGCCAACGAGCAGGTCGAAGGCCTGATCCAGCAGCTGGTCAGCCTGACGGCGCCGAAGCGCCGCCGTCCGGCCGCGCCCAAGGCGGGCGAGCCGGCGCCCGCCGCCGAGGTCACCTTCGAGCAGGCCGAGAAGCAGCTCGAGACGCTGCTCACCCCGCCGCCGGCGGCGATGAACGGCACCGCGCAGATGCGCATTCTGTTCGCCAAAGCCTGGCTGGCCAAGACCATGCGCGAGCCCGAGCGCGCCGAGAAGCTGTTCGCCGTCATCATCGAGGTGGCGAAGCCCGAGGATCTGAGCCCGATGCTGCTTGCCACCGTCGGCGACAACGCCCGCAAGAAGGGCGATTTCGACAAGGCCGCCGGCTGCTACAACCGGCTCAACGAGCACTTCAAGGCCACCGAGTACGCCGACGGCGCCGCGGTCGGCCTGGCCGAGATCGCCTATGAAAAGGGCGAGCACCAGAAGGCGCTCGAGCTGTTCAGCAAGGCGATCGAGGAGTACTCGGCCAGTTCGCGCCTGCTCGACGCCACCCTGGGCCAGGCCAAATGCCAGTTCAAGCTGGGCAAGCACGCCGAGGCCAAAAAGCTCTACGAGCAGATCCTCAACACCAAGGAGTGGCGCGGCGAGGCGCACGCCATGTCGCTGTTCATGCAGGGCGAGATCGAGTTCGCCAAGGGCAGCTGGGGTGAGGCCATCCCGTTCTACCAGCGCGTCTTCATCGCCCACCAGAAGTGGAAGCCGATCATGGCCCAGGCCTACCTGCAGTGCGCGCGCGCCTTTGTGAAGCTCAACCGCCCGCCGGAGCCGCCGGATCGCAAGTACTCCGACCGCGAGGCCGCCAAGCTGCTGCTGGTCGAGATGGTGAAGCGCCAGGACCTCAAGGATCTGCCTGAAATGAAGGCCGCCGAGCAGGAACTCTCCAAGCTGTAATCCGACCGACTCCGACCATGTTTCGCCCCCTGCTCCCCCTCCTGGCCGCGGCCCTGTGCGCCGGGTCCGCCTTCAGCCAGGCCATTGTGCTCAAGGACGGCACCCGCATCCCGCAGGCCGACTTCACCGTCGCCGACGGCAAGATCGTCCGCACCGTCAAGATCGGCGACAAGACCGCGACGACGGTCCTGCCGATGGCCAACATCGCCTTCCTCGACTGGCCGGAGCCGGAGGAGCTGGTCACCGCCAAGGACCTGCAGGCGCAGGCCAAGGCCGACGAGGCGCTGGCGCTGCTGAAGAAGTCCCTCGACTTCTTCGAGCTCTTCCAGGAGGTCCAGGGCAACTGGTACCGCGACGTCTTCTTCGCCTATGTCGAGGCGCTCAGCCAGGCCGGCCGCTTCGAGGACACCGTCAAGCTCATCCCCCAGCTGCGCACCCTGCCGCTGAGCGACGCCCAGAAGATGAAGCTGCGCATCATCCAGCTCGACATCGACCGCCAGACCTCCACCGAATACACCTCGATCCTCGCCGAGGCCGAGAGCATCCTGGCGGAAACCGACGATTCCGGCGTCGGCGCCGCGCTCTGGATGATCATCGCCGACATCCATGCGAAGAAGAAGGAGTGGGAGAAGGCGCTGATGGCCTATCTGCGGGTGCCGGTGTTCTACGGCACCCAGATGCAGCGGGTTCCCGACGCGGAACTCAAAGCCGGTCAAATGCTTGTCAAAATGAAACGTTACGAAGATGCCCAGGCCGTCTTCAACCGTCTCGCCGAAGCCTACATGGGGTCGGCAATCGCCGACACCGCGGCGAAGGAGAAGGCCGCCATCAACGGCATGAAGAACGAACCCGAATCCGAAGACAGCGCTCCCGCCCCGGCCGCCGCCGGCGGCACCGCCGCCAAGTGACCCTCCCTTTTTCCAAGCACCCTCATCCAACCGCCACCATGCACCTCCGCTCCACCAACCCCATGATCCAGAAACTCGTCCGCGGCTTCGCCCGCGTCAGTGCCTGCGCCCTGCTGCTGTTCGGCAACCTCGCCCTCGTGGCTCCCGTGCAGGCCCAGGAAGCCGCGCCGGCCGCCGAAGCGGCGGCGCCGGTCGTCCACCAGCACACGCTCATGGACCGCTTCCATGAAGGCGGCTGGGTGATGTACCCGATCACGCTCTGCTCGGTGGCGCTGATCTGGCTGACCGTCGACCTGTGGATGCGCACCAGCATCAAGAAGATGGCGCCGCCGGCCCAGGTCGGCCAGGTTCAGGACCTGTTCCGCGCGGGCGATTACGTCGGCGCCTACCAGTTCTGCAAGAACAACCCTTCGGCCTTCGGCGACGTCTCGCGCGTGGCGCTGAGCTTCGTCGGCGACGGCGAGGAGGCGGTGGAGGCGGCGCTGTTCGCGGAGATCAACAAAGTCAACTCGGTCATCCAGACCCGCATCAACTACCTCTCCGTGATCGGCGTGTGTACCCCGATGATCGGTCTGACCGGCACCGTGACCGGGATGATGAGCGCCTTCGCCACCCTCGGCACCAGCGGCGTCGGCGATCCCTCCAAGCTCTCCGCCGCGATCGGCGAGGTGCTCGTCGCCACCGCCTCCGGTCTGTTCATCGCCGTGCCGGCCTTCATGTTCTTCTACTTTCTGCGCAACCGCCTGCAGGGCTCCATCCACGGCCTGCAGGAGATCCTCGGCGCGCTGTTCCGCAAGATGCCCTACGAGCACCTCAAGGACGCCCACGTCGGCGAGGAGGAATTCTACGCCGCGGTGCCGAACTGGGTGGCCGGCGGCGGCGAACCGGCGGTGGCGGTGGCGGCGGCCTGAGCCGCCCGGCCGTGCGACGATGCCTGGACTTATCTTCTTAACCTCAATCTGACACGCATATGGCTGGAGGCGGCGGCGGTGGAGACGGCGAACCGGAGTTTCAAATCGCTCCGATGATTGATGTGCTGCTGGTGCTGCTCATTTTCTTCATGAGCATCACCTCGGCGCAGGTGCTGCGGATCGACAAGGACATCAAGCTGCCGGTGGCGGCGGACGCGAAAAAGAAGGAGGACAAGAACGCGATGTTCGAGGCCGCCATCAACGTCCGCTGGATCGCCGCCAAGCAGGAGTCCGTGATCAAGCTCGATGACCGGGAGCTGGAGAACGAGGAGATCGTCAACATCCTCAGCGAGCGCAAGAACAACAACCCCACCTACCGGGTCATCATCCGCGGCGACCGCGATGTGCCGGCCGTGGAAATCCAGAAGGTGATGGCCCTGATCGCGCAGTCGGGCATCGACGACATCTCCTTCTCCGCCCTCAACCAGGACACCTGACATGGCACGCGGCAACAAGCACCGGACCCTCGAGTCCGAACAGGTCAACATGGGCTTCCAGATCGCGCCCATGATCGACGTCGTCTTCGTGATCATGCTCTTCTTCATGGTCATGGCCGGCGCGGTCAAGGTGGAGCGCGAGCTGAAGACCCAGCTGCCCGGCCTGGGCACGCCGGCCCTCAGCGACGAGTCGACGCCGCCGGACGAGATCATGGTCACCGTCGAGGAGGCGGGCGTGGTGACGCTCAACGAGGAGGAGTTCGACAGCCCCGAGAACAAGGCGCTGCCCAACTTCACCGCCACCCTGCTGCGCCTCAAGCAGGAGGCCGACCACCGCAACGCCAAGGTCATGGTCACCATCCAGGCCGAGGAGCAGGCCCGCTACGAGCGCGTCATCGACGTCCTCAACGCCATGGCCAAGGCCAAGATTGCCAACGTCACCTTCACCGTCGGCGGCGAGGACTTCTGACCGGAATCCCGCCGCCTTCATTCCCTTCCGATTCCCAACCGATCCCGCGGCCCACCAACCACCGCCATGTCCGACACGCCCTCCCCCGAACTTCCCGGCCAGCCGGTGCCTCCGCGGCCCGGCGCCAGCCAGCCTCTGGGTCAGCCGCCGAGCTACGGCCCGGCCGTGACCGGCCCGCTGGGCTATCCTGCGCAGTTGCCGACCGGTCCGCTCGGCTATCCGGTGCAGCCGGCCACGGGGGCGGTGCCGCTCGGTTATCCCGTGCAGCCGGCCACCGGTGCCGTGCCGCTGGGCTACCCGGTGTCGACGACGACCGGGGCGGTACCGGTGCAGGCGGCGCTTCTCGAGGACGACACGCCGCTGAGCACGGGCCTGCCCGGCGGCGAGGTGTTCCATCCGCCGGCGCTCACGCACATCGAACCCACCCGGCCGGTCAACGGCCTCGTCCGCGCCTGGCGCAAGATCGGCGGCGGTTCGCTCACCCTCAGCCTGGCCATCCATGCCGGCATCCTGATCGTCGGCGGCGCCATCGTGGTGAGCACGCAGATGATCCAGAAGCAGGTCGACTTCCTGCCCGGCGGCGGCACCCAGCAGGGCGCCCAGGCCTCCTCGGAGATGCGCCACAAGGTGCAGCAAAAGAAGCGCACCTCGCTCAACAAGTCGATGCCGATGAAGAAGATCGTCAGCACGAGCCAGAACTCGGCGATCACCCTGCCGGACGCGCCGCCCGACCTGCTCGACGTGCCGGACGTCAGCTCGATGCTGGGCGGCGGGTCGCTGGGCAGCGGCGGCTTTGGCAAGGCGGGCGCCGGCGGCGGGTTCGGCACCGGCATGGGCATGGGCGGCATGGCCGGCTTTGTCAGCCTGCCCCCCTCGATGCGCAGCCGCTGCTCGCCGCAGGAACGCCTCAAGAAGCTCGCCGACAGCGGCGGCAGCGCCGAGTGCGAGCGCGCCGTCTCGGCCTCGCTCGAGTGGCTGAAGACCAAGCAGAGCGCCGACGGCTCCTGGCCCGGGCCGAACAAGACGGCGATGACCGGCCTGGCCCTGCTCTGCTACCTGGGCCGCTGCGAGACGCCGGACTCGCCCTTCTACGGCGACACGGTGATGAAGGGCATCCTGTACCTGATCGAGGTGTCGAAGAAGAATCCGCACGGGATGATCTCGGAGAACATCCTGGACAACGGCTCCACCTACGCGCACGGCATCGCGACCTACGCGCTGGGCGAGATGTACACCCTGGCGCGCCTGGGCAGCAAGGAGCTGCCGGGCATGCGCGAGGCCTTCGAGAAGGGCGTCAAGCTGATCATCGACAACCAGAACAAGCGCGGTTCCTGGACCTACGGCGGCAAGGACGCCGGCCTGCCGACCGCCTACACCAAGGACAGCAGCGGCGAGGACCTGTCGGTGGCGGGCTGGCAGTTCCAGGCGCTCAAGGCGGCCAAGAACAGCAGCCTGAAGATTCCCGGCCTGCAGAGCGCGATGAACAAGTGCGTCGACTACATCCTGACCAAGCAGACCAAGGACGGCGGTTTCGGCAATCCGGACCGCGACAAGCACTACAACCAGTGGAGCCTGACCGGCGCCGGGGCGCTCGGCCTGCAGACGCTGGGCAAGGGCAACACGGCGGCGATCAAGAAGTCGATCAAGTTCCTGCGCGACTTCATCACCGCCGAGCCGCTCGACTGGAACAAGAACTGCAACCCCTACTGCTGGTACTACTACACCCAGACCTTCTTCCAGGCCGGCGGCGACGACTGGAAGTTCTACAACGAGCAGTTCCTGCCGCAGATCCTGGCGGCGCAGCAGCCGGACGGCAGCTTCAAGAAGGGCCGCGCCAACTGGCCGGCCGGCGACGCCGCGGATCCCGTCTACCGCCAGACGCTGTGCACGCTGATGCTCGAGGTCTACTACCGCTACCTCAAGGTCGGCGATCGCGAGGAATCCAGCTTCTTCGACCGCTGAGCCGTCGGCCGGACCGGCCCCACGCGGGGGCGCGGTCCGCGGCATGGCGATTCATTTCACCGGCCCGGTGCTCATCAGGTAGGCCATCAGGTGCTTGACCTGCTCCTCGCCAAGCGCGGCGAGCAGGCCTTCCGGCATCAGGCTCATCGGCAGCTGCTGCTGTTCGGCGATCTGGCTCTTCTCGACGGTCAGGCGCTCCGCCGGCGTCTGCACGGTGAGCACCTTCTCGGTCTGCTGCGGGATGACGCCGGTGATCGTGCGGCCGTCCTTGAGCTTGAACACGCTCATGCGGTAGTCGGCGGGCACGATGGCGCTCGGATCAAGGATGTTCTCCAGCAGGTAGCTGAGCTTGTGGCGGTCGCCGCCGGTGAGGTCGGGACCGATCTGGCCGCCCTCGCCGTAAAGCTTGTGGCAGGCCGCGCAGGCGGCGGCGAACAGCGTTTTGCCCTTGGCGGCATCGCCCTGGGCGAGCACGGCGGGCGTCAGCAGGGCCGTCCACTTCTCCAGCTCGGCCTTTTTGGCCTCCGGCGTGTCGCGCAGTTCGCCCCAGACGCGGGTGAGCTGGGCGGTCAGGGCCGGGTCGTTCAGGCTGCGGATGGCGCGCGCCTGGTAGGGCGTGATCGCGCTGGCCGGAACCCGGCCGGCCTGGACGGCGTCGAGCAGGGCGCGGGCGTAGGCCGGACGCGCGGCCAGGGTGGCGACCGTGGCCGCCTGCTGCTCCTCGCTGCGCGCCGGCCAGGGCTGCAGCAGGGCCTTGGGCACGCTCGGGTCGTCGTAGGCGGCCAGGGCGCGGCGGGCGTCGGTGCCGAGCACCTTGTCATTGACCAGGCCGCGCACGATGGCCAGCCGCTCCGGCTTGGCCTGGCGCGTCAGGTTGACAAAGGCCTGGCGGCGGGCGTTGGCGTCGCCTTCGGCATTGGCGACGATGGCCTGAAGTTCCTCCAGCGGCCGGCCGCCGCCGAAGACGAGGGCGAGGTTGTGCAGGGCCGTTCCGCCCTGAGCCGCGTCGAGGCTGCGCACGAAGGCGTCCCAGCCCTTCGGTTTCGGCGCCTGGCTCAGGCCGTCGAGGCCGGCGGCCATGCCCTGCAGAACGTCCGCGCGCACGCCGGCATTGGCGGCCATCAGAGCCACCAGCGCGTCGACGGCGGCCGGCTGCTTCTCGATGTCCTCGGCGATGCGGCGGGCGACCAGCCGGCGCACGGTGGGGAGCTTGGCGCCGGCCAGGAACTCCACCGCCTTCATGGGATCCGCCGCCACGGCGGGTTCGATGCCATACCAGATCATCAGCGGCTGCTGACGGTCGCCGGCGTCCTCCTCGCGCTGCGCCAGGGCGGCGGCGACCGCCCAGCGATCACCGAGGGGGAGGCGCTGCAGGTCCGAGGCGGCATGCAGCCGGTCGAGGCCGTTGTCGCTGCGGGCATCCCGCAGGGGCTGCAGGGGTCTGGGTGCCGGTCCGGCGCCCCGTTCAAAGCGCTGCTGGAGGTCGAGGCGCGTCCACCAGTTGTTGTGCGGCGACCGCCCGGCCTTCTGCGTTTCGCCGTAGACGATCTTGTAGATGCGGCCGCTGGTGCGGTGGATGCCGTCGTTGTCGTGGCACTCGCCGGAGTCGGACCAGTCGGCGACGAAGACGTTGCCGTCGGGGCCGGTGAGCAGGTCGATGCCGCGGAACCACTTGTCCTTGGCCTTCATGAAGTCGGGGGCGTGCTTGCCGACGTAGCCGCAGCCCTGGCGTTCCAGGCGGTCGATGTTGATGCGGTTGCCGTGCAGATTGCAGGTCATCATGGCGCCGTGGTATTCCTTCGGCCAGAGGCCGCCCTGGTAGATCAGCAGGCCGACGTGGGCGTGGCCGCCGCCGAGCGTGTCGGTCTTGCTGGTGATGCCGAGCTGGCGGATGTCGCTCCACTTCTCCGCGCCGGTGTCCCAGTGGAAGTGGTCGGCGGTCTGCTCGATGACCTCGTACACGTAGGGGTTCAGGTGGGTGCCGAACATGCGCCGGTAGTAGGCGCCGGGGATGACGTGCCAGAGGTGGCCGATGACCGTGTTGATCATGAACAGCTCGCCCTCGGCATTCCAGTCGTGGCCCCAGGAGTTGGTGCCGCCGTGGGCGACCGCCTCGACGATCCTGCGCGTCGGATGGTAGCGCCAGAGGGCGCAGTTGATCCGCACGCGCTGGTCCGCCGGCGTGCCGGGCGCGCCGATGGCGGAGGTGTCGGTGATGCCGTGACGGCCATACAGCCAGCCGTCCGGGCCCCAGCGCAGGCCGTTGACGATGTTGTGGCCGATGGTCTTGGTGTTGAAGCCGTCGAGCAGCACTTCCGGCGCGCCGTCCGGCACGTCGTCGCCGTCCTTGTCGGCCAGGAAGCTGAGCGTGCCGTCGTGCAGGATCCAGGCGCCGCCGTAGCCGATCTCGACGCTGGTCAGGTAGCTGCCCTGGTCCCAGAACACCTTGCGGCCGTCGTGGCGGCCGTCACCGTCCTTGTCCTCGAGGATGATCAGGCGGTCGCGCAGGCCGGTGTTCCAGCGCGACGGATTTTCCGCGTAGGTGTAGTTCTCCGCCACCCACAGGCGGCCGCGGGCGTCCCAGGCCATGGCGATCGGCTGCTGCACGTCCGGTTCGGCGGCGAACACCAGGCACTTGAAGCCCGGCGGCAGCTCCATGGTGCGGGCCGCCTCCTCGGCCGGCATCGGGGCTCCGGGTTCCGTGTTGAACGGGGCGGGGAAATCCGCGGCGAACGCGGAGGCGGCGAGCAGAGGGAGCAGCGGTCGGATCATGGGCAGGGCAGGAGGTTACGCAGGCAGCAGCCTGAACCTCACGCCCTTTCCGTCAAGCCCGGCGGCGCGCCGTTCAGAGCATGCCGGGCTCGTAGCCGCTGCGCGGGCGCGGCCCGGAGCCGCCGGTCTGGCGGCGCAGGTTGGGGTCGTCCAGCGCCTGGTCCACCGCGTCCTGCAGGGCGCCGGAGGTGAGGTCGTTGAGCTGGGGCACGGGCGAGCCGCTGCCGGGCACGTAGGCGCGGCCCTGGCGCTCGCCGGTGTGGACCTGGCTGTACAGGATCTGGCCGGTGCCGGCATCCAGCACCGTGACGCGGATGCGGGCGAAGCCGTAGGGGTGCACCAGCAGCTGGCAGTAGAGGTCGAGCACCTCGCCGGTGACGATGTAGCGCGCCTGGCGGGCCGAGGTGAGCATGCCGCGGGCCTGGAGGCCGTGGCCGAAGGCGTTGGTGACGACCTCGGCGGCCGGGATGCGCAGTTGCACCTGCTCCACCGGCGTGCCGATCTGGGTGCGCACCGTGCCGAGCTGGAGCGGATGCGTGCTGCGCTGGTCGTGGAACAGCCGGGTGGTGAACTCCGGCTGCCCGGGCTGGATGTGTCCCGGGGCCGCGACGTAATCGAGGCTGATCTGCGAGGTGCTGCTGCAGGAAACCAGGGAGGCACTGGCCAGGAGGAGGGCCAGAAAAGACAGGCGCTTCATGATGAGGGGGGAGCCGTAGCCGCAAGTGGGCGGGCTTTCAATCGACATGCGCGGCCCGGCGGCCGTTCAGAAAAGAAAACAACCCTGCCGGATTTGGCGCTCAGGAAAAAAACCCCCAAAACCTGAAGCCAATAGTGATCCGACAGGGTTGATTTGCGGGTTATATTCGGTCCTCTGTTACTCAGGCAATCCTAAAAATGACCGAAACTCGAAAAAACTTTTTCCGGTGGATACAATGTGATGACAGACCGGTGTCGGCGACCGGCGGGAGGTGCGCCCGACGCTGCCTCCGCCTGGCCGCGCTGCTTTGGCTGGTCTGTCCGGGCCTGCTGCCGGCTCAGCTCGGCCGGGCGGTGCGCCAGGTGATCGTCGCGCAGGCGGCGGACTGGCAGTCCAACACGGCCAGCCTGCAGGCCTACCAGCGGCCGTCGGCGGGCCAGGCCTGGCAGCCGGTGTTTGCCCGGCCGGTGCCGGTGCTGCTGGGCCGGGAGGGACTGGCCTGGGGGCGCGGCGCGTTCACGCCGCCGGCCGGCGCCGCGGTGATGAAGGTGGAGAAGGACTGGCGCGCTCCGGCCGGCGTGTTCCAGCTCGGCTCCCTGTTCGGCTATGCGCCGGCGCCGCCGGCCGGAACGCAGTGGCCCTACCTTCAGGTGGGGCCCTGGGACGCCTACATCGACGATCCCGGCCATCCCGACTACAACCGGCATGTGCGCGTGTCGCCCGACCGGGTGCCGCCTTGGTTTGAGAAGCAGCGCATGCGCCTCGGCGATGCGGCCTACAAGTGGATGCTGGAGATCCGCCACAACCAGAACCCGGCGGCGCCGGGCTACGGCAGCGCGATTTTCTTCCACGTGCGCCGCGGTCCGACCCGGCCGAGCGCCGGCTGCACGACGATGGCGGTGGAGAATCTCGAGGCGCTGATCCGCTGGCTCGATCCGCGCGCCTCGCCGCACTACGTGCTGCTGCCGCGGGCCGAGTACCTGCGCCTGCGCGACGCCTGGCGGCTGCCATAAAAAACGCTGAAAGCCCGCGGACGGACTTTCAGCGTGAGGGGCGCGGAGCTGGGGCGGCTTATTTAGCCGGCTTCCAGTTCTTCACGAATTCCAGGCACTGGGTGATTTCCGGCAGGCTGGTCTCCCAGTTGTGCTCGTATTCGCAGTGCAGCGGGCCGGGGAAGCCCTGGGCGTGGTACTCGGCGAGGATGGCCGGAATGTCGGACTTGCCGGTGCCGAAGGGCAGGTCATGCGCCTTGGGGTCGCCGAAGGCGGTGAGGTCCTTCATGTGGCTGTCGAAGATGCGGCCCTTGAGGATGCGGATGCACTCGACCGGATTCAGGCCGCTGCGCACCCAGTGGCCGACGTCGGCGCAGGCGCCCATGCGCGGGTCGCGGTCCTTGACCAGTTCCAGCACATAGTTCGGATCCCAGAAGCGGTAGGCGCGGTCGAGCGGGCGGCGGGGATGGTTGTGGATGGCCATCTTGATGTCGAACTCCTTCACCAGCGCCTCGATCTGGTCGAGCGCCTCGACGTCGGGCTCGGTGATCACCACGCCGATGTCCATGGCCTTGCAGAACTCGAAGACCTTGCGGTTGGCGGCCTGGTCCTTGCCCAGGCGCACCACGCCGAAACCGACGGCGGTCAGGCCCTTCTCGGCGAGCTTGGCCTTCACCGCGGCGATCATCTCGGGGGTGGCGTTCTGGTCCCACTTCAGGTCCGGCTTATCCGGCGAAAACTTCTGGCCGGGGTAGAACTCGATGGTCTTGCCGCCGGCGGCGGCGGTCTTGTCGATGGCCTCCATCACGGTGAACAGGCGGAAGCTGTAGGCCTGGCAGCCTGCGAAGAAGTGGCCGACTTTGGCGGATTCGGGGATGACCGCCGCGAAGGCCGCGGCGGCGAACAGGGTGAGCAGCAGGAGCGCTTTTTTCATGGGTGGAAGGAACGCTGGCGAGCCTGCCTTCTTGCGCCAGCGCATTGCGCCTGAAGATTGCCCGGCGCCCGGGCGTTGTCTGGCATGGTCATGCGCCTTGCGCCCCTCCTCCTCCTGGCCGCCCTGCCGGCCGCCGCCCAGCTGCCTTCGGCCAAGCCGGTGCCGCGCATGCAGGCGGTGCCGCTGCCGCACCACATCACCTCGTTCCAGCTCGACGGCCGGGAGCTGACGGCCTGCCATTACGATCCGGCGGACCTGCGGCCGTTCTGGCACCCGGTCCGCGCCTCCGCGGAGCCGAGCCTGACCCGCATGGGGCATCCGCACGATCCGCACGGTCACAGCCACCACAACAGCGTCTGGGTGGCGCACAACGCGCTCAACGGCCTCGACTTCTGGGGCGACCGGGCCAAGCGGCAGGGGCGCATCGTCAACGTCGAAATCTCGCCCGAAGGCTACGAGGACGCCGACGACTTCGCCGCGATGCGCATGGTCAACCACTGGGTCGCCGCGGGCGACGGCAGCGTGCAGCTGGTCGAGGTCCGGCGCACCGAGGTGCGCCCGCTCGACGGCGCCCGCAGCTGGCTGATGCTCATCGACCTGGAGTACGCGCCGCCGGCGGGCAAGACCGCCAGCTTTGACGCCACCGGCTTCGGACTGGTGGCCGTGCGCGTAGCCAGGAGCCTGGGCGTGCACGACGGCGGCGGCCGCATCCTGAACTCCGAGGGGCTGGTCAACGAACAGGCGGTCTTCCGCCAGCCGGCGCGCTGGTGCGACTACAGCGGCCGCCTCAGCAACGCGACCGACGGCTTTGCCGGCATCACCCTGATGAACCATCCGATGAACCCGCACCACCCGACCGCCTTCCACGTCCGCGACGACGGCTGGATGGGCTGCTGCCTCAGCCTCGACTCGCCGGTGGCAATCGCCGCGGGCGCCAAGCTGCGCCTGCGCTACGGCCTCTGGGTGCATGACGGGGTCGCGACGCGGGAGCAGAGCGAGGCCCGGTGGCAGGACTTTGCCGGACTGCCGGTGGCGGATCTGGCGCCGCGGCGGCAATGAGGCGGGAGACCGGCGCTGCGGACCTTTTCTGTCCGGCGAATCCGGCAGTCCGCGGTTGTTGTTCAGGCATCCGCAGTTAGGTTGAGCCGTCCGCATGCCCACCAAAGCCACCCGCATCCTTCTGGCCGACGACCACTCGGTGGTCCGCAACGGTTTCAGGCTCATCCTCGAAGCCCAGTGGGACATGGAGGTGATCGGCGAGGCCAACAACGGCCGCGAGGCGGTCGAGCTCGCCGAGGCCCTGCAGCCCGACGTGGCGGTGATGGACGTGACCATGCCCGAACTCAACGGCATCGAGGCGACCCGCCGCCTGATGAAGGTGTCGCCGCGCACCCGCGTGCTGGCGCTGTCCATGCACAAGGACGCGGTCTACGTCCGTGAAATCCTGCGCGCCGGCGCGCGCGGCTACCTGCTCAAGGACTCCAGCGAAAGTGACTTTCTGTCGGCGGTGCGCGCGGTGGCGGTCGGCAAGGGCTACCTCAGCCCGGAAGTCTCCGACGCGGTGCTCGACGACTACCGCAAGCACGTCACCAACCCGATC
Organism: uncultured Prosthecobacter sp.; assembly: GCA_964472185.1. Taxonomy (GTDB): domain Bacteria; phylum Verrucomicrobiota; class Verrucomicrobiia; order Verrucomicrobiales; family Verrucomicrobiaceae; genus Prosthecobacter. The sequence goes on from CAYYJK010000035.1 coordinate 14,841, forward strand.
GACCTGCTGTCGTCGCGCGAGCGCGAGGTCCTGCAGCTGATCGCCGAGAGCAAGACCAACAAGGACATCGCCAACGCCCTCAACCTGAGCGTGTACACGGTCGAGGCCCACCGCGGCCGGATCATGGAGAAGCTGAACCTCCACTCGATCGGCGAGCTGGTGCGCTTCGCCCTGCGCAACGGGCTCATCGACTGAAGCCGGCCATGATCCCGAGCTTCATCCCGATGGGCCGCCACGTCACCGAGCGGACGGTGCTGTGGGGGCTGGTGGTGGGCTTCAGCCTGGTGGTGATCCTGCTGGGGCTGGCGGGTTTCGTGGCCGTGCGCGACAGCCGGGCCATCCGGCACAACGCGGCGGGCCTGGTGCAGGAGCAGCTGCTCATGGCCCGGCTGCTGCATGAGGTGCAGGCCGAGGAGGACGCGCTGGCGCTTGCCCTGCACCGGCTCGCCCGCTCGGTGGAGACGGCCGACCGGGTGGCGCGGCTGAGCGAGCTGGACGTCGCCGACCGGGCGGTGGCGCGTTTGGCCCAGGAGGCGGTGCGGACCCCGCATGCCGGCGAGTGGCGGGAGCTGGCGCTGGCCACCCAGGTGTTCAACCGGACGGCCCGCAAGGCGCTGGAGCACGAAGGGACGCTGCCCGCCGCGGTGATGGAGGAGCTGTTTTCGAGCCACGACGTTGTCGTCAAGCTCATCCACGACCTGATCCTTGAGAGCACCGAGCATCTGGCGGAGGTCGACCAGCTGATCGGCCAGCAGCTGCAGGATCTGGCGGACGAGTCAGCGCTGCTGCTCGGCTCCTGCCTGCTGTTCTCGGGGCTCTGCGCTGCCGGCACCATCGCCTTCGTCCGCTACAGCATCCACCGCATCGAATGGCAGGCCGACGAACTCAACCGCGTCTCCTGGCACATGCTGCAGACCCAGGAGGAGACGGCGCGGCGCTTCTCGCACGAACTGCACGACGAGCTCGGCCAGTCGCTGGCGGCGGTGCGTTCCAACCTGACCCTGCGCAGCGAAAGCGATTTTGCCGAACGCCGCGCCGATTGCGTCGCCCTGGTCGACCAGTCCATCGCCAACGTGCGCGAGCTTTCGCAGCTGCTGCGGCCGGTGATTCTCGACGACTTCGGCCTGGATGCCGGGCTGCGCTGGCTGGTGGAAAAGTTCGCCCAGCGCACGCGCGTGCACATGGACTACGTCTCGACGCTCGAGTCCCGGCTGCACAGCGAGCTGGAGACCCACCTGTTCCGCATCGCCCAGGAAGCCCTGACCAACATCGCCCGCCACTCCATGGCCTCGCGGGTCCTCGTCGAGCTGCGGGCCGACGCCGGCGAGATCACGCTGATTGTCGAGGACAACGGCCGCGGGCTCGCTGAGCCGCGGCAGCGCGAGCGGCCGAGCCTCGGCCTGACCGGCATGCGCGCCCGCGCCCGCGAGTGCGGCGGCCATCTCGAGCTGCTCGCCGTGCAGCCGCACGGCCTGCGGGTCCGGGTCACCACGCCGCTGCGCCTGCCGGCCGAGGCTCCCGAGTCGCTCAGAAGTTGAACTGCAGCTGGGCGTAGCCGAAGTGCGCGTTGTCGCTGGCCCCGGTCTGCGCCAGGTAATCGCCCGCCAGGAAAAGGCTGTAGCCGAGCTGCAGGCCGACGTGGTCGCTGAGCTTGCAGTAGGCGTTGAAGTCCAGTTCGTGGCCGCGGAAGTTGCTCGCGCCCTTGGCGCGGGCGTCGACGCTGCGCACGGTCGAGCTGGTGTTGGCCCCGTACCAGGCGTCGTTGTTGGTGGCGTTCCAGAACAGGTTGTAGTCGAAGGTCAGCTTCAGGCGGGCGGTGGGCTGGACCGAGAGGTTGAGCTGCGGGTTGTGCAGGTTCATCCAGCCGGTGGTGTCCATGAAGCCGTACAGCGCGTGGTTGCCAGGGAAGAAGTTGAGGAAGGTCGTGTTGCGCCCGTCGCCGCTGTGGCGGTCGCCGCTGGCGTAGTTGTACTGCACGCCCAGCCGCGGTTTCCAGGGATGCTCGAAATGGTAGCCCAGGCCCCAGTGGCCCGCGAAGGCGCGCTGGTCCAGGCCGGCGGCGCGGCCGAACTGCAGCGCCATCTCGACTTCGTAGTCCCATTGGCGGAGTTTCGCCGGATCGCCTTTCCAGAGGGTGCCGAGGGCCCAGGTGTGGGTGCGGCCGCTGGCGCCCAGCGGGGCGCCGGCCGCGCCGGGCAGCTTGTCCGCCTGGTAGTTCAGCAGGTAGACGTCCGTCGTCGACTGCCAGGGCACCAGCGTCTTCGAGCCGGCGTAGAGGCCGCCGACGAACGCGTTGCGGCTTTCGTGGCGGTTGAAGTACTCGGCCTGGTTCCAGCGGTTGTTGATGAAGCTCACCGGGCTGCCCAGGAACAGGTCGGCCTGCCAGTCCGCGGCGGCGTAGCGCAGGCGGGCGCCGTCCCAGGCGCGGGTCGGGTTCGACCACTGCGGGTTGCCGAGCAGGCGCTGGTCGCCGTAGTTGAAGGGCTGGCGGCCGGCCTTCAGGCTGAGCCCGCCGGTCTCGTCGCCGAGATTGATCCAGCCCTGCAGGAGGTCGAAGGCGTCGTCGCCGTCGGCGCCGAAGCTGCCGATGTTGTTCGGGCGGCTGCCGCCGATCTCGCGGATGTCCTGGCCCTGGACGTAGGCCTTGAACCAGGCGGCGGGCGTGAACAGCGCGCCCAGGCGGAAACGGGTGAGCAGCCAGGAGGCGTCCTGTGGGCCGTTGACCGAGCTGTCGAAGTCGTAGTTGTTGTCGCGCACTTCCAGGCGGCCTTTGAGTTCGGTGTCAAAGGCCAGCAGTTCGTGCGCCGGCGGGCTCGGCAGTTCGGGGGCGGCGGGGCTGCCCGCGTGCAGCGGGCCGCTCAGGCCGGCGATCAGCAGCAGGGGCAGGCAGCGTGGGAAAAAGAGGGGGGGCATGAGGGATGAGGGCGCGAAGAGTCTTTCCGGATCCCGGGGGCCGGTTGCAATCGGGTTTTTCTTCAACCGCGGTCGACGTTTCAGTCGTCGGTCATGCGCTGCAGCCGCGCGGCCTGGGGGTGGCCGGACACCGGCCGGTGGTTGTCGAGGCCGATGATCTCCAGTTCGCGGTTCTCCAGCTTCCAGTCCTGGATCATCTCCTCCAGCTTCTTCATCACGGAGTGGTCCACCAGGCGCGTGCCGGAGAGGTCGAGGTGCACCCGGGTGTGTTCGCGCAGGTTGAGCAGGCGCCGGCGCAGCGGCAGCCAGTTGCTGAACACCGCGGCTTCCTTCACGCGCACCACCGGCGGTTCGCCCGCACGGTGGTCGACATCCGCCTGCGGCTTGAACAGGCGCACGGGCGAGATGCCGCTGGCCAGGTGCAGGACGAGCTTGACCAGGATGCCCGCGGCGATGCCGACGAGCAGGTCGGTGGCGAGGGTGATGATCAGCGTGCTGAGGAAGACCGCGAGCTGGCCGCGGCCGATCTGCCACATGTGGCCGAACTCCTTGGGCGAGGCCAGGTTGTAGCCGGTGAAGACCAGCATGGCGGCGAGCGCGGCGAGCGGGATCATGTTCAGCAGCCAGGGCACGCTGGCGACCAGGATCAGCAGGAAGGCGCCGTGCCAGAAGTTGGCCCAGCGCGTGCGCGCGCCGTTGTTGCGGTTGGCGGAGGAGCGGACGATCTCCGAAATCATCGGGATGCCGCCGATGCAGGCGACCAGGGTGTTGGCGATGCCGACCGCGAACAGGTCGCGGTTGAGGTTGGTGCGGCGCTGCCAGGGGTCGAGCAGATCGACCGCCTTGGCGCTGAGCAGGGATTCCAGGGTGCCGACCAGGGCGTACATGACGATCCATTTCAGGCTGGCCGCGCTGAGCAGGCCGCTGAAGTCGGGGTGGGTGATGGCCTGGAGCATGTTGCCGGGCAGGGACACCAGGTTTTTCGGGCCGACCGCGTACTGCTGGCCGTGGAACTGGTAGAAGTGCTCGTGGCCGATGTCGAAGTGGAGGGCCAGCGGCACGGCGGCCAGCAGCACCAGCATGGGCCCCGGCACCGCCTGGACGAGGCGGTGCTTGATGAACAGGCGGCCGAACAGCAGCAGCAGGGACAGCCCGCCGATGAGCGCGATCTCCGGGTTCATGTGCATGATGCTGTGCGGGATCTCGGCCAGCAGCTCGAGCGGCTCCTTGGCGTGCGCGGCAACGCCGAGGGCGACGTGGATCTGCTTGGAGATGATGATGATGCCGATCGCGGCCAGCATGCCGTGCACCGCGGCGACGGGGAAGAACTCGCCGAGGGTGCCGAGCTTGAAGGCGCCGAACAGAATCTGGATGATGCCGGCGACCGCGCCGACGGCGAGCGCCTTTTCATAGCCGAGCTCCTGCACGGAGCCGAGCACGATGACGATCATGCCGGCCGCCGGTCCCTTGATGGTCAGCTCCGAATTGCTCAGGAACGGCGTCAGCAGGCCGCCGATGACTGCGGTGAAAATGCCGGCGATCGGCGGCACGCCGGAAGCGATGGAGATGCCGAGACAGAGCGGCAGGGCGATTAGGAAGACCAGGAAGCCGGAGACGAGATCCTGCTTCAGGTGGCTTTGGAATCCCTGCAGGTTGCCGCAGGGAATGGCGCCGGTGGGACGCGGCTGGATGGGGGAGGGGCTGTGGGACATGAAGGCAGGGGAGGTGACATGCCCAATAA
>CAYYJK010000036.1:0-18961 GCA_964472185.1 uncultured Prosthecobacter sp.
CTGGTCGCGGCCGCCCATGAGGTGCACCTGTTCGCCGAAAGCTGGCAGGGCGCGCCGGAGCGGGTCACCCTGCACGCCGTGCCGGTTCGGGCCTCGCGCGCCCTGCGCCCGGTCCGCTTCGCGGAGGCCGTCGCCCGGCTGCTGGTGCCGGAGGCCTACGACGTCGTCTTCAGCCTCGAACGCACCCTGGGCCAGGACGTCTATCGCGCCGGCGACGGCGTCCACCGGGTCTGGCTTGAACAGCGCCGCCGCTACGCGAGCTGGTGGCGACGGCCGTTTGTCGGCCGCGGCGCCTTCCACGCCAACCTGCTGGCCCTGGAACAGCAGACTTTGGATCCGGACCGCACCCGCCATGTCATCGTGAACTCCGAGATGGTGCGCGGCGAGATTTTGCGCCACTTCGCCTTCCCGGCGAACCGCATCCACCTGGTGCGCAACGGGGTCGACACCGTCCGCTTTCAGACGGGCGACCGGGAAGCCACGCGCCGGCGTCTGGGCCTGCGCCCGGACGACTTCACCCTGCTGTTTGTCGGCTCGGGCTGGGAACGCAAAGGCCTGCGCTTCCTGCTGCGGCTGATGCAGCGCTGGCAGACCGGCGAACCGCGGGTCAAACTCCTGGTTGTGGGCAAGGGCCGCCTGAGCCGCAAGCCGCCCGCCAACGTCCTGCTGGCCGGGCCGATGGCCCGGGTCGAGGACGCCTACGCCGCCGCCGACCTGCTCACTTTCCTGCCGATCTACGAACCGAGCTCGAACGTCGTTCCCGAAGCGCTCGCCGCCGGCCTGCCCGTGATCACCAGCCGCTGCAACGGCGCCGCCGAATGGCTGGTCGAGGGTGTCAACGGTCACGTCCTGGACGACCCGGCCGACACGGCGGCCCTGGAGCAGGCTGTGCGCTTCTGGATGGCGCGCCCGCAGGCGCGGCCGGTGCCCAGCCCGCATCCGCTCGACCTGGCGACCAACGTCCGCGAAACCCTGCGCGTGCTCGAGCTGGTCGCCGCCGAACGCCGCGGCGCCTGACGCGCAAGATTGCCGGTCGCGGCGGCGTTTTCGCGGCCCATGCATTTCCTCCGCGCCCTTTTTGCCGCCGTCGTCCTGGCCTGCTCCGCGCAGGGCGCCGGCAGCCCGCCGAACATCGTCCTCATCGTTTCCGACGACCATCTGTGGAGCGATTACGGCTTCATGGGGCACCCGCAGATCCGGACGCCGAACCTGGACCGCCTGGCCGGGGAGAGCCTGACCTTCACCCGCGGCTACGTGCCCAGCAGCCTGTGCTGCCCGAGCCTCGCCTCGATCATCACCGGCCTCTACCCGCACCAGCACAAGGTCACCAGCAACGACCCCGCCATTCCGGCCGGCATGAAGCCGCGCGAATTCCAGCAGAGCCCGCAGTTTGAGGCGGGCCGCGAGATCATGAGCCGGCACCTTGAGGCCGTCGACACCCTGCCGAGGCTGCTGGCGCGCCAGGGCTACCTGAGCCTGCAGACGGGCAAGTGGTGGCAGAAGCACTTCTCGCGCGGCGGCTTCACCCACGGCATGACCCGGGGCGGCCGCCACGGCGACGTCGGCCTCGACATCGGCCGCAAGACCCTGCAGCCCATCTATGATTTCATCGCCGACGCGCGCCGGCAGGCGAAGCCTTTCCTGGTCTGGTACGCCCCGATGATGCCGCACGACCCGCACACGCCGCCGCAACGGCTGCTGGAGAAGTACCGAGCCAAGGCCCCGAGCCTGCACGTCGCCAAGTACTGGGCCATGGTCGAGTGGTTTGATGAAACCTGCGGCGAGCTGGTCCGGCACATCGACGACAACGGCCTGAAGGAGAACACCCTCTTCGTCTACGTCAGCGACAACGGCTGGATCACCGACCCGCAGACCGGCCGTTACGCCGGCAAGTCCAAGCAGAGCCAGTACGACGGCGGCCTGCGCACCCCCATCCTGGTCCGCTGGCCCGGCAAGGTGGCGCCCAGGCGCTCCGAGGACCTGGCGTCCTCGCTCGACCTGATGCCGACCCTGCTCAAGGCCGCCGGCCTGACCCCTGCGCCGGCCCTGCCCGGCCTCGACCTGCTCGACACCGCGGCGGTCAGCGCCCGCAAGACGCTCTACGGCGAGTGCTTCACCCACAACTTTGTCGACATCCAGACGCCGGCCACCAGCCTGCGCTGGCGCTGGATCATTGACGGCCACACGAAGCTGATTGTCCCGCACCGGGCCAACCAGCCCGACGATGTCGTCGAGCTCTACGACCTGGCGGCGGACCCGACCGAGGAAAAGAACCTGGCGGGCCAGCAGCCGGAACGGGTGCAGACCCTGCAGGCCAAACTCGACGCCTGGTGGCGGCCCTGAAGCCCGGCCGCCCCCTGGCGGCGCCACGGCTCCGAGAAGTCCTGAACGAAAGCCCGCTTCCGGCACACAAAAAACAGGCCGCCTGACGTTAAGCGTCTGGAAACCCGACCTGTACGCGCATGGAAGCCGATGCCGCCTGGAAACACTGCTTCGAGCATGTCGCTCCCAAGCTGCTGCTCTACGCCGCCCAGCTCTGCCCGAGCCGGGCGGACGCCGAGGATGTCGTGCAGACGGCCTTCGTGCGCTGGTGGCAGCGCTTCCCGGAGGGGGATGCGCAGCACATCCCGCTGCTCTACGCCGCCGTGCGCACCATCGCCCTCGACCTGCGCCGGAGCGACACCCGGCGGGCCCGTCGCGAGGCCGCCTCTGACGTCGCGCTGCCGGCCTCGGACGCCGCCGTTTTCGACCCCTCGCCCGAACAGAAGGAAACCGCCGCCATTGTCCAGGAAGCCCTGCAAAGCCTGCCGGAAGAGCAGCGCGAGGTGGTCACCCTGAAACTCTGGGGCGGCCTGACCTTCGCTGAAATCGCCGAACTCACCGGCGACTCGATCAACACCGTTTCCGGCCGCTACCGCTACGCCCTGAACGCCCTGCAGAAGCGCCTGACACCGCGCCGCGAGGAACTGCTGCTCGAATCGCCGGCTGCCCCCGTGGCCAACCTGCTCCCCTTTCCCCAAACCTCCGAAGCCCTGCCATGAACGATCCCGATCTGGAATCCCTGCTCGTCAGCCTGCCGCCCAGGGGCCCGTCTGCGGCGCTCCGCCAACGGGTGGCGCACGAGTTGGCGCGCGACTGCCTCTGGCTGCCGCCGCACCGCCGCGCGCGCCCTTGGCTGCCCAGGCTGCTCTGGTCCGGACTCGGCGCCGCGGCCGCGGTCCTGGCCATGAACCTGAGTCCGGGCACCCCGGACGCCGCCGACCCGGCCCTCACCGGCGTGCTGCCGGTCAGCACCGTGCGCGAAGTCGTCAACGCCGAGACCGAAGGCATCCAGTACAACGCCGAATCGAACCTGCCGGAGCAGCGCGTCAAGCTGGTCACCGTTGAGCGCCACGCCTGGATCGACCCCCGCGACGGCGCCCGGATCACCGTCGAGATGCCGCGTGAAGACCGCCTGGTTCTGCCCGCCTCCTTCCAATGAGTCCAACCCCGCCACCACCATGAAAACCATCGCCACCCCACTGCTCCTCCTGACCGGCCTACTGCTGAGCGGCCCGTCCGGGGCCCAGGAAACACCCGCTCCCGGCCGGCCCGCGCCGGAGGCCGCTCCGCCCAAGCCGGAATCCTCCCGGCCCGCGCCCCCTGAATCGCGTTCCCGCCGCCCGGAACCGCCCAGGACCGCACCGGAACGCCCCCGCAACCCACACCGGCAGGCAGAACGGCCCACCGCCTTCATCGGCGTCCTGACCGGCCCGGTCTCGCCCGAACTGCGTTCCCAGCTCGGCCTGGCCGAAGGTTTCGGCCTGCGCGTCGAGGAAGTCATGCCTGACAGCCCGGCCCAGGCGGCGGGAGTGCGCGAGCATGACGTTCTGGTCGCGCTCGACGATCAGAAACTGGTCAACATGGACCAGTTGCAGGCGCTCGTGCGCAGCAAGAAAAAGGGCGATGCGATCACCCTTACGGTCATTTCCGGCGGCCGGGAAAACCGCCTCAGCCTGACCGTCGGCGAACGCCTCATGCCGGTGGAGCCGCCGCACAATCCGCGCGGTCATTTCCTGCCCTTCGGCCGCGACCAGCGCGGTCCGGAACTGCCGCGCGAGCTGCAGGAGCGGCTGGAACGGTACCAGCAGCACATCCGCGAGTACCAGGAACGCCTGCGCGACCGGGTCCGCGGCGGCGACCGCGACGCCCCGCCCTCCCGGCGCGAACCGGACCGCCGTTCCGAAGGTCGCGCAGAACCCGGGCCGCGCGGCCGGGGCGACGCCCCCGCCGAACGCCGCGAGGTGCGCGAAAGCGTCAGCGTCACCCGCAGCGACGATTCAGGCATCTACAGCCTGCGCCGGGAAGGCGATGAAACCATCTTCACCGCCAAACCCAAGGACGGCGAGGAACGGCGCTGGCCGCTGAACAACGACCGCGACCGCCAGGCGGTGCCCGAAGCCCTGCGCGACAAGCTGCGCCAGCTGGAGGAGATCCGGGCTGAAGGACGTCCCGACGCTCCGGCGCGCGGCCGGCCGGAAGCCCCGGCACGCACGGAAGAACGCCGCTGACCTCAGCCTGCCGCCGCCCCGAAAAGGCATGAAGCCCTGCGCTTCATGCCTTTTTTGGCTTTTGCCGCGGCGTCTTGCCGAGACATTCCGTTCCAAGCTCGCTTCTGCGGCGTAATGACCCCACAGAGTTGTGCTTGCCGTCCATGATTTCACCCAGCCACGCTGACTGCCCCCTGCCGGACACCCTGCCGGTCATGGTGCTCTCCGACTGCTACCTGTTCCCGGGCTGCCTGCTGCCCCTGTACATTTTTGAGGAACGCTACCGGCTGATGCTCAGCCATGCCCTCGGCTCCGCCCGCATGTTCTGCATCGGCACCCGGCTGCGCGGCTCTGCGGACGGCATCCTGCCGGTCAGCACCGCAGGTCTGGTCAGCGCCTGCAAAAAGCAGGAGGACGGCACCTCCCACGTGCTGCTGCAGGGGCTGCGGCGGATCCGCTTCACCGGCTGGGAGCAGCAAAAACCCTTCCTCATCGCCCGGATCGAACCTCTGCCGACAGTCGTCGCCACCGATGCCGGTCACACGGACCAGCTCAAGCGGCAGGCGCTGGAACTGCTCCCGGAGGACCGCTCCGAATGCGGCGAAGGCATGCGCGCCCTGCGCACCGCCCTGGATGACATGCCCTGTCCGGAGCGGGTCTGCGACATCCTGGCCTACCACTTTGTCCGCCGCTCGCCGGCGCTCACCGCCCTGCTCACCGAACCCGTCCTGGAGAAGCGCTACGAGACCCTGATCGGCGAGCTCAGGCAGCGCGGCGCCCGCGACTGAGCGGCCGAAAAAGCCGTTGACCCTCCCGGGGCCTGTGGCAAACTGCCCTCCCTCACGCTCCGGCGAAAGTGACCTTCCGTCCCTCGCCGGTCCAACGTGTCTTCCCCTCCCACCCACATGAAAGAACAAGGCCACCCGACGGTTTACGAAACCACCATCACCTGCACCTGCGGTGCGGTGTATCCGACCATTTCCACCGTGCAGAACCTGCGCATCGGCATCTGCTCCGGCTGCCACCCCTTCTTCACCGGCGAGCAGCGCTTCATCGACACCGCCGGGCGCGTCGACAAATTTGCCCAGCGCTACGGCAGCACGCGCGCCCGCCGCGCCACGCCGAAGCTCAGCGACGCTTCCGCCTCCTAGTCTCCGGACCTTTCCGATCAGAAAACGGTGCCTGCGCTTCCTGGCGCGGCACCGTTTTTTCGTTCCCGCCGCCCACGCCCGACCTGAATGGATTACGCCCCGATCATCGCCAGCAAGCGCGCCCGCTTCGAGCTCCTTGAGGAGCTCATGGGCCAGCCCGGGTTCTTCGACGACGCCCGCAAGGCCGGGGAGCTGACCCGCGAGCACCGCATCCTGGGCAACCTGCTGGGCGACTGGGACCGCTATCAGAAGCAGCGCACCGAACTGGCCGAAAGCCGGGACATGCTCAAGGCGGGCGATGCGGAACTGGCCGCCCTGGCCGAGGCCGAGATTCCCCTCCTCGAACAGCGCGTCGAACAGCTCGAGAAGGCCGTGCAGTTCTCCATCCTGCCGCCGGACCCCCTCGAGGGCCGCGACGCCCTGGTGGAAATCCGCGCCGGCACCGGCGGTGACGAAGCCTCGCTGTTTGCCGCCGATCTGGTGCGCATGTACTCGCGCTACGCCGAAACCCGCGGCTGGCGGGTGGAGACGCTGGAAGCCAGCCCTTCCGATGTCGGCGGCTTCAAGGAAATCGTCCTGAAAGTCAGCGGCGAGGACGTCTTCCGCGTGCTCAAGTACGAGAGCGGCGTCCACCGGGTCCAGCGCGTGCCCGCCACCGAGGCCCAGGGCCGCATCCACACCTCCGCCGCCACCGTCGCCGTGCTGCCCGAGGCCGAGGAAGTCGACCTGGAAATCAAGTCGGACGAGGTGCGCATCGAAGTCTGCCGCTCCTCGGGGGCCGGCGGCCAGGGGGTCAACACCACCGACTCCGCCGTGCAGGTCCTGCACCTCCCGACCGGCACTATTGTGCGCTGCCAGGACGGCCGCAGCCAGATCAAGAACAAGGAGAAGGCCCTGACCATCCTGCGCTCCCGCCTGCTGGAGCGCAAGCAGCAGGAGGAGGCCGCCAAGTACTCCGCCCACCGCCGCAGCCTGATCGGCAGCGGCGGCCGCGAGGAGAAGATCCGCACCTACAACTACCCCCAGAACCGCGTCACCGACCACCGCATCGAACTGACGCTGTACAACCTCGACATGTTCATGGAAGGGCGCATCGATCCGATCCTGGACGCCCTGCTCGCCAGCGACCTGCAGGAGCGCCTGGCCGAGGCCGGCCTGAAGTAACCGTTGCCGAGCTCCGGAGCCTGCGGCAAAGCAGAGCGTCCATGAAGCCCCTCCTCGACACCCTCCGCGCCGGCACCGCCTACCTGGACAGGCACGGCGTCGAGGAGGCCCGCCTCAACATGGAGCACCTGCTCGCCCACGTGCTCAGCTGCCGCCGCCTGGACCTGTACCTGCGCTTCGGGGAAGTCTTGCACGAAACCGACCTGGAGGCCCTGCGCGGCCTCACCCGGCGCCGGGCGGAGGGCGAGCCCCTCCAGCACCTGCTCGGCACCGTCGACTTTCTCGGCCATGAACTGGTCAGCGACCGGCGCGCCCTGATTCCGCGGCCGGAGACCGAACACCTCTGCGAACTGCTGCTGCGCCGCCACGCGGCCACGCCGCCCGCCCGCATCCTCGACATGGCGACCGGCTCCGGCTGCATCGGCCTGACCCTCGCCGCCGGCTGGCCGGCCAGCCAGACCACCCTGGCCGACCTCTCCGAGGAGGCGCTCGACCTCGCCCGGCTCAACGCCGGCCGCCTCGGCCTCGGCCGTGTGCAGATCCTGCGCAGCGACCTGTTCGACAAGATCAGCGGCCGCTTCGACCTTATCGTCAGCAACCTGCCCTACATCCCCAGCGGCGAAATCGCCGGCCTCAGCCGCGAAGTCCGCCGCGATCCGCCACTGGCGCTCGATGGCGGCCCCGACGGCCTGGATCTGGTGCGCCGCTTCCTGGCCGCAGCGCCGGCCCACCTCCAGGCGGACGGCGCGATCGCCCTCGAGGTCGGCCATGACCAGGGCGCCGCCACAGCGGAGCTGGCCGCCGGCCTGGGCTACCGGCAGCCCGAGGTGCTCAGCGATCTCGCCGGCATCGGCCGTTTCGTCCTGGCCACCGCCCCCGCGGCGGCGGCGTGACGATTTTTTTCAATAAACTGCGTAACGACGCCGCCGCGATCAGGTAATACCCATTGTTCACGGGCTTTGCCGCCAGATTGACTTTCACGGTGGTCGACGAGGCGGCGGGTCCGTGAACGGTTTCCCCCGCGTCATGAACCAGGCATCCGTGCTTCTTTCTGTGCCTGTGTCTGCGGGAGTCCAGGAAACCGCACCCCATGCCCGGCCGGTCGGACCGGCCGTCGGAGGCCCCCGCTACCTGGATTTCATCCAGTTAGTGCTCCTGCCGCTGTTCCTCAGCATCAGCATGATTGTCGTGGCGCGGCGCCGGCTGAAGTTCTGAGCATCTTCCCGCTTGCGCCCCGCGCCAGCCGGCGCACCTAGAGCGGCAACCATGGAAAAACTCATCGTTCACGGCGGCGCCACGCTCAAGGGCCGCGTCAACATCAGCGGCTCGAAAAACTCCTCGCTGCCCATCCTTGCCGCCACCCTGCTCACCCGCGACGCCTGCACGATCCGCCGGGTGCCGGACCTGAGCGACACCAACTACATGGTGCGCATCCTGGGCGAACTGGGCGCCGAGGTCGAGCGCGCCAGCGGTGTGGTGGCCGTGAAGGCGGAGAAGATCAAGTCGGTCGCCCCCTACGAGCTCGTGCGCAAGATGCGCGCCTCAATCTGCGTGCTCGGTCCGCTGACCGGCCGGCTGAAGAAATGCACCGTCTCCCTGCCCGGCGGCTGCGTCATCGGCGACCGCCCCGTGGATCTGCACCTGAAGGGCCTGGAGGCCCTCGGCGCCCAGATCCAGGTCGATGGCGGCGACATCCGCGTCAACGCCAGGAAGGGCTTCAAGGGCGGCCCGATGAACCTCATGGGCAAACACGGCTCCACCGTCCTGGGCACGGACAACGTCATGATGGCCGCCACCCTCGCCAAGGGCACCACGGTCATCGAGGGCGCGGCCGCCGAGCCCGAAGTCGAAGACCTCGCCAACTTCCTCATCAAGATGGGCGCGAAGATCGAGGGGGCTGGCACCCACCGGATCGTCATCGAGGGCGTCAAGGAACTGCACGGCGCCGAACACACCGTCATCCCCGACCGCATTGAGGCCGGCACCTTCCTCTGCGCCGGCGCCATGATCGGCGAAGGCATCACCCTGCGCCGGGTCATGCCCGAGCACATGACCGCCGTGACCGATGTCCTGAAAAAATGCGGCTTCCCGCTCGAAATCGGCCGGGACAGCCTCAGCATCGCCCCCAACCCCAAGGCGCGCGGCTTCGACCTCACCACCCTCTGCTACCCCGGTTTCCCGACCGACATGCAGGCGCAGTTCTGCGCCCTGGCCTGCGCCATTCACGACAGCAGCGCCATCACCGAGACCATCTTTCCCCAGCGCTTCATGCACGTGGCGGAAATGAAGCGCATGGGCGCGCGCATCGACCTGCAGGGCGCCACCGCGCGCATCCGCGGCGGCCAGCCGCTCAAGGGCGCACCGGTCATGGCCAGCGACCTGCGCGCCTCCGCCGCGCTCGTGCTCGCCGGCCTCGTGGCGGAGGGCCGCACCGAGGTCAACCGCCTCTACCACATCGACCGCGGCTACGAGCACCTCGACGACAAGCTCGCCGCCCTCGGCGCCCAGCTCGAGCGCGTCCAGGAATAAAGCCTCGCCAAGGACCGCTCAGGGCTTGAAGGCCTTGAGCGCCGGCAGGTCGACGAGGATGTTGGCGCTGCGCATCAGAGTTTCGCCGACCAGCAGGGCGTCGGCGCCGGCCGTGGCCAGGCGCTCGGCGTCGGCCGGAGTCTTGATGCCGCTCTCGGCCACCAGCAGGATGTCGTCCGGGACTTCCTCGGCCAGGGCTTCGGTGGTGGCGAGATCGACGGTGAAGCTCTTCAGGTTGCGGTTGTTGATGCCGAGGATGCGCACGTCGGTCGCCAAAGCGCGCTCGAGTTCGGGCAGGTCATGGACCTCCATGAGAACGTCCAGCTGGAAGGTGTGCGCCGTCTCCAGCAGGTGCTCCAGGGTCGGCTGATCGAGGGCGGCGACAATCAGCAGGATGGCGTCGGCGCCGGCGACCACGGCCTCGTAGATCTGCGCCTCGTGGATGATGAAATCCTTGCGCAGGCAGGGGATGTCGACCTGGTCGCGGATCAGCGACAGGTACTCGAGCCGGCCCTGGAAGTACTTCTCGTCGGTGAGGATGGACAGGGCGTTGGCACCGGCCTTCTCGTAGCCGCGCGCGATGGCGAGCGGGTCGAAGTCGGCGGCGATCGTGCCGGCCGAGGGCGAGGCCCGCTTGACCTCGGCGATCATGGCCAGCCGCGCGGGATCGGCGCGCAGGGCGTCGGCCAGGGAACGGACGTCGTTGCGCAGGGCGGCGGCGGCCTTGAGCTTGTCGAGGCGGGGCAGCAGTTTTTCGACCTCGGTGCGCTTGTGCGCGATGATCTCGTCCAGCTTGTTCATGGGGGCCGGGAAGATGGGAGGGCCGCGGCCCAGTGCAAGCCGGACCTTCCTGCAATCCTGGGCACATCCGTGCTGGGCATGGCCCCCGATGTGCTCCATAGTGGATGCCCCCATGCTCCAAGCCGCCATTGAATCCCTCGGCCCCTGCACCTTCCGCAGCCCCCTGCACCAGATCGGCACCGTGGAGGTCCCCTTCAAGACCGACGCCGACCGCATTCTGTACGAAAACCGCCTGCAGGACGCCGGTGCCGGCGCCGCCCCCGCCAGCTTCGAGGAGGCCGGCCCGCGCGAGCGCATCTTTTTCGACCCGGCCAAGGTGACCGTCGGCATCGTCACCTGCGGCGGCCTCTGCCCGGGCCTCAACGATCTCATCCGCGGCATCGTCAACCAGTGCCACCGCCAGTACGGAGTGACCCGGGTCTACGGCTTCCGCTACGGCTACGAGGGCCTGGTCCAGCGCTACGGCCACACCCCGATCATGCTGCGGCCCGAGTCGGTGGCGCAGATCCACAACTTCGGCGGCACCATCCTCGGCAGCTCGCGCGGCCAGCAGCCGATCGGCGACATGGTCGACACCCTCGAGGACATGAGCGTCGACATCCTCTTCGTCATCGGCGGCGACGGCACCCTGCGCGGCGCCGCCGAGATCGCCAAGGAGATCCGCCGCCGTGGCCTGGCCAAGGCCGTCGTCGGCATTCCGAAGACGATCGACAACGACATCATGTACCTCGACAAGAGCTTCGGCTTCGAAACCGCCTTCGCCGAGGCGGTCAACGCCGTCAAGTGCGCCTACACCGAGGCCTGCGGCGCCGTCAACGGCATCGGCCTGGTCAAGCTGATGGGCCGCGACAGCGGTTTCATCGCCTGCTACGCGGCCCTGGCCGGCAGCAACGTCGACTTCGTGCTCATTCCCGAAGTGCCGTTCGAGATGGACTCGACGCACGGGCTGCTCGAGGCCCTGCGCTACCGGGTCGCCAAGCGCGGCAGCGCCGTCATCGTCGTCGCCGAGGGCGCCGGCCAGCAGCTGCTAGCCACGGACGGCAGCACCGACGCCAGCGGCAACAAGCGCTACGGCGACATCGGCCTGCACCTGAAGGACGCCATCAACGCGTTTTTCAAGGAGCGGCGCATGGAGGTGAACCTGAAATACATCGACCCGAGCTACATCGTCCGCAGTGTGCCGGCCAATCCGCAGGACAACGTCTACTGCTCGCGGCTTGCCCAGGCCGCCGTGCATGCCGCCATGGCCGGCAAGACCTCGATGCTGGTCGGCCGCTGGCACGGCGCCTTCGTGCACCTGCCCCTGGAAATGGTCATTCACGGGCGGCGCAAAGTCGACCCGAACAGCGAACTCTGGCACGCCGTGCTGGAGAGCACCGGTCAGCCCGCCCGGATGCTGTGACGCCAAAAAGTGTTGAAACAAAAACTTGCCTCCGCCCGGGCGCCGGTCTACTCTGTCAGCCCGTTTCTTTGGAACGGGATCACACTCCTGAGTAGCTCAGCGGTAGAGCGGGTGGCTGTTAACCACTAGGTCGTAGGTTCGAACCCTACCTCAGGAGCCATCAATCCGGCAGAGTAGCTCAGGGGTAGAGCAGAGGACTCATAAGCCTTTGGTCGGGAGTTCAAATCTCCCCTCTGCCACCACCCACGCAGGTGGTGGACCGCCTCAGGCGGCGCGGGCGATGTAAAGTGAGGCGATGCCCAGACTCAGCCGATGCGTGCGCACGATCTCGAAGCCGCAGGAGGCAATCAGCGCCTCCATGTCCCGGCCGGAGGGAAAGCGCTCCACCGAGCTGCACAGATACTCGTAGGCCGCGCGTTCGCCGGTCAGCCAGCCCGCCACGCGCGGCATGACCCGCTTGAGGTACCAAAGGTAGGCCGGCCGCACCAGAGGCCAGGTGGGCAGCGAGAAATCGAGCACGAAGAGGTGGCCGCCCGCCTTCAGGACCCGGCGCATCTCGCGCAGCGCGCCCGGCCAGGAGGCCATGTTGCGCAAACCAAAGGCCACGGTCAGCAGGTCGAAGGCGGCGTCCTGGAACGGCAGAGCCAGGCCGTCCGCAGCCACCAGGGTGTGAAAGCGGCGGGCCTGCGCCTCGCGCATCATCGGCACGGAAAAATCGGCGCCGAGGATCTGCGCATCGGGGCAGGCCTGCTGCAGGGCCTGGGCCAGATCCCCGCTGCCGGTGGCCAAATCGAGGATGCGTTGCGGTGCCAGGCAGGCGGCCAGGCGGGCGGTCTTGCGCCGCCAGAGGACGTCGATGCCCAGACTGAGCACGTGGTTGGCCAGAACGTAGCGGCGTGCGATGCCGGCGAAAGCCTTTCTGACAAACCCTGCGTCCTGCATACTTTTCTTTGAGTCCAACCCGGAATGTTCCGGGATGGTGCGCGCGAGAGGACTCGAACCTCCACGATGTTACTCACTAGAACCTGAATCTAGCGCGTCTACCAATTCCGCCACGCGCGCAAACGCCTTGGGCCGGGACGCAGACAATGGCCTGCCTTCCGAGCTTCTCAACTAAAAAAATGAGTTTGTTTCAACTTCATTGCCGCACCCCGGACTACCAGTTCTTGATCCACTTCTGGCTGGCGTTGCGCAGCACGTTGTCCGTGGTCGTCTCGATTGAACGGGCGTTGATGTTCTCCTCGTCCTCGCCGTACGACCAGAGGTCGTAGGTTGCGGTGTTGACGGTCACCGGCGAGGCGTTGTTGTTCTGGCCGTTGACCGGTGCGGGCAGGGCCTTGGTGTACTGGAACGGCCGGCCGAAGCCGTCGATCATGTAGTAGCGGCCGTCCTTGTTGGTCCACATGTCCTTCGGCATGTCGGTGATCATGACGTTCTTCGCCTCGCGGTCGTCGAGCGAGCCGTCCGAGGTCGCCTCGCCGGCATTGGCTGGCGGCGAGGCGATGCGAATGTAGTCGTAGCCGTCGCCGCTGAGCGCCTGGTACAGCATGGCCGCACCGGCCACTTCGTAGTTCTTGTTCACGATCGACACCATCTCGCCCGGATTGGCAGGCTCGGGGTACTCGCCGAACTCGTTCTTGTAGCGCTCCAGGCCGCTCTTCATCGCCGCCAGCGAGGCGGAGGTCTTGCTGCGCGCAGCGGAGCGCTGCGCGTAGCTGAAACCGCCGACCGTGAGCGCGAAGAGCAGGCCGATGATGGTGACGACAACCAGCAGTTCGATCAGGGTGAACCCGGACCGCTGGCGGAACCTTGCGGGGATTTTCATGGTCAGTCAGGCTGGGGTGGAACGGGGGCCGGAGGATCAGGCGCCGGCGCCGCCGCTGAGACCTTTGATGACCTCGATGAGCGGAAGGAAGAGGGCCATGACGATGACGCCGACCACGAGGGCCAGAACGACGATCATCAGCGGCTCCAGCATCGAGGTGAGGGCGGAGACCGAGTTGTCGACCTCGTCCTCGTACACGTCCGCAATCTTCAGCAGCATTTCCGGCAGCTGGCCGGTTTCCTCGCCGACGTCGACCATGGAGATGACCATCGGCGGGAAGACGTTGCTGGACTCGAGCGGCGCCACCATCGATTCGCCCTCCTTGACCGCATCGTGGACCTTGACGATGGCGTCGGAGACGATCGTGTTGCCGGCGGTTTCGCGGGTGATGTTCAGGGCCTGCAGGATCGGCACGCCGGAGGTGACCAGGGTGCCAAGGGTGCGGGTGAAGCGGGAGATCGCGGTCTTGCGCTGAACGTCGCCGAACAGCGGCATGCGCAGCTTCATCTTGTCGATGGTGCGCCGGCCGTTCTTGGTCGAGGCGAACATTTTCCAGCCGACCACGGCGAGGACGACGCCGCCGGCGAGGAAGAGGATGTTGTCGCCCATCCAGCGGCTGAAGCCGATGACCACCTTGGTCAGCTCGGGCAGCTTGTTCTTGTCGCCGAGCATGTCCTCGAAGATCTTCTCGAAGCGCGGCACGATGACGAGCATGAGGAAGACCATGATCGCCACGGCGATGAACATGACGATGATCGGGTAGACCATCGCGGCAACGATCTTGTTCTTCAGCTTCTGCGCCTTCTCCTGGTATTCGGCCAGGCGGTTGAGGACGATTTCGAGCACGCCGCCGAGCTCGCCCGCCTTCACCATGTTGATGTAAAGCTTGTTGAAGATCCTCGGGTACTGGGAAAGCGTCTCCGAGAAGGTGCTGCCGGTCTGCACGTTCTCGGCGATGGTCGTGATCGTGCTCTTCATCACCGGGTTCGGCTCCTGGCGACCGAGCACGGTCAGGCCGCGCAGCAGCGGCAGGCCGGAATCGATGAGCGTGGCCAGCTGGCGGGTGAAGATCATCAGCACCTTGGCCTTGACCTTGGCGTTGGCGCCCGCCTTGACAACCTTGCCGCCCTTGCCCTTGGCGGCGCCGGAGGAACGGGCGCGCTTCTTGACGGCGTCGCCGCCCTTGCCTTCCTGGGCGACCTGGGTGGGGTAAAGCTGGCTCTGGCGCAGCAGGTTGATGGCCTCGGCCTCGCTGGCGGCATCGAGTTCACCGGCGACTTCCTGGCCGTTCTGATCGAGGGCGATGTAGTGGAACTTCGGCATAAAAAAGGGGCGAAAAAGGGCGGACGGGCGGGTTTGAGATTACCGGTTTCCCGGGTGGAATGTCCAACACTAAATCCTGGGTGTGCGGACAATCCCCGGTGCGGTCTTCAGGTGTATTTGAGGACTTCTTCGATGGAGGTTTCGCCGTCGTAGATGTTGCGCAGGCCGTCGTCGCGCAGGGTCACCATGCCCAGTTCGATGGCCTTCTGCTTGAGCACCAGGGTCGGCGCGCGCTGGGTGATCAGATCGCGGATCGGGTCGGTGACATCGAGGAGCTCGTAGATGCCCTTGCGGCCCTTGTAGCCGCTGCCGCCGCACTTCTCGCAGCCGTTGCCGGTGTAGAACTGCTTGCCGCCGATGTCGCTGGGACTGAGGTTGAGTTGGTTGAGGATGGACAGGCTCGGCTCGTAAGGGGTCCGGCAGTTCTTGCAGACGGTGCGCAGCAGGCGCTGGGCCAGCACGCCCTCCAGGGTGGCGGAAACCAGGAAGGGTTCGACGCCCATGTCCACCAGACGGGTGACGGCGCCGGCGGCGTCGTTGGTGTGCAGGGTGCTGAGCACCAAGTGGCCGGTCAGCGAGGCCTGGATGGCGATCTGCGCCGTCTCCTTGTCGCGCATCTCGCCGACCATGATGCGGTCGGGATCCTGGCGCAGGAAGGCGCGCAGCGCGCGGCCGAAGGTCAGCCCGACGGCGTCGTTCACCGGCACCTGCATGATGCCGTCGAGCTCGTACTCGACCGGATCCTCGGCGGTGAGCAGCTTGGTGTCGACCGTGTTGATTCGGCGCAGGCAGGCGTACAGGGTCGTCGTCTTGCCGGCGCCGGTCGGGCCGGTGACGATGAAGATGCCGTTGGGCTTGTTGATGGTCTCGACGATGTAGTCGAACAGGTAGGGCTGCATGCCCAGGTGCTCGAGGTCGAGGTTGACCGAACTGCGGTCGAGCACGCGCAGCACCACGGACTCGCCGTGCTGGGTCGGCAGGGAGTTGACGCGCATGTCGACGGGCTTGCCGTTGACCGTGGTCATGATGCGGCCGTCCTGAGGCACGCGCCGCTCGGCGATGTTCATGTTCGACATGACCTTGATGCGCGAAATGACGCTGGTCGCCAGGTGCACCGGCGGCGGGGCCATTTCGTACAGCGCCCCGTCGACGCGGTAGCGGATCTTGAACTCGTGCTCGAAGGGCTCGAAGTGGATGTCCGAGGCGCGCTCCTTGATCGCCTGGGTCATGACCAGGTCGACGAACTTGACGATCGGCGCGGAGTTGGCCTCGACCTCGGGCGCGTTCTTGCCGACGTCCTTCAGGCCGCCGAAGATCTCGTCAATGCTGGGCGCGCCGGTGCCGTAGTGCTTGTCGATCAGCGCCTGCACCTGGCTGCGGCGGGCGACGACCGGCACGACGGTCTTGTCGAGGCCGAAGCGCAGGTCTTCGACCAGCTGCGGGTTGAGGGGATCGGTGAAGGCGACGTGCAGGCCGCGGGCGTCGAGGGTGATCGGAAAGGCGCCGTACAGGCGCGCCATGCCGGCCGGAATCAGGCCGACCACGGAAGGCGGCGGCTCAAACTCGTTCAGGTCGAAGTGGTCGGCGCCGAGTTCCTCGGCCACGGCGGCCCAGAACTCGTCCTCGGAAGTGTAGATGCCGTAGTCCAGGAGCACCTGGAGGATGTCCTTGCCGTTGTGGACGGCGTCCTGGGCGATGTCGTAGGCTTGGCCGCTGTCGATCACGCCGCGGGATTCAAGCATGTCCACCACGTTCTGGGCTGTCATAGGGGGTCGTCGATTCGGTTCTCGGTTGTCGGGTTCCCAGGAGGGGTCAGTCGGCGTCGGCCATCGTGGCTTCGATCACCTCGTCGGCCGTCGTCAGGCCGGCGAGCACCTTGCGCACCCCGTCCTCGCGCAGCGTGCGCATGCCCAGCTCGCGGGCGCGCTTGCGCAGCTGCGGGGTGGTCAGCTGCTGGTTGATCATGTTGCGGACCTCGTCGTCGACCTTGAAGATTTCGGCGATGACCATGCGGCCCTTGAAGCCGGAGCCGCGGCACTTGTTGCAGCCCTTCGGGCCCATGATCGAGGCGTTGAACAGCTGGCTGGCCTCCAGGCCGAGGCTGCGCAGTTCGCGGTCGTTGAGGCCGGAGGGCTCCTTGCACTCGCCGCAGAGCTTGCGGACCAGGCGCTGGGCGAGAATGCCGCGCACGGCCGAGGCGATCAGGAAGGGTTTGACGCCGATGTCGGCGAGACGGGCGACGGAGCCCGGCGCGTCGTTGGTGTGCAGGGTGCTGAACACCATGTGGCCGGTGAGCGAGGCGTTGATCGCGATCGAGGCGGTCTCGAGGTCGCGAATTTCCCCGATCATGATGATGTTGGGCGCCTGGCGGAGGATGGCCTTGAGGGCGGCGCCGAAGGTCATGCCGACGTCGTCCTTGACCATGACCTGGTTGATGCCGGCGAGCTCATACTCAACCGGGTCCTCGACGGTGATGATCTTGCGGTCGGGGCGGTTGATGAAGTTGAGGCAGGCGTAGAGCGTCGTCGTCTTGCCGGAGCCGGTGGGGCCGGTGACGAGGACGATGCCGTCCGGCAGGGTGATCAGCTTCTCGAAGGTGTCCTGGTCGTCCGACAGAAAGCCGAGGTCGGCGAGGCCGAGGCGCAGGCTGCTCTTGTCGAGCACGCGCATGACCACGCTTTCGCCGTTGTTGGTGGGGATGATGGACACGCGCATGTCCAGCTCCTTGTCGTTGAAGGCCATCTGGATGCGGCCGTCCTGCGGTACGCGCTTTTCGTCGATGCTCATCGAGCCGCACATGATCTTGATGCGGGCGATGATGGCGGAATGCAGGCGCTTGGGATGGTGCTCGGCGTCGTGCAGCACGCCGTCGATGCGGAAGCGCACGCGCACGTCCTTCTCCAGCGGCTCGATGTGGATGTCGGAGGCGCGGTTCTTGAAGGCCTCCATCAGGGTGTTGGTGACGAGCTTGATGATCGGAGCGTCGCCGTCGCCGCCCGCCCCGCCGCCGCCTTTGACGTCGGCGCTGCCGAAGACCTCGTTGCCGTAGATGTTGGCCTGCAGGGTCTTGATCAGCGCCGGGGTCGAGCAGAAGATTTCCAGGTCCGGCTGCAGCACGTGCGGCAGCGAATCAAGCGTCTCGAAATCGTAGGGGTCGGCCACGACGATCTGCATCGCGGTGCCGTTCATGCCGATCGGGGCGATCTTGTAGCGCTGCGCCACCGGCATGGGCACCAGGCCCTTGAGGGCGGGACTGGCGGCGAAACCGTGCAGGTCGATGTACTCCATGCCCGAGTTGACGGCGACCGTCTGGGCCACCTGCTCGTCGCTGACCACCCCGGTTTTGATGAGCGCCTCCAGCAGCGTTTCCGTGGGCTTTTTGACCGTCTTTGTCTGCTGCAAGTCACGCTCGGTGACCAGACCTGCTTCAGTCAGCAGTTCCAGGAGATACTCTTCGTTTGAATACATGCGTTCGGGGGGCGCGAATTTTTGCGGAATACGCAACTTAGAGGATTTTTGCGGAGAGTGTCAATCCCAGCGGCGATGGCCGGCAAAAACTTTGCTTCCGGCGCCGGCTTTGCGGTTTCGCGTGACAATCTTGCCTTGTGCAGCGCGTTCGTGTCTGGCATGCCTGCACCCATGATCCGCCGCCTCCTCCCCGCCCTCGCCTGCGCCAGCGCCCTGCTCTGGCCCGCCACCCCCAGCCGGGCCCACGAAGCCGGCCAGCAGATGGCCGAAGTGGCCGCCGTCTTCCTCGCCGCCCTGAGCCCCGAACAGCGCGCCCAGGCGGCCTTCGAGTTCGCCGATGAGGAGCGGCTGAACTGGCACTTCATCCCGCGCGAGCGCAAGGGGCTGCCCATGAAGGCGATGACGCCCCAGCAGCGACTGCTGGCCATGGCCCTGATGAACACCGGACTCGGCTTCCGCGGCGCGGCCAAGGCGGTGACCATCATGTCCCTGGAAGAGGTGCTGTACCAGATTGAGGGCGCCGACGAGTCCAAGCGCGCCGCCGTGCGCGAGCGCCGCGACCCGGAGAAGTACTTCGTCAGCATCTTCGGCAAGCCGGATCCCAAGGGCACCTGGGGCTGGCGCATTGAGGGCCACCACATGTCGCTCAACTTCACCATCAAGGACGGCCGGCTGCTGCGCGCCACCCCCGCCTTCATGGGCTCCAACCCCGGTGAACTGCGCCAGGGACCGCTGGCGGGCCTGCGCGTGCTCGGCAAGGAGGAGGATC
>CAYYJK010000037.1:0-17207 GCA_964472185.1 uncultured Prosthecobacter sp.
GGTTTCAAAGCGTTGGCAAACGGGGGTTTTGCAGCGCCGGTTCCGCACCCCGCCGCCAGAATAGGCAGAGGTGGATCCCGGCCGGTTGCCCGGCGGGGCCGGCGCGCTCGGCTGGGGTGCATGCGCATCCTGATCGCCACCGACAAGTTCAAGGGCTCCCTGACCGCCACCCAGGTGGCCGGCGCGCTCGCCCGCGCCCTGCAGCGGCACCTGCCCGGGGTGAGCTGCGAGCTCTGCCCGATCGCCGACGGCGGCGAGGGCACGACCGAGGCGATGGTGACCGCCCTCGGCGGCGGCTGGCGCGAGGTCGCCACCGAGGACGCCCAGCACCGGCCGCTGACCGCCCGCTACGGCTGGATCACCCGGCCGGGGGAAGCGCCGCAGGCCGTGCTGGAAATGAGCGCCGCCAGCGGCCTGGCGCTGGTCAGCGACCTGCCGCTGGCGCCGGCGACCGCCAGCACCTTCGGCACCGGCCTGATGCTGCGCGACGCCCTGGCGCAGGGGGCCGGCCGGGTGCTGATCGGCATCGGCGGCAGCGCCACCAACGACGGCGGCCTGGGGCTGGCCGCAGCGCTGGGCTACCGCTTTTTCGATACCCGCGGCGAGCCGCTGGAACCGCTGCCGCGCGCCCTGCTGGAGCTCGACCGGATCGAAGCCCCGGCCGCCGCGCCCTGGCGGCAGGCCGAACTGCTGGTCGCCTGCGACGTCGACAACCCGCTGCTCGGCCCCAACGGCGCCAGCGCGGTCTACGGCCCGCAGAAGGGCGTGCACGACATTGCCGGGTTCGAGGCGCGGCTGCGGCATCTGGCGGACGTGGTCGCACGCGACCTGGGCACCGATCCGCGCGCGCAGCCGGGCGCCGGCGCCGCGGGCGGCCTGGGCTACGGACTGATGGCCTTCTGCGGCGCGCGCCTGACTGGCGGCTTTGACCTGGTGGCCGGGCGCCTGGGGCTGGAGGCGCGGATCCGGCAGGCGGATCTGGTGATCACCGGCGAGGGCCGGCTCGACGCCCAGACCCTGTCCGGCAAGGGCCCGGCGGGCGTCGCCCGGATGGCGCGCGCCCTGGGCAAGCCGGTCGCCGCCTTTGCCGGCTCGCTCGAGGATTCCCCCGCCCTGCGCGCCTGCTTCGACCTGTGCGTGGCGGTGAAGCCCGCGGCGATGCCGCTGGCCGAGGCCCTGCAGTGCGGCGAGGCGCTGCTCGAGCAGGCCGTGGCGGAGCAGGCCGACGCGATTCGGCAGCGGCTCGGGCTTGCGCGTTGAGCCGGCCGATGCTCTGTGAAGGTCACTTCAACCCCGTCGCTTTCCCCCATCATGCCGACTTCCGTCGTTCTCCTGTTCTCCGGTCAAGGTGCCCAAAAAGTGGGCATGGGCCAAGACCTTGCCGAGGCCCATCCGGCCGCCCGCGCCCTGCTGGAACAGGCCGACCGCGCGCTCGGCTTCCCGCTCAGCCAGGTGATGTTCGAAGGCCCGATGGAGGAGCTGACCAAGACCAGCCGCTGCCAGCCCGCGCTGTATGCGCACGGCCTGGCCTGCCTGAGCGTGCTGCGCGAGAAGGTGCCGGGCCTGCAGGTGGCCGCCGCCGCGGGGCTGTCCCTGGGCGAGTTCACCGCCCACGCCGCCGCCGGCACCTTTGATTTCGCCACCGGCCTGAACCTCGTTTTCCAGCGCGGCCGCTTCATGGAGGAGGCCTGCGAGGCCACCCGCGGCGCCATGGCCGCCATGCTCGGCGGCGAGGAGGCTGCCATCCGCGAACTCGCGGCCGAGTGCGACGTCGACGTCGCCAACCTCAACGCCCCCGGGCAGATCGTGCTCAGCGGCAGCGTTGAAGGCATCGAAGCCGCCGCCGCCAAGGCCAAGGACAAGGGCATCAAGCGCGCCATCCCCCTGCCCGTCGCCGGCGCCTACCACAGCCGGCTGATGAAGTCGGCCCAGGACAAGCTAGCCGCCGTGCTGGCCGGCACCGCCGTGCAGCCGCCCGCCGTGCCGGTGATCAGCAACTTCGAAGCGCGGCCGGTGCACACGCCGGAGGAGATCCGCGCCACCCTGACCGCCCAGGTCACCGGCAGCGTCCGCTGGGTCGAGTCCATGCAGCACCTGATCGCCCAGGGGCACACGCTGTTCATCGAGCTCGGTCCCGACGCCACCCTCGCCGGCCTGATGGGCAAGATCGACAAGAGCGCGCGGGTGATCAGCATCAAGGACGCCGCCAGCCTCGAGGCCGCGGCCGCCGAACTCAACGCCTGAGCCCGCCCGAATAATCGAACGACAAGCCGGGGTTTCCGTCTATTTTAATCCCCCACTCCGTCCTCCGCCATGCTCGAAATCTTCGCGAACCCGCTCTACACCTTTGGCATGGGCTTCGGCCTGGGCTTCGTCTTCCTGGTCATGTCCTGGCTCAACCACTGGAAGACCCGCAGCGAATTCAAGCGCTACAAGGCCATGCTCAGCGACAAGCTGGACCTCGACGCCCGGCAGATCCAGGAGACCAACAAGGAGCGCGCGCGGCTGGCCCAGGAGAACGAGCACCTGCGCATCCAGGTGGCCCGCTTCAACGAGAAGCCGGAAAACAAGGTCCAGCGCGAGCTGGAAATCCTGGCCCGCGCCGAGAAGCACATGATGATCAACGCCCCCGGCTTCGCCCCCGCCTGGGAGATGGCCAAGGCGCAGGCGCTGTCGCAGATCGAGACCGAGGAGAAGGGCATGTCCTTCCCGCAGAAGTTCTTCCGCAAGCTGGTCGGCCCCGCCACGGGCGCCGCGACGGCCCTGCCGGAAAACGCCGCCAAAACCGCCGCCTCGAACGGCACTCCGGCCGCCTGAGCCTGCTGACGGCGCGCGCTCAGCGCAGCGTCCGCGGCACGAACGTCCAGCGCATGCCCGCCGCCTCCGCGGCGTCGATGCCGGCCTGGCCGTCCTCGAGCACCAGGCAGTCGGCCGGGTCCACCTGCATGCGTTCGGCGGCCAGCAGAAACATGTCCGGCGCCGGCTTGCCGCGCGCCACCAGGCGCGGGGTGATGATGGTCGGAAACAGGTGCAGCAGCTCGTTCGCCTGCAGGCAGCCGCGGACGATGTGCTCCTCGCTGCCGGAGGCCACCGAAAGCGGCAGCCGCCCGTGCAGCGAGCGCGCGAACTCCGCCACCGGCCGGATCTCCGGCACCTGCGGGATCAGCTCGACAAAGATCGCCGCCTTGGTGTCGGCGACCGAGTCGGGGTCGACGGCGGTGCCGTACTCGGCGTTGAGCTGGCGCACGACGTCCTGCTCGCGCACGCCGGCCTGCGAGTAGAAGTAGTCCTCGGTGAAGTCGAACGGGGCCTGGTGCCGGTTGAGCGACTGGACCCAGGCCTGGTAGTGCAGCGGCATCGAGTCGACCAGCGTGCCGTCGCAGTCGAAAATGACGGCCTTGAAGGGATGATCGGGAATCTGAAGCATGGGGGAACCTACAAATCGCACAGGCCGGGCCGCCTGTCGACCGGCAATGCCCCGGCGGGGCGCTTGCACAATGGCTGGAAAATTCCACTTCCCCCCGGGCGGTCGCTCCCTTAAAAGACCGCTGCAGCCCGACGGCCCATGAAGAACCTGCCCACCGCGTTTCAACGCAACGCCCTCTGGACGGCGTCCACCGCGCTGGCGCTCACCGTCATCGGCGGCCTGAGCATCGGCTTCATCTACCTGGGCACGCAGGTCATCAGCTTCCTGCAGCCGATCCTGATGCCGTTCGCCGTCGCCGGCGTGCTGGCCTACCTGCTGGAGCCGGGCGTGGCCTGGCTGGAGCGGCGCGGCCTGAAGCGCCAGCCCGCCGTGCTGCTGGTGTTCGCCCTGTTCAGCCTGCTGCTGTTCGGACTGGCCTGGTGGATCGTGCCGAAACTCGGCGAGCAGACCGCCAACCTGGCCAAGAAGGTGCCCGGCTACACGCTCAAGGTGCGCGGCGCCGTGCTCGACTTCGCCGGCGACGTCGAGCGCGACTACGGCATCAGCCTGCTGCCGCACGCCCCGCCGCCCCTGCCCGTGCCGGCGCCGAGCACGCCCGAGGCGCCGAAAGTCGCCCCGATCACGCCGGCGACGCCGCTGCTGCCGACGCCGGCGGAGGGCCTGTCGCCCACCATCCCCGCCCCGGTCGAACCGGCGGCGCTGTCGGCGGATTTTGACCTGCAGGCCCTGCTCAGCGGCGACTGGGTGAAGACCACCCTGCCCGGCCTGGCCGCGAACGGCTGGAAGCTGCTCAAGTCCACCTTCGGCGGCTTCCTCGGCATGTTCGGCTTCCTGCTGTCGCTGATCATCGTGCCGCTCTACCTCTACTACTTCCTGATCGAGAGCGCGAAGATCAAGGCGCAGTGGTCCGACTACCTGCCGCTGCGCGCCAGCGCCTTCAAGGACGAGGTCGTGACCTGCCTCAACGAGATCAACCGCTACCTGATCGCCTTCTTCCGCGGCCAGCTCTTCGTCAGCGGCATCAACGGCCTGGCCACCGGGGTCGGCCTGATGATCATCGGCCTCGACTTCGGCCTGCTCATCGGCCTGGCGCTCTGCGTCGCCGGCATCATCCCCTACCTGGGCATCGCCCTGTGCTGGATTCCGGCGGTCATCATCGGCGCCGTCCAGGGCGGCAGCGCCCTGATCCCCGGCGACCCCTGGTGGGCCCTGCCGCTCGCGGTCAGCATCGTCTTCGCCCTGGTCCAGCAGATCGACGGCCTGTTCATCACCCCGCGCATCGTCGGCGAGGCGGTCGGCCTGCACCCGATGACCGTCATCGCCAGCGTGCTGATCTGGAGCCTGCTGCTCGGCGGCCTGCTCGGCGCCATCCTCGCCGTGCCGATGACCGCCAGCGTCAAGGTGCTGTTCCAGCGCTACATCTGGCGGGCGCGCATCGCGCCGCGCACGGTCGGCGGCGCGCGCGAGCACGTCGAGGTTCGGCCCGGGGCTTGAGCGGCCGCGCGGCGCATTTCGGCAAATTCCCTTGTCGCAAATCGGCCAGGATGGGCCAAGGTGCCCGCCCCTTTCCCATGGCCAACGAACGCAAGACCCTTGAAGAACGCGCCCTGATGTCCGACATCGAGCGCCTGCGCCACTCCTGCGCCCACGTGATGGCGACCGCCATCCTGCGCCTCTGGCCCGACGCCCAGTTCGCCTACGGGCCGCCGGTGGAGAACGGCTTCTACTACGACTTCCAGATGGCCCACCGCATCACGCCGGAGGACTTCGAGAAGATCGAGGCGGAGATGAAGAAGATCGCCAAGGAGAACCAGCGCTTCGAGCGGCGGGTCATCAGCCGCGCGGAGGCCGTGGCCCTGGCCGAAAGCGGCCGCCTGGGCGGCCTGAGCGAGCGGCCCGGCAACCCGAGCCAGTTCAAGCTCGACCTGATCGCCAAGATTCCCGAAGGCGAGGAGATCTCCTGCTACCAGAACGGCGAGTTCATCGACCTCTGCGCCGGCCCGCACGTCGGCTACACCAGCAAGTGCAAAAACGTCAAGCTGACCGCGGTCTCGGCCTCGTTCTACATGGGCGACGAGAGCCAGCCGCAGCTGCAGCGCCTGTACGGCACCGCCTTCGAATCCCGGGAGGAATTGGAGGCCCACTTCGTCCGCCTCGAGGAGGCGAAGAAGCGCGACCACCGCAAACTCGGCAGGGAGCTCAAGCTCTTCCACATCGACGAGGACGTCGGCCAGGGCCTGATCCTGTGGACGCCGAACGGCGCCGTGCTGCGCCAGGAGCTGCAGAACTTCATCAGCGAGGAGCTTCGCAAGCAGGGCTACCACCAGGTGTTCACCCCGCACATCGGCAAGCTGGCCCTGTACAAGACCAGCGGCCACTTCCCCTACTACAAAGACGCCCAGTTCCCGGCCATCATCGAGCAGAACCAGCTTGAGGAAATCGCCCACGAAGGCTGCACCTGCGCCGAGATGACCGCGCGCCTGGACGCGGTGTCGGCCCAGTTCGCCGCCCAGATCAACGAGCGCACCGGCCGCGAGGTGATCGGCGCCGACCGCGTCATGGACGCCGAAAAGCTGCTCGACGGCTTCCTGCTCAAGCCGATGAACTGCCCGCACCACATCAAGATCTTCGGCAGCCAGCCGCGCAGCTACCGCGACCTGCCGGTGCGCCTGGCCGAGTTCGGCACGGTGTACCGCTGGGAGCAGAGCGGCGAGTTGAACGGCATGACCCGCGTGCGCGGCTTCACCCAGGACGACGCCCACCTGTTCTGCACCGAGGACCAGGTCGCCGACGAAGTGCTCGGCTGCCTGTCGCTGGTGAAGACCGTGCTCAACACCCTGGGCATGAGCGACTACCGCGTGCGCGTCGGCCTGCGCGATCCGGACAGCGGCAAGTACACCGGCAGCCCCGAGCAGTGGGACCGCGCCGAAACCGCCTGCCGCGAAGCCGCCAAGACCCTCGGCGTGCCCTTCACCGAGGAGCCCGGCGAGGCCGCCTTCTACGGCCCGAAGATCGACTTCGTCATCAAGGACGTCATCGGCCGCGAGTGGCAGCTCGGCACCGTGCAGGTGGACTACCAGCTGCCGATCCGCTTCGACCTCAGCTACAACGGTCCGGACAACAAGCCGCACCGCCCGGTGATGATCCACCGCGCGCCGTTCGGCAGCATGGAGCGCTTCACCGGCGTGCTCATCGAGCACTTCGCCGGCCACTTCCCGGCCTGGCTGGCGCCGGAACAGGCGCGCATCCTGACCATCAGCGAGAAGGTCGACGCCTTCGCCGCCGAGATCCACGCCCAGCTCAAGGCCGCCGGCCTGCGCGCCACCCTGGACAACGACGCCGACAAGATCGGCGCCAAGATCCGCAGGGCCCAGCTCGACAAGGTGCCCTACATGCTGGTCCTGGGCGAGAAGGAGGCGGCCTCCGGCAGCGTGGCGGTGCGCCACGCCAAGAAGGGCGACCTCGGCGTCCAGCCGGTCGGCCAGTTCCTCGAAAACATCGTCGCCGAGGTGCGCGAGCGGCGCCTGTAAGCGCCCCGCCGCCCCGGAAAACAGCAAGGCCGCCGGAGCAATCCGGCGGCCTTGTCGTTGTTGGGAAGACCGGGGCGAAGCCGGCTCACTCGCCGCCGCCACCGCCCTCGGCGGACTGGCCGAAGGCCTCCTTGGCCGAGGCAAGCGCGTAGTCGCGGTTCAGCTTGGTGATCCAGCGGACGCTGATCTCCTTCGGGCAGGCCGCCTCGCACTCGTACTGGTTGGTGCAGTTGCCGAAGCCCTCCTGGTCCATCTGGCGGACCATGCCGAGCGTGCGGCGGGTCTTTTCCGGCTGGCCCTGGGGCAGCGAGTTGAGCTGGCCGGCCTTGGCGGAGACGAACAGCATGGCGCTGGCGTTCTTGCAGGCTGCGACGCAGGCGCCGCAGCCGATGCAGGCGGCGGCGTCCATGGCGGCGTCGGCGACTTCCTTGCCGATGAGGATGTTGTTGGCGTCGGGCGCGGAACCGGTGCGCACGGTGACGTAGCCGCCGGCCTGCTGGATGCGGTCAAAGGCGCTGCGGTCGACCATGAGGTCCTTGATGACCGGGAAGGCGCGGGCGCGGAACGGCTCGATCCAGATCGTGTCGCCGGTGCGGAACTTGCGCATGTGCAGCTGGCAGGTCGTCGTCGCCCGTTCCGGGCCGTGCGCCATGCCGTTGATGGTCATCGAGCACATGCCGCAGATGCCCTCGCGGCAGTCGTGGTCGAAGGCGACCGGCTCCTGACCGGCCGCGATCAGGCGCTCGTTGACGATGTCCATCATCTCCAGGAAGGAGGCGTGGTCGGGGATCTCGCGCGCTTCGATGTCCTGAAAATGACCGGGCTGGCCAGCGTTCTGACGCCAGACTTTGAGGTGAAGGTTGAGGAGGGACATGGACGGAATCTCGATGAACGGGTGGCGGACGATTACTTGTAGCTGCGCACGGCGAGGTGGACTTCCTCGAAGGTCAGGTCCTCGCGGTTGAGTTTGGGCTGGGCCAGGTCGCCGGTGTATTCCCAGGCGGCGGCGTAGCAGAAGTTCTGGTCGTCGCGCTTGGCTTCGCCGTCCTCGTACTGGTGCTCGGTGCGGAAGTGGCCGCCGCAGCTTTCCTCGCGGTGGCGGGCGTCCTGGCAGAGCAGTTCGGCGAACTCCATGAAGTCGGCGACGCGGCCGGCCTTCTCGAGCTCGGGGTTGGCGGCGGCGCCGGAGCCGGGAACGTTGACGTTGTTCCAGAACTCCTCGCGCAGCTCGGGGATGCGCTTGAGGGCCTCGGTCAGGCCGGCGTAGTCGCGGGCCATGCCGCACTTGTCCCAGACCAGCAGGCCGAGCTCGCGGTGGAAGCTGTCGACGCTGCGCTTGCCCTTGACCGAAAGCAGGCGCTTGCTGCGGGCGTTGGCCTCCTCCAGCGCCTTCTGGAACTCGGGATGGCTGGTGGTGATGCTGCCCGGTTTCTGGGTGACCAGGTAGGGCGCGATGGTGGTCGGGATGACGAAGTAGCCGTCGGCCAGGCCCTGCATGAGCGCGCTGGCGCCCAGGCGGTTGGCGCCGTGGTCGGAGAAGTTGGCCTCGCCGAGGACGTGCAGGCCCGGCAGGTTGCTCATCAGGTTGTAGTCGACCCAGAGGCCGCCCATGGTGTAGTGGACCGCCGGGTAGATGCGCATCGGGCGCTCGTAGGCGCTCTCGCCGGTGATGCGCTCGTACATGTCGAACAGGTTGCCATAGCGCTCGGCGATGGTCTTCTTGCCGAACTGCTGGATGGCTTCGCTGAAGTCGAGGTAGACCCCGCGGCCGCCCGGGCCGACGCCGCGGCCGTCATCGCAGGCCTCCTTGGCGGCGCGGCTGGAGATGTCGCGCGGCGCCAGGTTGCCGAAGCTCGGGTACTTGCGCTCCAGGTAGTAGTCGCGCGCCTCCTCGGGAATCTCCTTCGGCGTCTTGCCGCAGTCGGCCGGATTTTTCGGCACCCAGACGCGACCGTCGTTGCGCAGCGACTCGGACATGAGGGTCAGCTTCGACTGGTAGTCGCCGCTGACCGGGATGCAGGTCGGGTGAATCTGCGTGTAGCAGGGGTTGGCGAAGTAGGCGCCCTTCTTGTGCGCGCGCCAGGTGGCGGTGACGTTGCAGCCCATCGCGTTGGTCGACAGGTAGAAAACGTTGCCGTAGCCGCCGGTGCAGAGCAGCACGGCGTCGCCGGCGTGGGCCTCGATCTTGCCGGTGACCAGGTCGCGGGTGATGATGCCCTTGGCGTGGCCGTCGACCAGGACCAGTTCGAGCATCTCGGTGCGCGGATACATCTTCACGGCGCCGCGGGCGATTTCCTTGTTGAGCGCCGAGTAGGCGCCGAGCAGGAGCTGCTGGCCGGTCTGGCCGCGAGCGTAGAAGGTGCGGCTGACCTGGGCGCCGCCGAACGAGCGGTTGGCCAGGGCGCCGCCGTATTCGCGGGCGAAGGGCACTCCCTGGGCGACGCACTGGTCGATGATGTTGACGCTGACCTCGGCGAGGCGGTGGACGTTGGCCTCGCGGGCGCGGAAGTCACCGCCCTTGACGGTGTCGTAGAACAGGCGATGGACGCTGTCGCCGTCGTTCTGGTAGTTCTTCGCGGCGTTGATCCCGCCCTGGGCGGCGATGGAGTGGGCGCGGCGCGGGCTGTCCTGGAAGCAGAAGCACTTCACCTGGTAGCCGAGCTCGGCGAGGCTGGCGGCGGCGGCGGAGCCGGCGAGGCCGCTGCCCACGACCAGCACCGTGTACTTGCGCTTGTTCTTCGGGTTGATGAGCTTGGAGTCCTGCTTGTGCTTGGACCACTTCATAGCCATCGGGCCGGAGGGGATCTTGGAGTCTAGTGCCATGGCGACCTTGTTGGAGACGGGATTGACGGGGATCAGGGGCGGAAGGAACGGATCAGCGGCCGTAGCCGAAGAGCCAGATGGCGACCGGGATGGAGCAGTTGCCGACCAGGATGAGCAGGGCGAAGGCCCGACCGAGTTTCTGGAACAGCGGCCAGGTGCGGTTGGTGGCCAGGCCGAGCGTCTGGAAAATGCTGGCCACGCCGTGGCTCAGGTGGCTGCACAGCAGCACCATGGCGACGATGTAGAAGGCGGAAGCCGGCCACCAGGAGAAGCCGTCGATCACCATCTTGTAGACGTTGTGGACGGTCTCGCCGTGCAGGTCGTAGCTGTACAGCTTCGGATTGTCGTACTCGTTGCCGGCGCGGACGGTGAAGTGCAGCAGGTGGTAGACGACGAAGGCCAGCACGGTCAGACCGCTCCAGATCATGACGCGCGATGAGCTGCTCGCGACGCGGGTGGCTTCACGGCCGTAGCGGTCCAGGCGCGCGGCGCGGTTGGCGCGGGTCAGCTGGACCGTAGCGACCACGTGGATGAGCAGCGCCGCCAGCAGGCCGAGGCGGGCGATCCAGACGCCGCCGCCATGCAGGGCTGTCTGCAGCATGTGGCCGTATTCGTTGATCGCGTCCGGCCCGGCGAACACCAGCAGGTTGCCGATCATGTGGCCGAGAACGAAAACCGCCAGGATGGCGCCGGTCACGGCCACCAGGATTTTCTTGCCAATGGAGGAGCCGGAAAAGCGTGCCAGGGAGTCAAAAACTGCGCTCATGGGTGGGAGGATTGCACCTTGGCAATACGCGTTGCTCGCGCAAGCGGCACCTCAATTTTTCCGCCACGCCATTCTTGCGCTCCGCTCCGCCATCCTTGCTCCCAGGCCCGCGGAGCGGCGCCGGCTTGCAGAAAAGTATCCATTTGCGCCACTTTTGGTCAGGATCGCCGGCCCCCGGGTTTGACGGCGGCGGCGGCCGCTCCATGCTGCCGGCATGCCCGCGCCCGACGAAACCGCCCTGCAGGAGCGCCTCAACCGCCTCGGCGTCCGCGCCGAGGATCTGGCGGAGGATTTCATCCGCGGCAGCGGCCCCGGCGGCCAGAAGATCAACAAAACCTCCTCGACCGTCGTGCTGCGCCACCTGCCGAGCGGCCTGGAGGTGCGCTGCCAGCGCGAACGTTCGCAGACGCTGAACCGCTACTGGGCGCGCGTGGAGCTGTGCGACCGCCTGGAGGCGGCCCGGGACGCGGCGCGGCTGGAGGCGCAGAACGAGCGCGAAAAGCTGCGCCGCCAGAACCGGCCGCGACCGCGCGGCCTGAAACGCCGCATCCTCGAGGGCAAGCGCAGCCGCGCGGGCGTCAAGAAACAGCGCGGCCGGGTGCGCGGCGACGACTGAAGCCGGACGGGCCGGGCGCTTCCCGCAGACTGCTTGAAAGACCGTCCGCTCCGGCCAGTTTTTCTTTGCCCCCGGCAGGCCGCACACGTAAACCTCAGACTTCCCCTTCCATGTCCTCCCTCCCCCACCTCCCCGCACTGCGCAAAGGCCGTCCGTACGAGTCGCTCGACAAGGTCCAGGTCAAAGACCACAAGACCGGCGAGGTCTGCGCCGAAGTCAGCCAGGTCAACGCCGGCATCGTGCGCAAGGATCTGGCGCGCATCGCCGAAGCGCGCCAGGCGCTGAAGAAGTTCACGGTGGCCGAACTCATCGAGATCACCGCCAAGGCGGGCGAACTTTTCCTCAACGCGACCCTGCCGCTCGGCGACAAGGGCCACACGCAGTCGCCCCAGGACTACATCGCCACCCTGTCGCGCACCAGCGGCCTGCCGCACATCATGGTCAAGCGCAACATGACCAAGATCCACTACGCCATGACCCACATGGCGCTGATCCTCAACGGCCTGTCGCGCGGCCTGGACATGCGCGTGATCGACACCGGCTTCGGCGAGCAGGCCGGCTGCCCGGTCTCCTACTTCCCGACCACGCACAGCCTGGGCCTGATCATGCCCAGCAACTCGCCGGCGGTGAACTCGCTCTGGCTGCCCTCGATCGCCCTGAAGATTCCGGTGATCATCAAGCCCGGCCGCGAGGAGCCCTGGACCCCCTTCCGCCTGATCCAGGCCTTCATCGCCGCCGGCGCCCCCGCGGAGGCCTTCGGCTTCTACCCGACCGACCACGAGGGCAGCGGCGAGGTCATCAAGCTCAGCGGCCGCAACCTGGTGTTCGGCGACGTCAACATCGCCAAGATGTACGAGAACAACCCGGCGGTGCAGGTCCACGGCCCGGGCTGGAGCAAGATCATCATCGGCGAGGACAAAATCGAGAACTGGCAGGACTACCTCGACGTCATCGTCAGCTCGATCAGCGACAACGGCGGCCGCTCCTGCATCAACGCCTCGGCCGTGCTGGTGCCCAAGTACGGCCGCGAGATCGCCGACGCCATCGCCCGGCGCCTGGGGCCGGTGGAGCCCCTGCCCTCGGACGACGACAACGCCCGCCTGTCCGGCTTTGCCAACGTCAAGATGGCCGACTACATCGACGGTGCGATCACCAGCGGGCTGGAAACGCCCGGCGCCGAGGATGTCACCGCCAAGTACCGCAACGGCCCGCGCAAGACGGAGTTCCAGGGCGGCACCTTCCTGCGCCCGACGATCATCCGCTGCGACAGCTGGGAGCACCCGCTGGCCAACCGCGAATTCCTCTGCCCCTACGCCAGCGTCGTCGAGATGCCCCAGCAGGCGATGCTCGGCAAGATCGGCTACTCGCTCATCGTCACCGCGATCACCGGCGACGAGGCCTTCATCGGCGACCTGCTCGAGTGCCCGAACATCGACCGCCTCAACATCGGCGCGATCAGCACGATGAAGATCAGCTGGGACCAGCCGCACGAGGGCAACATGTTCGAGTTCCTGTACAAGCGCCGCTCGATCGAGCGCGCCTGAACCGTCCCGCCCGCCGCGCCGCCGGACCGCCGCCGGCGGCCGCTTGCTGCTGCCAACGCCCCCGCACTCCGCCCATGCTCCCGCTTCCCTTTGACTACCAGCCGCGCACGCGGCTCATCTTCGGCAACGGCACTCTGGCCCGCGTCGGCGAACTGGCGCGCGCGGCCGGCGCGACGCGCGCCCTGGTGGTCAGCGACCCGGGCATCGTCAAGGCCGGCTACGCCGTCAGCGCCATGAGCTTCCTGCAGGCGGCCGGCGTCGAGGCCTGCACCTTCGGCGCCGTCCGGGAAAATCCGAGCACGGCCGACGTCGACGCCTGCGTCGCCGCCGCGCGCGAGTTCGGTGCCGACTTCCTCATCGGCCTCGGCGGTGGCAGCAGCATGGACACCGCCAAGGGCTGCAATTTCATCCTCACCAACGGCGGGCGCATGCAGGACTACTGGGGCGTCGGCAAGGCCGCGCGGCCGATGCTGCCCAGCATCATGATCCCGACCACCGCCGGCACCGGCAGCGAGTGCCAGAGCTTCGCCCTCATCTCGGACGAAGTTAGCCACGCCAAGATGGCCTGCGGCGACCCCAAGGCGGCCGCGGTCGCGGCCATCCTCGATCCGGAACTGACGGTGTCGCAGCCGCGGCGCGTGACCGTGTGCACCGGCATCGACGCCCTCTCGCACGCCCTGGAGACGGCGGTGACGCTCAAGCGCAACGCCCTCTCGTCGCTGTTTTCCCAGGAGGCGTTCGCGCTCTGCTTGGCCGGCTTCAGCCGGGTGCTGGCGCGGCCCGACGACCTCGAGGCGCGCGGCCAGATGCTGCTCGGCGCGGCCTACGCGGGCACCGCGATCGAAAACTCGATGCTCGGCGCCGCCCATTCCTGCGCCAACCCGCTGACCGCGAAGTTTCACGTGGTGCACGGCGACGCGGTCGGCGTCATGCTGCCGTACGTCATCCGTTTCAACGCCCAACGGCCCGAGATCGCCGCCATCTACGCGCGACTGCACGCCGGCGACTTGGCGGAACGGGTGACCGACCTGCTCCGCGAAGCCGGCATGCCCACCAGCATCCGCGCCCATGGCGTGACCGACGCCGACCTGCCCGAACTCGCGGCCATGGCGGCCAAGCAGTGGACCGCGCAGTTCAATCCGCGGCCGCTGACCGTCGGCGATTTCGAGGCCCTGTACCGCGCCGCGCTGGACTGAAATTCAGACCCGGCGCCGGCCATGCAGGGCCTGGTACAGCGTCAACTCGTCGACGTGATCGAGCCCGCCGCCCGCCGGCATGCCCTGGGCCAGGCGCGACACCGCCACGCCCTCCGTGCGCAGCAGGTCGCCGAGGTAGTTCGCCGTCGCCTCGCCCTCGACATCGCTGCCGACCGCCAGGATGACCTCGTCCGCCTGCAGGCGGCGCACGCGCTCAAGCAGCGGCTCGATGCGCAGGTCCTCGGGGGTGACGTTGTCGAGCGGCGACAGCTTGCCGCCGAGGACGTGGTAGAGGCCGGCAAAGGCGCCGGAACGCTCCAGCCGCAGCACGTCGGCCGCCTGCTCGACCACGCAGATCAGGCGGGGGTTGCGCTTCGGACTGTGGCAGAGCGCGCAGTCATGCTCGCGCTCGATGAAAAAGCCGCACTCGCCGCAGGCATGGACGCGCGCAGTCAAGTCCTGCAGCGCATCGACCAGCGGCTCCACCCGGCCGCCATCCTGCAGCAGCCAGAGCACCAGGCGTTCGGCGCTGCGCGGCCCCAGTCCGGGCAGGGCCTTGACCTGAGCGATCAGGCGCTGGAGCGGCGGCGGATAGTCGAGGGAAGCCATGGCGAGCGGAGACCCGCAAAAAGCCCCGGCCCGGCCCGGACACAAGCGGAGAGTTGGCGCGGCGCTCACTGCGGCAGCCGCCGCGGCTCGCCCGGCACCCGGCGCTGGTCGCCCTGGGCCTGCATCCAGGCCTCCAGCTCGCCACGCAGCGCCTGTTCGCGCGCCGCATGCGCCGGCTGGCCGGCAAGGTTGCGCAGCTCGAGTGGATCCGCCTCAAGGTCGTACAGCTCCACGGCCGGGCGCTGGCGGTAGCGCCGGACCTTGGCCGCGGCGGCGGGATCGGCGGCAGCCACCCGCTCCCAGGACGCCCAGTAGCCGGTGTCGGCCTGGGCGAGGTCGATGTGGGTGCTGAACTGAAACTCCGGATGCAGGTTGAGAATCAGCTTCCAGCGCTCGTCCCGGATCGAGCGCATCGGATAGATGTTCATCTTGCCGTCGCCGCTGTGGGTGGCGAAGATGCGCTGCCGGTGCGCGCTGGCCTGGCCGCGCAGCACCGGCAGGAAGGAGCGCCCGTCCAGCTCCGGCGGCGCGGTGCCGCCGGCCGCCTCGATGAGCGTCGGCAGGATGTCCACCCAGCTGACCAGGGCCGCGCTGCGGCTGCCGGGCCGGACGTGGCCGGGCCAGACCACCTGCAGTGGCGTGCGCAGGCCGTCCTCGTAGCAGGTCCACTTGGCGAACGGCCACTGCGCTCCGTGATCGCTGCTGTGCAGGAACAGCAGCCGGTCCCCCAGCAGGGCGCGCGCGGCGTCGTAGACGAGCCCAAGATCGCGGTCCATCCGCGTCACCGCCGCGTAGTAGCGGGCGCGGGCGGCGCGCGTTTCGGGCGAGTCGACGTGCGCGGCCGGCACCCGGATCCGCGCCGGGTCGTGCCCCTCCGGGCGGTCCGGCCAGGGCACGTGCGGCCAATTCGTGCCGACCAGCAGGGCCAGCGGCCGCGGATCCCGGCGCGCGCGCAGCCACTCGACCGCGCGCTCCGCGGCGACGTCGTCGTGGTAGGTGATGTGCGCCCAGTGGTCGAAGCCGTGCTCGGCGGTCTGCTTGTAATGGCCGACCTTGCCGAAGGCGACCACCTCGTAGCCGAGCTCCTTCAGCCAGGCCGGCAGGCGCTTGAGGCCGGCGCGGATGCGGCTGTGGTTGGCCTCGGAGCCGTTGCGCGCCGGCATCAGCCCGGTGAGCAGGGCGTTCCGGCTCGGCGCGCAGCTCGGCGACACCACGTAGGCGCGGTCGAAGGTCATGCCCTCGCGCGCCAGCCGCTCCATCGCCGGGGTGCTCAGGTCGGCGGCGCCGTAGGCCGAACTGTCGGCAAGCGTGTGGTCGTCCGAGAGGCAGAGCACCAGATGCGGCGGCGCGGCGGCAGCCAGCGCGGCGAAACCCAGGAGCAGAAAACCGAGGAGACGGATGGAACGTGACATGCCCATGACAACGCCGGCCGGCCCGGCATCTGGCGCGCGCCGCCCACCTGCGGCTATTGAAGATCCACCTCGCCGGGCTGCAAGCTGGACACCGCCGCCACCGTTCGAACTGCCGCCATGCTTGCCCGACTCCTCCTCGCCACCCTCCTGCTCGGCCTGCCGGCTTGGGCCCAGGACCGCCCGCCGAACATCGTGTTCCTGCTCATCGACGACCTGGGCGCCACCGACCTCGCCTGCTACGGCAGCGGCTACCACGAGACCCCGCACCTCGACCAACTGGCCCGCGACGGCATGAAGTTCACCCAGGCCTACTCGGCCTGCACGGTCTGCTCGCCGACACGCGCCGCGGTGCTCACCGGCAAAGCGCCGGCCCGCCTGCACCTGACCGACTGGATCGCCGGCCACGACCGGCCGCATGCGCGGCTGGCCATTCCCGACTGGACCCAGCACCTGCCCGAAGCCGAGGAAACCGTGGCCGAACGCCTGAAGACCCGCGGCTACGCCACGGCCAGCATCGGCAAGTGGCACCTCGGCGGCCCGGAGCACTACCCGGAAAAACACGGTTTCGACCTCAACCTCGGCGGCACCGACGGCGGTTCGCCGCCCAGCTACTTCTCACCCTACCGGATCGCCACGCTCCGCGACGGCCCCAAAGGCGAGTTCCTGACCGACCGCCTGACCCGCGAAGCCGAGGCCTTCATCGAGACTCACGCCGGCCAGCCGTTTTTCCTCTACCTGCCGCACTACGCCGTGCACACGCCGATCCAGGGCAAACCGGAAGTGGTGGCCAAGTACCAGGCGAAGAAGGCGGCCGGCGGCCACGCCAATCCGGTGTACGCCGCCCTGCTGGAAAGCGTCGACGACAGCGTCGGCCGCCTGCGCGCGACGCTGAAGCGCCTGGCCTTGGACGAGCACACGCTGTTCGTCTTCACCAGCGACAACGGCGGCCTCAGCGGCACCGTCGGCGCCCAGGGCTGGCGCCGCGGCCCCACCGACAACAGCCCGCTTCGCCTCGGCAAGGGCTCGCCGTACGACGGCGGCGTGCGCGTGCCGCTGCTGGTCGCCTGGCCCGGCGTCGTCGAACCCGGCAGCGAATGCGACACGCCGGTGATCAGCTACGACCACCTGCCGACGCTGCTTGAGGCGACGCAGACGCCGTTGAAACCGGACCAGGTGGTCGACGGCGTCTCACTGCTGCCGCTGCTGACGCAGAAGGGCGCGCTGACGCGCGAGGCCATCTACTGGCACTACCCGCACTACCATCCCGGCGGCTCGACGCCGCAC
>CAYYJK010000037.1:17307-18907 GCA_964472185.1 uncultured Prosthecobacter sp.
ACCTCCGCCACCAGCTCCGCGGTCAGCAGCACCTGGATGGCGAACTCGAGATTCACCAGGAAACGCAGCCGCCGGAAGACGGAGTTGGTCCACTGCTTCTCAAGCAGCCGGCCTTGCAGGTGACCGACCAGCCGCGCCAGCAGCCGGGAATGCGCCTGTTCCTCGCAGACAAACAGATCGATGGCGCGCTGATAGCCGCGGAACTGCTCGAGGGGGGCGACCTCGCGGGCGTAGCGGCGCAGGCGGCTGCCACCGCCGGATTCGCCGAGCTGGAAGACCGCCAGCGAGGCGGCCAGGGGCCGCCGCACGGACTCCGGCAGCCGGCAGGCGAAGCGTTCAAGGTTCAGCCGGTCGTGGACGGCAGCGTTGGTTTGGAAATGACGAATCCAGGCGGCGGTGTTCATGGTGTGGGCGGGTTGGCGGTGGATGGACGGGGGGCATGGCGGTTCACGGCAGGGGCAGCCGGCGCAGGCGCTCGACCACGGCCTGCACGGTCTCGTCAAGGGTGGAGGTGCCGGCCGTGATGCCGACCTCGCGCACGCCGGCGAACCACGCCGGCTGCAATTCGTCGGCGGATTCGACCTGGTGCACGCGCACCCCCAGCGCGGCGGCCTTGCCGGCCAGCTGGCGGGTGTTGTTGCTGTTGCGGCCGCCGACCACGACGATCAGCTCGCAGCGCCGGCAAAGCTCCTCCAGAGCCTCCTGACGCTGCTTGGTCGGCCGGCAGACGGTGTCGATGAAACGCACCTCCGCCTGCGGCTGCCGCCGTTTGAGCGCCGCCACCAGTTCCAGCACGCGCTCCAGCGGCTGCGTCGTCTGGGCGATGACGCCGAGTTTGCCCGAGACCGGCACGGCGTCGACGGCGGCCGCGTCGGGCAGCACGCTGGCCGCGGGATGATCGCCGCTGAGGCCGCGCACCTCGGCATGATCGCGCTGGCCGACGATCACCGGATGGTAACCCTCCGCCACCAGCAGGGCGAGGGCCTCGTGGGCCTTGCGCACCAGCGGACAGGTGGTGTCGGTCACGGCGTGTCCGGCGGCGCGCCAGCGGTCGATCTGCGCCCGGGCGGCGCCATGGGCGGTGACGATCACGCGCCGGGTGGCCGCCGGCCGGTCCAGCGCTCCGGAGTGCACCCCCAGGGCCTGCAGCTGAGCGTCGACCTGCGGATTGTGGACCAGTTGCCCGAGAACGGTGACCGGCTCAAGCCGGGCGGCGGCGTGGGTGGCGTGCAGGGCGTCACGGACGCCGAAACAGAGGCCCTGATGACGGGCGAGATGGAGGTGCAGGGTGTTCATGGGTGGATTTAACTTTGCATCACAAAGTGATTAACCAAATGAAAGGAGCGTCAGCCGGGCTGCACGCTTTTGACAATGGCTTCGAGCACGTCGACGTAGGCCTTGAAGGCCCGGCGCCCGGCGAGCGTGAGCCGGTAGGTGGTGCGCGGCCGCGTGCCGCTGTCGTCGCGGCTTTCGCAGACGTAGCCGGCCCCGGCCAGCGTGCGCAGGTGGGTGATCAGGTTGCCGTCGCTCATCGTCAAGGCGGCTTTGAGTTCCTGAAAGGCCCAGTCGTCGCGGCCGGCCAGCACGGTCATGATCGCCA
>CAYYJK010000038.1:0-18807 GCA_964472185.1 uncultured Prosthecobacter sp.
GTCCAGCAGGCGTTGAGGGCCTCGAGGGCCTCCGCCTGCCGGTCCGCGGCGATCAGGCCGTGGGCGAGGAATTCGCCGAGCAGCCAGCGGCCGCGGTCCGGGCGCGGTTCGTTGGCCGACTGGCGGTGGAAGACGTGGTAGCCCGCGGCATCGGCGGACTTGCCGGTGCCGAGGTCGAGCGGGCCGATCAGCGAGCGCCGCAGCAGCGCTTCGCCGCCGCTGAAGTGGTGGCTGGCGGCGAGGATGCGGGCGACTTCCGGCCGGTTGTCCGGCTGGTCGCAGAATTCGCAGGCCTCGCGCAGGGCGGCCAGCAGGGCGTGCATGGCCCCGGTCTGGCGCGCCAGGCAGGCTTCGGTGGTGAGCAGCACCTTCTCCGGGTGGCCGGGGGCGAGCTGCTCGCTGGTGGCCGCGATCCAGCCCGTGCCGCGCTCGACCGCGACCGAGTTCCAGGGCTCGCCGACGCAGAAGCCGTCGATGAGGCCGGCGCCGAGGTTGGCGGCCATCTGGGTCGGCGGCAGGGCGACCAGGCGCACGTCGCGGTCGGCGTCAATGCCGCCGGCGGCGAGCCAGCGGCGCAGCAGGAAGCTGTGCGAGGAGTAGCGCGAGACCATGCCGAAGGTGAAGCGGCGGCTGGTGCTGCTGCGGATCAGTTTTTTCAGGCTGGCGGCGTCGCGCACGCCGCGGTTCCAGAGGTCGCGGCTGAGGGTGATGGCGTTGCCGTGAAGATTGAACACGAACGGCGCGACGACCGCGCAGGGCGGCGTGCTCAGGCCCAGGCGCAT
The DNA here is from genome assembly GCA_964472185.1 of uncultured Prosthecobacter sp. Lineage (GTDB taxonomy): Bacteria > Verrucomicrobiota > Verrucomicrobiia > Verrucomicrobiales > Verrucomicrobiaceae > Prosthecobacter. The sequence goes on from CAYYJK010000038.1 coordinate 783, forward strand.
GGCCAGTGCCAGTCCGGCGATGGCGTGGGCGGCGTCCACCTGGCCGTAGAGCAGCTTCTCGCGGATGGTCGCCCAGCCGACCTCGCAGCTGAGCTCGACGCGCACGCCGTGGCGGCGGAACAGGTCGCGTTCGCGGGCCACCAGCAGGGGGGCGCTGTCCGTCAGCGGGATGAAGCCGATGCGGAGGGCCGGGGCGGCGGCGTGAGCGGAAGCGGGTCTGGACATGACCCGTTCGAAAAGAGCAGTCCCGGTGCCAGCAGGGCCGGCGCATCCGGAAAACAGGCGCGAAATTTCTCAAGTGTGCTATGAATCGGATTCATGGATCACGCCATCGACACCCGCCAGCTCCGCGCCTTCGTCTGTCTGGCCCGCAGCGGCAGCTTCACCCAGGCCGGTCGCGAGCTGCATCTGACGCAGTCCGCGATCAGCCACGCCATCAAGGCGCTGGAGGGCGACCTCAACGCCCAGCTCTTCCACCGCCAGGGGCGCAGCGTTCACCTCACCCATGCCGGCCGCGAACTGCTGCCGCATGCCGAGGCCGTGCTGCAGTCGATGAGCGCCGCGCGCGCCGCCCTGGGCGCGCTTGACCAGACGCCGCGCGGCCGCCTGACCATCGGCTGCACGCCGGCGGCCTCGCAGTTCATCCTGCCGACGGTGTTTCGCGAGTTCAAGGAGAGCTTTCCGTTGTACGAACTGCGCGTGGTTCCCGGCGAGACGCCGCAGACCCTGGAACGCCTGACCGGCAACGAGGTCGATTTGGCGGTCACGCTGCGGCCGGCGGACGTCTCGCGCCTGGAGTGCCACCCGATTTTCGAGGACGAACTGGAGTTCCTGGTTTCCCCCCTGCATCCCTGGGCGTCCAAGCCGCCCAAGCTCAAGGAGGTGGAGGCCCAGACCTTCATCGTCTCCAGCCGCAACAGCCTCAACTTCGCGCTCATCCAGGAGTTCTTCCTCAAGCACGGCGTGCGGCTGCAGCATTTCATCGAGCTGGGCAGCAGCGAGGCGATCAAGGAGCTCGCCAAGCTGGGGCTGGGGGTGGCGATCGCGGCGCGCTGGATCGCCCGGGCCGAGCTGGCGGCGGGACAGCTGGCCGGCGTGCCTCTGCCCAAGGGGCGGCTGCGGCGCCGGTGGGTGACCTCCTCGCTCAAGGGCCGGCCGCTCAACCTCGCGGAGCGCACCTTCATCGGCCTGTGCGAGGAGGTCGGCCGGCGGATGCCCTGATGGCGATTTTCGCCGGCTGCGAGGATGGGGTTGCCGGGCGGCGTGGTTTTTTGCTATGAACGCGGCCCGGTGTCCGCCCGGGCTGTTGCCGGGGCGGAACTTCCGGACTCTGCCGCCCATGACATCCTCCCTGTCGCTGCGTGACTCCTCGATCGCTTTTGCCCTGGCGGGCATCTGCCTGTTTTTTGCCGTGGTCGAGCCCAAGTTCCTCGACGCCCGCAACCTGTCGCTGCTGATGACGGAGCTGTCGATCACCGCCACGCTGGCGATGGGCATGCTGCTGATCATCCTGCCCGGGCACATCGACCTGTCGGTGGGCAGCGGCCTGGCGCTGCTCAGCGGCATCGCGACGGTGCTCACCGCCCGTGCCGGCTGGCCGGCGCCGCTGGCACTGGCCGCCGGCGGCCTGGCGGGGCTGGTGATCTGGTGGGGCAAGGGGCTGCTGATCGTCAAGGAGCGCATCCCCGCCTTCATCGTCACCCTGGCCGGTCTGCTGGTCTTCCGCGGCCTGTTCTGGCTGGTCATTCACAACCAGACCGTGCCGGTGGTGGCCGGCGGGCAGACCAACCTGTACTCGCTGATCAGCACCTACTACCTGCCGCCGGTGCTGGGCTACGGTCTGGCGGCGGTCGCAATCGCCGCCTTGGCGGCCGCCGCGGTCCTCGGCCGCCGGCAGCGGCTGGCCAGCGGCTTTGCGGTCGAGGACGCCGAGGTGGTGTTTTTGCGGCTGTTCATCGCCGCCCAGGCGATCCTGCTGCTGGTCGTCGTCTGCAACCAGTTCCAGGGCATTCCGCTGCCGGCGCTGATCTTTGCCGGCGTCGTCCTGGGCGTCCACCTGCTGACCCAGCACACCGCTTTCGGCCGCCACCTCTACGCCATCGGCGGCAACGCCGAGGCCGCCCTCGTGTCCGGCGTGCCGGTCGACCGGGTTGTGATCGGCGCTTTCGCCCTGATGGGCGGCATCGTCGCGGTCACCGGCTTCATGCTCACCTCCTACACGGGCAATTCGACCACGGACCTGGGCGAGTGGATGGAGCTGGACGCGGTGGCGGCCTGCGTCATCGGCGGCGTCAGCCTGCGCGGCGGCCGCGGTTCGGTGCTCGGCGTCCTGTTTGGCGCCCTGATCATGGCTGCGCTGCTCAACGGCATGACCCTGATGTCGGTGTCGCCCGAGTACAAGCTGGTGGTCCGCGGCAGCGTGCTGCTGGCGGCGGTCTGGCTGGATGTCCGGCTCGGCCGGCGCTGAGGCCGCCAGCGTGGAGCAGCTTTTGACAAGTCCGGCCCGGTGTTCTGCTGATTAAAGTGCTGCCGGGCCGCCGTTGGTATGCTTGATTGCACCCCCCTGCATGTTCGACAATTCCACCTACATCCCCGGCGAACCCCGCTCGTACACCGGCACCTGGATCGCCACCTTCCTGCTCATCGCGGCTTTTGTGGCCGGGCTGGTGACTTTCCCGCCCCTGTTTGACGGTCCCGAGGGCGAAACCTCCTCCGCCGTGCTGTTCATCGGCCGCTTTCACCCCATCCTGCTGCACCTGCCGGTCGGCGCCCTGGGGCTGCTCTGCCTGATCGAACTGGCCTGCGTGACGCGCCGGGGCGAGGAAAAGCTCGGGCCGGCGGCCCTGCTGATTCTCTGGATCGGCGCTGCGGGTTCGGCGCTGGCCGTGCTGGCGGGAATCATGCTGTCGCGCGAGGGCGGCTATGAGGGCGGCAATTTCACCCTGCACCAGACCCTGGCGCTGATTGGCACCGCCGGCGTTCTGGTCGCCCTGGTCGTGCGCATTCTGGCCATGGGCCAGGGCAACAGCGAGCTGCTGCACGTCTACCGGGCGCTGCTTTTCCTCGCCTTCGGCATCATGGGCCTCGGCGCCCATTTCGGCGGCAACATGACCCACGGCAACAAGTACCTCACCGAGCACGCCCCGGAACCGCTCAAGAGCCGGATGATCAGCGCTGAGAAGTGGATGCTCTCCTTTGCCGAAAAGCCCAAGCCCGCGGAGCCGGTTCCGCCCGTTCCGCCGATCGTTCCGCCGTCGCCGGCCGTGGCGGATGCGCCTGCGCCGGCCCCTGGGTCCACCCCGGTCGCGGCGCCGGCCGCCGGGGACAAACTGGTCTTCCAGCACGTCATCCTGCCGATTCTCGAGGCCAAGTGCAACAAGTGCCACAACGCGGACAAGGCCAAGGGCGACCTGCGCATGGACACCTTTGAAATGGCCCTGAAGGGCGGCGAAAACGGCAGCAACATCGTCCCCGGCAAGCCCGACGAGAGCCTGACCATGCAGCGCATCGCCCTGCCGCTCGATGACGACGAGCACATGCCGCCCGAGGGCAAGGATCAGATGACCGCCGAGGAGGTCGCGCTGCTGCGCTGGTGGATCCAGGAGGGCGCGTCCAGCACGCAGAAGGTGGAGGGCGCGAAATTTCCTGCCACCACCCAGGCCACCGTCGATGCCGTTTTGAAAGGATAAGCCGCCTCGCAGCGAAACCTCTTTCCCGTTCTTCCCTATGCGCTTCCGTTTTTCCGCTCTCTGCCTGACTGTCCTGGCCGGTACGGCCCTGGTCTCCGCCCAACCCGCCGCCGATCCTGCGCTGAAAGCCGCCCAGGACCAGGTCAACGCCAGCGGCGCCTCGCTCATGCCGGTGGCGGCCGATGGCAAGACCTACCGCTTCACCGCCCTCAACGTCGCCAAGGACTTCACCGACGCCAGCCTGGCGCCGCTGGGACCCGTGGCCGGCAAGATCGTCTCGCTCGACCTCGCCCGCACCAAGGTCACCGACGCCGGTCTCAAGGCCGTGGCGGCGATGACCGCCCTGCAGGAGCTGCACCTTGAGAACACCGGCATCACCGACGCCGGACTCGACCATCTCAAGGGGCTGGCTGCGCTTGAATACCTCAACCTGTACAACACCAAGGTCACCGACGCCGGCGTGCAGAAGCTCGCCGGTCTGGGCAAGCTCAAGGCGCTCTACCTCTGGCAGACCGGGGTCACCAAGGCCGGCGTGGCGCAGCTGAAAACCAAGCTGCCGCAGGCGCGCATCAACACCGGCTGGACCGCCGAGGACGATGCCAAGCCGGTGGCGGCGGCTCCCGTCAAGCCCGCGGAGGCCGCCAAGGCCGCCGCACCGGCCGCCAAACCCGCGGCGCCCAAGCCGGCGGCAGCCGCCAAGCTGGATCCCGCCCTGGCCGCCAAGGCGGTGGTGTACCGCGACGTCGTGGCGCCGATCATGGCGGACAAGTGCGTCAGCTGCCACGGGGTCGAGAAGAAGAAGGGCAAACTGCAGCTGCATGACTTCGCCTCCATCCTCAAGGGCGGCGGCGAAGGCCCGGTGACCGTGGTTGCCGGCAAGCCGGCGGAGAGCCTGCTGCTGGCCCGCATCGTCCTGCCGGAGGATGACGATGAGCACATGCCGCCGAGCCCCGAGCCGCAGGTGACCAAGGAGGAGCTGGCGGTCCTGAAATGGTGGATCGAGACCGGCGCGTCCGAGACCGCCACCGTCGCGGCCGCCAAGCCGACGGCCGAGATCGAAGGCGCCCTGGCCGTGCTGCTGGCCAAGGGGCTGCCGAAGGCCGAGGCGAAGGTGGTCAAGGAAGACAAGCAGAAGGCCAAGCCGCTGACCGAAGCGGAGAAGAAGCAGGTCGCGGAAATCACCGCCAAGATGCAGGCTTTGAACGCCTCGCTGATGCCGCTGGCCCAGGACACCGAGCAGCTGCGTCTGAGCGTCATCAACGCCACCGACAAGTTCGGCGACAAGGAGCTCGCCCTGCTGGAGCCCATTGCCGCGCATGTCGTCTGGGTGGATTTGGCGCGCAGCCGGGTGACCGACGCCGCTGCCGCCACGCTGGCCAAAATGACCGCCCTGGAACGTCTGCATCTGGAGAGCACCAAGGTGACCGACGCTGGTTTGGTGCAGCTGGGTGGCCTGCAGGCCCTGGAGTACCTGAACCTGTACGGCACCAAGGTGACCGATGCCGGCATCGCCAAGCTGGCCGGTGCCAAGGCGCTGAAAAAGCTGTTCGTCTGGCAGACCGGCGTGACCCAGGCGGGCGCCAAGGCGCTGGAAGGCCAGCTTCCCGGGCTCAAAGTCAATGTCGGCCTCAGCGAGGCGGAGATCGCCAAGCTGACCGCGCCGCCGCCCGCGCCTCCGGCTCCTCCCGCCGCTCCGGCCAAGAAGGAAGAACCGAAGAAGGAGGCGGCCAAGCCGGCTCCCGCCAAACCGGCGACGGCCACCGCACCGCCTGCGCCCAAACCGGCAGCTGCCCCCGCCGCCGCACCGGCCGCAAAACCCGCTCCGGCCGTCAAGCCGGCCGCGGCTCCGCCGCCGGCGGCCCCCGCCAAAAAATGAGGCTGGCGGATGGCTCATCCGCACCTTAGTTCCAGAACGCCGTTTCTGCGCGCCCCCGGCCAGACGGCGTTCGTTTGCATTTTGATCCCCCCCCATGATTGCCCCCTCCTCCAGGACATCGCGCTGCGCTTTTGCCGGCGCGGTCCTCTCCGTCGCCACCCTGGTTTCCTGCGAACGCGTCGCCGAGCGCATGGAGATCACCCGCACGCGCGAGATTTCGCAGTACGAAGCCGCGCCCAAGCTGCATGCCTACCCGCAGGAGCGCTTTGGCGACGAACGCCTGCGCTGGGACATGCCGGAGGGCTGGGTGCGCGCCGAGCGCAGCCAGATGCGCCCGGTCAATCTCGCTTTCGGGCCGAACCGGGAAGGGGAGTGCTACCTGTCGATGCTGCCCGGCGGCGCCGGCGGCACGCTCGCCAACGTCAACCGCTGGCGCAAACAGATGGGCCAGCCGGACATCACCGAGGAGGAGCTGGCCAAACTGCCGCGCAAGACCCTGATGGGCATCGAGGGCGTGTTTGTCGCGATTGACGGCGCCTACACCAACGTCGGCGCCACCGAGGCCAAGCCAGACCACCGCCTGATGGGCATCGTCGCCACCCTGGGCGACGCCGGCCTGTTCGTGAAAATGGTCGGACCCAAGGCGCTCGTCGAGGCCAACGCCGGCGCCTTTGACAAATTCGTCTCCTCCCTCTCCCTGCGCATGCCGCAGCAGTGACCGCCTCCTTCCGCCGTTCATGAGTGCTTCCCCCAACCTGCCCGCGCGCCTGTTCGCCCTGCTGTCCTCCTACGGACTGGCCATCGTCGTGCTGAGCTTCCTGCTGCTGATCACCTTCCTGGGCACCCTGTCGCAGAAGGACATCGGCCTGCTCGACAGCCAGCGCATCTACTTTGATTCCTGGTGGCTGATCCACGACTTCAAGCTCGGCGACCTGAACGTGCCCGTGCCGCTGCCCGGCGGCGGTCTGCTCATGGTGCTGCTGTTCATCAACATGCTTTGCGGCGCCGTCATCCGCATCCGCAAGGGCTGGCGCACCATCGGCGTGCTGATCGCCCACGTGTCGATCATGTTCATGCTCGCGGCGGGTTTCGTCTCCTTCCTGTACAAGACCGAAGGCGCCATGCCGCTGTTCGAGGGGCAGGCCAGCGACCAGTACCAGAGCTACCACGAGCGCATCCTCGAAATCCGCCGATTCGACGCCGCCGGCAAAGGCGATCCCCTGGCCAAGGTGATTCCGATGAAGCACTTCGCCGATCTCGAGCCCGGCCGTGCACGCACCTTCCACGCCGCCGACCTGCCCTTTGAGATCCAGGTCACCGGCTACCGCCGCAACGCCAACATCGTCCAGGCCGAGGAGGGCGCCGCCGGCGCAATCGAAGGCTACCGCGTCCAGCCGGTCAAAAACGCCAAGGAGGACGAAGCCAACGTCGCAGCGGTCGAGGTCACCGTGAAGCCGAAGACCGGCGAGCCGGTGAAAGCGATCCTCTGGGAGCGCGCCGCGGAGCCGTTCACGGTCAAGGCCGGCGACGCCTCCTACACCCTCGCGCTCGGCCGCATGAAGTGGAAGCTGCCCTTCGCCATCCGTCTGGACGACTTCCAGCGCGAGCTGCACCCCGGCACGATGAAGGCCAAAAAGTACACCAGCCACGTCACCAAGATCACTGGCGGCAAGGAGGAGCCGAAGGTGGTGACCATGAACGTGCCGGTGCGCGACCAGGGTTTTGTCGTCTACCAGGCCAGCTTCAGCACCGGCACCAGCGGCGAGCAGTCCGTGTTCACCGTTGCCAGCAACCCCTCCGACCAGTGGCCGCTGTGGAGCTGCGTGGCCGTCTCCATCGGCCTGATCATCCACTTCCTGATGCACCTGATCCGCTTCCTGCGCCGGGCGCTCAAACCGAAAGCCGCCCCGAGCGGCGTCTGAATGCAACCTTCCGCACCCGCCATGAGACTGTTCCTCATCTGCCTCGCCACCCTCGTTCTGGGCGCCCGCCTGCCGGCGCAGCAGACCGATCCGGCGCTCCTCCGCGACCCCGCGATCGTCAGCGCCTTCCAGTCGCTGCCCGTCCAGGAAGGCGGTCGCGTCAAACCGCTCGACACCTACGCCCGCTTCCTGCTGCTGCGCCTGCACGGCAAGCAGAGCATTGCCGTCGATCACGCCTCATTGCCCGGCGTGAAGAAGCTCAAAGCCACCGAGTGGCTCCTGCTGTCCTGGTTCCGGCCGGACATCGCCCGCGACCTGCCGCTGTTCGTCGTCGACAACTCCCAGGCCGTCGGCGAGATCGGCGTCGATCCCAAGGGACTGCGCGACCGCTATTCCTGGAATGAGATCGTCAAGGGCAAGGACGAGCTGGTCAAGCGCGCCCAGAGCTACAGCGAGATCGAGTCCGCCGACCGCACCGGCGTGCAGCGCAACGTCATCGACCTGGCGCGCAACTTCTTCGACTTCGACGCCGTCAGCGACTTCCTCACCGCAGCGCGCACGGACTGGCGCAAGGAGATCGGCGCCATTCTGCCGGCCGCCGCCGCGGCCGAGCTTGCCGGCGACGGTCCGCTCAGCGTCTGGGACGTCGCCACCCGCCTGGGCGGCATGATCCGCGAGCGCAAGCTCGAGGCGCTTGGCCAGGAGACCAGCAACAAGCTGCTGGAGCTGTTCATCAACACCACCCTGCGACCGGGCAAGACGCTGGCCTTCCTGCCGCCGGACGATGCCAAGAACGACACCTGGATGACGGTCGAGCAGACGGTCACCAACCTGATGCGCGACGGCACGCTGTCGGAAGGCGACCTGCGCCGGTCCAAGGCCCGCGAGGCGCTGGTGGCCGCCAGCCTGAAGCCCGAGACCTTCAAGCCGGCCGTCCAGGCCTGGGTGGACGACGTCCGCGCCCAGGCGGAGAAGCGCGGCGAGCTCAAGCACGTCGACCGCGAAATCCGCTACCACCAGCGCGACTACTTCACCAACGCCCTGGTCTGGTACCTTCTGGGCTTTTTGATCGCCCTGGTCGGCCTGCTGGCGCCGCAGACGGGCTGGTCGCGCTGGTCGGCGCGCGTCGCCTGGGTCACCCTGATCCTGGCCGTGGGCTACAACACCTGGGGCATCGTCGAGCGCTGCATCATCAATGATCGCCCGCCGATCGCCACCTTGTACGAGACCATCATCTTCATCGCCGGCTGCATCGCCCTGGTCGGCCTGTTCATCGAGCGCGTCACCCGCCAGGGCATCGGCCTGGTGGTGGCCGGCTTCACCGGCGCGCTGGGCATGTTCCTCGCCAACCGCTTCATGGCGCTCGACGGCCAGGACACCATGCCGACGCTGGAGGCCGTGCTCATCACCAACTTCTGGCTGGCGACCCACGTGACCTGCATCAACATCGGCTACGCCGGCGCCATGCTGGGCTCGGTCGTCTCCATGGTCTACGTCATCCAGCGCCTGTTCGCCCGCGGCGACCGGGCGGTCGAGGTGCGCCGCCTGCTCACCCGCATCACCTACGGCATCGTCTGCTTCGGCCTGCTGTTCGCGCTGGTCGGCACCGTGCTCGGCGGCATCTGGGCGAACGACAGCTGGGGCCGCTTCTGGGGCTGGGACCCGAAGGAGAACGGCGCGTTGATGATCGTGCTCATGGGGCTGATCATCCTGCACGCCCGCCTGGGCGGCTACATCCGCGAGATCGGCCTGCACGTGCTCTCGCTCATCCTCGGCGCGATCACCCTGTTCAGCTGGTTCGGCGTCAACCAGCTCAGCATCGGCCTGCACAGCTACGGTTTCACCGCCGGCATTTCGCTGGCGCTGAACACGGGCTACACGATCAAGGGCGTCTTCGCCCTGATCTGCGGCTGGTTCTGGTGGCAGGAACGCCAGTCCGGCCGGGCCAAGGTTGCCTGAAGGAATCGCGCCTGCGCTTCTGTATGTTAAGCCTTCCGCCGCCGGCCATGCCGGTGGCGGAAGGCCTTTTTGTTTTCCGGCCTTGCCAACGTTTGCCCGCCTTCCTAATCTCGCGCTTTCGCCATGAAATCACCCGCCGCCAAGAAGCTGTTCGTCATGATGGTCCTGGAGTTCTTCATCTGGGGAGCCTGGCTGCCGCTGATCTGGGGCTACATGGGCAAGGACGGCCTCGCGTTCACGGACCTGCAGATCACCTGGGTGGGCAGCGCCTTCGCCATCGCCTCCGTGCTCGGCATCTTCTTCAGCAACCAGTTCGCTGACCGTCACTTTGCCGCGGAGAAGTTCATGGCCTTCAGCCACCTGGTCGGCGGCCTCGCCATCCTCGGCATGTACTGGGCCAAGGACTTTCCGACCTTCTTCGGCCTGATGCTGGTGCACTCGCTGCTTTACGTGCCGACGATCTCGGTGTCGAACTCGATCGCCTTCACGCACCTGAAGAACGCCCAGAAGGAGTTCGGCCTGGTGCGCATGGGCGGCACCATCGGCTGGATCCTGGCCGCCTGGCCGCTCTACTTCGTCCTGCAGGGCAAGGCCGGCGCGGAAGCCGTGGCCGCGAGCCGCAACATCTTCCTGGTCTCGGGGATCTCCTCGCTGCTGCTGGCGTTCTTCAGCCTCGGCCTGCCGCACACCCCGCCGAAGCCCGCCGCCGCCGGCGAAAGCGGCTTTGCCTGGCTGCGCGCCGCGGCCTTCCTCAAGAAACCCTTCCTGCTGGTGCTGTTCATCGTCACCTTCATCGACTCGACGATCCACAACGGCTACTTCCTGATGGCGGGCGGCTTCCTGGGCAGCGAGGTGGTCGGCATCAAGCCGGAGTGGATCATGCCGGTGATGAGCATCGGCCAGATCGCCGAGATCCTGACGATGGCGATGCTCGGCTGGTTCCTGTCGCGCATGGGCTGGAAAACCACCATGATCCTCGGCATTCTCGGCCATGCGGCGCGCTTCGCGGTGTTCGCCTTCATGCCGGAGAACCAGACCATGATCATTGTGGTGCAGGTGTTGCACGGCATCTGCTACGCCTTCTTCTTCGCCACCCTGTACATCTTCATCGACGCCGCTTTCCCGAAGGACGTGCGCTCCAGCGCCCAAGGGCTGTTCAACCTCCTGGTGCTCGGCCTGGGCGACCTGGCGGCCAAGTGGTTCTTCATCCCGCTGCAGGGCAAACTGACTTCGGCCGAAGGCGTGGTGAACTACAAGGAGCTCTTCCTCTGGCCGACCGGCCTGTCGCTCGCCGCGGCCGTGCTGCTGCTGATCGCCTTCTACCCGCCGAAGGAGCTCGATGCGCCGGCCGACGCCGGCCACTGATCCGGCGGCTCAGCGTTGCAGCCGCTGCCAGACCTGCGGCAGCCGGCTTTCGAGCAGCCGGCGCGCCGAAGGCGGCAATCCGGCCGGATCCAACGGCACGTTGACCGTGTCCTCGCGGTCCAGGCGGCCGGGGAGGCGTGCGTGCTTGAAGGCCGGTTCAAGCCCGCCTTCGGCATCGAGCGGCAGCTCCGGGCGCTGCGGATGCGGCACGGACAGGTAGAACTGGTCGGCGGGCAGGAGGCCCGGTTCGCCGGAATGCAGCCGCAGGCGGGCTTGCGCCAGCGCCTGCACCAGCTCCCGGGCGGTCCATTCCGCGGGGTCCACGTAAGCGATGCTGCCCGCCAGCCAGGGGCCGAGTTGCGGATCGCCGCGCAGCCGGGCGAAACCGGCTTCGATCTCCGCCTGCGCCAGCGGATAGTGGGTGCAGCCGAGGATCACCGTGCCCAGCGGCGCGCGGGCCCCGCTGAGGCGGTGATTTTCGACCAGGGCGCGCACCGCCAGGGCGCTGCCTTCGGCCAGGCTGGGTTGGGCCGGTCCGGAGCCGCCTTCGATCAGCGCGGCGAGCGCGCTGCTGCCATGCTGGGTGATCGCCGGCACACGCCGCCCGGCCAGGCCGAGCGTCCGGCCGATGACCCGCGGATAGACGCCGCTGGCGCAGGTGCCGACCGTGGCCAGCACGCCCACCGCCCCCTCGCGGTGCTTGGCTTGCAGGCCGCGCGCGCCGGCTTCCACGACGCCGACCAGCACCACGGGCAGGCCCCGCGCCGCCAGCAGGGCGCGCAGATCGTCGAGGCCGTAGGCGGTGGCGGTGTTGCAGGCGATCACGATCGCCTTCACCGGCGGCTTGTCGTGCCTGAATGTGTTCGTGGCCGGATCGAACCGGCGCCGGCCGAGCAGGAAGGCCGCGTCCTTGAGGATGAGTTCGCGCAGGTAGTCGATGCCGCCAGCCGCCGGGTAGTTGCCGTACGGCATGTTGGCCTGGTCGCCGAAGTAGACAAAGCGTTCGCCGGCGAGGTCGGCGACACCGTCAGCGCCGGGCCGCAGCGAGGCGTTGTTGACGGCGTCCAGCGACAGCAGGGCTTCCAGCACGGTCAGGCCGCCGATGCCCGAATCAAAGACGCCGATGGGCAGGTGGCGAAGCGCCTCCGGATCGGCGTAGTCCGCGGCTGCGAACGAGGCGGCGGCGTCGCCGCCCGGATGCGCGGCGACATGAGCCAGAAAATCGCGGAACACCCGGTCCTCCGCGCCGGCCGGCAGAGCGGCCAGACCTGCAGCCAGAAGCAGCGCCTTCATGGACTGCCGAGCAAGCCCAGCGGTCCGCCGCGGTCAACGCGATTCTTCAGCCGCGACGGAACAGGCCCTTGACCCTGGAGAGGAAGCCGGGGCCGCGCGGCTCCGCGACGTTGCGCGCCGCCGGATCCGGGGTGACGACGGGCAGGCTCTGCGGCTGGCCGGCATCCCAGCCGCCGCCCAGCGCCTTGATCAGCGAGATGCTGGCCAGCAGGCGCTGGCCGGCGACCTGCACGGTCGCCCGCTGCGTGGCCAGGGTGGTGCGGTTGGCCTCGATGACGTCGAGGTAGGGGCTGGTGCCGGCCTCGTAACGGGTCTTGGCCAGGCTGGCGGCGCGCTCGGCGCTCGTCCGCGCCCGCTGCTGCGCTTCGGCCGTGACGGCGTAGTTGCGCAGCGAGGACAGGCTGGTCTCGACGTCGGCGACGGCGGTGAGGAAGGCCTGCCGGTAGCCGGCGAGCGCCTCGTCGTGGGCGGCCTTGGCCCGGCTGAGGTTGGCCCGGTTGCGGCCGCCGGAGAACAGCGGCAGGCTGACGTTCGGGCCGTAGTTCCAGATCAGCGAGGCCGGCTCCATGAGCAGGTCGATGTCGCTGCTCTGCAGGCCGCCGCGGCCGATGAGCCGAATGCTCGGAAAAAACTGCGCTTTGGCGACGCCGATGCGCGCGGTCGCGGCGGCGAGCGCCTGCTCCGCCTGCGCCAGGTCCGGCCGGCGTTCGAGCAGGTCGCTGGGCACGCCCACCGGCACGGCCGGCGGCGAAGGCAGGGTGGCCGGGCGCGGGGCGATGCGGAAGCTGGCGGCGTTGGCGCCAACCAGGATGGCGATGGCGTTTTCGAGTTGGTCGCGCTGCGCCTGCAGGCTGGAAATTTCCGCCTCGGCGGTGGCCACCTCGGTCTCCGACTGCGCCTGCTCAAGTTCGCTGCCGGCGCCGGCGGCGACGCGGGCCTTGGCGATCTTGAGGGCTTCGCCGCGCAGGGCGACGGCGGCGCGCACCAGCTGGATCTCCAGGTCGAGGGCGCGCAGGCGGAAGTAGTTGCCGGCGACCTCGGCCTGGAGGGCGAGCAGGACGTTGTGCACGGCGTCCTGGGCGGCCGCCGCTTCGGCGCGGCCGGCTTCGACGTTGCGGCGGATCTTGCCCCAGAGGTCGAGCTCCCAGTTGAAATCGCCCACGGTGTTGTAGGCCGGGCCGTCGTACATCAGGCCGTTGAGCGGAATCGGGCTCGGGGTGTTTTCCGAGGTGCGCTGGCGTTCGGCGGAGGCGACGGCGTTGAGGCTGGGCAGGAAATCCGCGCGGCTGTGGCGGACGACGGCGCGCGCCTGGTCGAAGCGCGCCAGGGCGGCCTTGAGCTGCTGGTTGCCGGCGGTGGCCTGGGCCTCAAGCTCGTTGAGTTTGGCGTCGCGGAACAGCTTCCACCACTCGCCTTTCGGCAGGTGCGCGGCCGGGCGCGCTTCGCGCCAGGCGACGCCTTTGAAGCGGGCCGGGGTTTCGGCCGCCGGCCGGGCGTAATCCGGACCGACCTGGGCGAGCGCGCCGGTGGCCAGGGCGAGGGGAAGCAGGAGACGCAGGGGCATGGCGGGAGAGGTCATTGGGCGCTGGGCTGCAGGTTGGGGGCGGGCAGTTCCACGTGAACCGGCTTTTTGCGGCCCAGCTTCATCACCAGGACATAGAACACGGGAGTCAGGAACAGGCCGAGCAGGGTCACGCCGATCATGCCGGCGAACACGGCGGTGCCCATGGCGCGGCGCATCTCGGCGCCGGCGCCGGTGGAGACGACCAGCGGGTAGACGCCGGCGATGAAGGCGATCGAGGTCATCAGGATCGGGCGCAGGCGCAGGCGGCAGGCGTCGAGCGCCGCCTGCAGCGGGCTCAGGCCGTGGTCGCTGCGCTCCTTGGCGAACTCGACGATCAGGATGGCGTTCTTGCAGGCCAGGCCGATGAGCACGATGAAGCCGATCTGGGTGAAGATGTTGTTGTCGCCGCCGGCCAGCATCACGCCGGCCAGGGCAAACAGCAGGCAGAGCGGCACGATCAGGATGATCGCCAGCGGCAGGCGCAGGCTCTCGTACTGGGCGGCCAGCACCATGAACACCAGCAGGATGCAGAGCGGGTAGATGTACACGGCCGTGTTGCCGGCGATGATCTTTTGGTAGACCAGATCCGTCCACTGGAATTCGAAGCCGGGCGGCAGGTTCTTGGCGAGCTCGGTGATCACCTGCTCGCCCTGGCCGGAGCTGAGCGGCGGCGCGGCGGCACCGTTGAGGTCGGCCGCCAGATAGCCGTTGTAGTGCACCACGCGGTCGGGGCCGAAGCTTTCCTTCACCTGCACCAGCGACCCCACCGGCACCATGTCGCCCGCGCTGTTGCGGGTCTTCAGGCGGGTGATGTCGCTGACGTCGTCGCGGAACTGCGGCTCGGCCTGGGCGACCACCTGGTAGGTGCGGCCGAAGCGGTTGAAGTCGTTCACGTACAGCGAGCCCAGGTTGATCTGCAGGGTCTCGAACAGGTTGGCCAGCGGCACCCCCTGCAGCTTCGCCTTCTCGCGGTCGACGTCGGCCTCCAGCTGCGGGACGTTGACGGTGTAGCCGGAGTAGACCTGCTGGAGCTTGCCGCTGCCGTAGGCGGCGCCGATCAGGCCCTGGGTCGCCTGGTACAGGGCGCCGTAGCCCTGGTCGCCGCGGTCCTGGATCATCATCTTGAAGCCGCCGGTGGTGCCGATGCCGTTGACCGGCGGCGGCGACAGCACCAGCACCATGGCGTCCTGGATGGCCGTGAACTGGCCGTTGAGCGCGTTGGAGATCGACTGACCCGAAAGCTCGGGTGTCCGGCGCTTCTCGAACTCGTCGAGGCCGACGAAGACGATGCCGCTGTTCGGACTGACGCTGAAGCCGTGGATGGACAGGCCGGGGAAGGCGATGGCGTCCTTGACCCCCGGCTGCTTGAGCACGATGTCGGTCATCCGGCGCATGACGTCCTCGGTGCGGTCGAGCGAGGCGCCGTCGGGCAGCTGGGCGAATCCGACCAGGTACTGCTTGTCCTGGCCGGGCACGAAGCCGGTGGGCACGACCTCGAAGCCCTTGGCGGTCAGCCAGACCAGGCCGCCGTAGATCAGCAGGGCGATGGCGCTGAAGCGGATGATCCGCCGGACCAGGCCGACGTAGACGTTCGACGACCATTCGAAGAAGCGGTTGAACGGCCGGAAGAACCAGCCGAGCAGGGCGTCGATCACGCGCGATATCAGGTCCTTCTTGGCGTGGTGATCCTGCAGCAGCAGGGCCGAGAGGGCCGGACTGAGGGTCAGCGAATTGACCGCCGAGATGACCGTGGAGATGGCGATGGTGACGGCGAACTGCTTGTAGAACTGGCCGCTCAGGCCGCTGATGAACGCGGTCGGGATGAACACCGCGCAGAGCACCAGGGCGGTGGCGATGATCGGGCCGGTGACCTCCTTCATGGCCTGCTGGGTGGCCTCGAGCGGCCGCAGGCCCTCGCGGATGTTGCGCTCGACGTTCTCGACGACGACGATGGCGTCGTCGACGACGATGCCGATGGCCAGTACCAGGCCGAACAGCGACAGGTTGTTGATCGAGAAGCCGAGGGCGTGCATCACCGCGAAGGTGCCGACCAGCGAGACCGGCACGGCGGCCAGGGGGATGATCGAGGCGCGCCAGGTCTGCAGGAAGACCACGACGACGATGACCACGAGCAGGATGGCTTCGATCAGCGTGTGGATGACGGCGTCGATCGACTTGTCGACGAAGACGGTCGGGTCGTAGGCGATGGCGAAATCCACCCCTTCCGGGAACTTCTGTTTCAGCTCCGCCATCTTGTCGCGCACCGCCTGGGACAGCGACAGGGCGTTGGCCCCCGGCAGCTGGAAGACCGGGATGCCGACCGCGCGCTTGTTGTTGAGCAGGCTGCGCAGGGCGTACTCGCTCGAGCCCAGTTCCAGGCGGGCGACGTCCTTGAGGCGCAGCTTCTCGCCGTTCGGACCGACCTTGACGATGATGTTGCCGAACTCCTCCTCGCTGACCAGGCGGCCCTTGGCGTTGACCGTCAGCTCAAAGGGGACCGCGGTCTTGACCGGCTGCTGGCCGATCACGCCGGCGGCGACCTGGATGTTCTGCTCGCGGATCGCCTGGACGATGTCGGAGGCGGTCAGGCCGCGTGCGGCCGCCTTGTCCGGATCGATCCAGACGCGCATGGCGTACTCGCCGCCGCCGAATACCTGCACCTGGCCGACGCCGGGCAGCCGGGCCAGTTCGTCCTTGACGTTGAGCGTGGCGTAGTTGCGCAGGTAAAGCTCGTCGTAGCGGTCGTTCGGCGACAGCAGGTGCACGACCATGGTCAGGTCCGGCGAGGACTTGACGGTGGTCACGCCGAAGCGGCGCACTTCCTCGGGCAGCTTGGGCAGCACCTGCGACACGCGGTTCTGCACCTGCACCTGGGCCAGGTCGATGTCGGTGCCGAGCTTGAACGTGATGGTCAGCGTCATCACCCCGTTGGCCGTGCTCTGCGAGGACATGTAGAGCATGTTCTCGATGCCGTTGATGGTCTGCTCGAGCGGCGAGGCGACCGTCTCGGCGATGGTCTTCGGGTTGGCGCCCGGATAGGTGGCGGTGACGATGACCGTCGGCGGCGCCACCTCGGGGTATTCCGAGATCGGCAGGTGGAACAGCGAGATCGCGCCCAGGATGAAGATGAGCAGCGACAGCACGCCGGCAAAAATCGGGCGCGTGATGAAGAACTTGGAAAGGTTCATGCGGTCGGGAAGGGGAATGGGGCGGCCTTGGCGGCCGTCGCGGCCGGGCGACTGGGGGCGCGGAACCTTACTTGGCGGCGGCCGTGCTCTTGGCCGGGTCGGCGGGCACGGGCTGCACCGGCATGCCCGGCTGCGGCAGCCGCGCCATGCCGTTGACGATGATGGAGTCGCCGGCCTTCAGCCCGCTGCGGATGATGCGCTTGCCGTCGATGCTGGGCCCGATCACCACCGGCCGGTAGACCGTGCGGCTCTGGTCGTCGACGCCGAGCACGTACTTGTTGGCCTGGTCGGTGAGGATCGCCTTCTCGTCGACCAGCAGGGCGGGGTAGCGCGCCGTCATCGGCAGGCGCACGCGGGCGAACAGGCCGGGCGTCAGGCGGCCGTCGGGGTTCGGAAACTCCGCGCGCAGGATCATGCTGCCGGTGCTGGAGTCGAGCCGGTTGTCGAAGGACTCGATGGCGCCCTTGTGGACGAAGGTCTCCTCGTCGGCAAGCTGCAGCTCGACCGGCACGCGGCCCTGGCCGTTGGTGAACATCTTGCGGTCGCGCTGCAGGGCCTGCAGGTGCAGCAGGCTGTGCTCGTCGATGTCGGTGTAGACGTGGACCGGGTCGACGCTGACGATGGTGGTCAGCAGGGTCGTGCCGGCGGTGACGAAGTTGCCCGTGGTGGTGATGGCGCGGCTGATCCGGCCCGAGATCGGCGCTTTGACCTCGGTGTGTTCAAGCTCAATCTCGGCGCTGTGCGCGCTGGCCCGGGCCGCTTCCAGAGCCGCCTGCGCCTGCAGGTGCATGGACTCGCGGTTTTCCGCCTGCTCCGGCGCGATCGCCTTGGCGGCCAGCAGGGACGAGACACGGTCGTATTCGCGCTGCATGCCGACGGCAATGGCCTCGGCGCGCTGCACCTCGGCCTGGGTCGCGCGCAACCGGGTCTGGAACGGCCGCTGGTCGATCGTGAACAGGATGTCGCCCTTCTTGACCAGCGCCCCGGCCTTGAAGTGCACCTGGGTGATGTAGCCGGAAACGCGCGGCCGCAACTCGACGGTTTCCACCGGTTCGACACGCCCCGTGAACTCCTCCCACTCGACCAGCTCTTTCTGCTCGACGGGCGCCAGCGTCACCTGGGCGGGGGGCATCTGGCCGCCAGGACCGCCTTGGGGGGCTTTGCTGCAC
>CAYYJK010000039.1:0-4273 GCA_964472185.1 uncultured Prosthecobacter sp.
GCTGAGCAGCAGCAGGCCCCAGCTGGCCAGGGCCATGCCTTCCAGCGTCTTCCACAGCACCAGGCCGCGCGCCGGCAGCGGCAGCGCCACCAGCCATTCCATCTCTTGGCGGCGGAACAAGCCCATGCCGGTGAGGGTGGCGTTGGAGACCACCAGCATGAGGAAGAAACAAAAGAACAGCAGGTGCACCAGGCGTTCCAGCAGCAGCGGGCCGAACAGCGGCATGCTTTGCAGAAAGTCCAGCCCGCGCGTCATCAGGGCGAAGGTGGCGACGCCGTACAGGCCGAGAAAACCGGCCAGAGTGGCCAGCAGCAGGCGGTTGGCCTGCAGCATCTGCCTGACGCGCTGGCGCAGCATGCGGCCGTTCGCCCGGGCGAGCAGCAGCAGCGCGGCGGCGGTGGTCATGACGGGGCGGCAGGAGGGTGGCGGAGCCCTGGCCCGGACGGCCCGACGGGCGGGCAAAAAAAACGGGTGCGGCCGCGGCCGCACCCGTGGAGTCGCTACTTCTTCGCTTCGCCACCGCCGGCATTGGCGATGGCCTGGTCCTCGGGCGGCAGGAAGGCCTTGAAGCGGCCTTTGTCGATGGCCTTCATGTAGGCTTCCATCGGGCTGACAAAGCCGTCGCGAAGCTTCTGCCAGATGGAGTCGTCCATGAACTGCATGCCCTGGGCCTTGCCGCCGATGATGACGTCGTAAAGCTTCTGGGTGGCGCCTTCGCGGATGATGGCGCCGACCGCCGGCGTCGAGATCATGATTTCGTTCACCGCCGCACGGCCCTTGCCGTCAGCCTTCTTCATCAGCAGCTGGGCGACCACGCCCTTGAGCGAGGCGGCCAGCATGGTGCGCACCTGGCTCTGCTGCTCGGCGGGGAAGACGTCGATGATGCGGTCGACGGTCTTGCGGGCGTTGTTCGTGTGCAGGGTGCCGAAGACGAGCAGGCCGGTCTCGGCGGCGGTCAGGGCCAGCGAAATGGTCTCCAGGTCGCGCATTTCACCGACGAGCACGATGTCGGCGTCCTGGCGCAGGGCGGCGCGCAGGCCGTCGGCGAAGGTCGGCGTCTGGATCGGCACTTCGCGCTGGGTGATGATGCTCTTCTTGTTCTTGTGCACGAACTCGATCGGCTCCTCGATCGTGATGATGTGCCGGCGGAAGTTGGCGTTGATGTAGTCGAGCAGGGCGGCGAGCGTGGTCGACTTGCCGGAGCCGGTCGGGCCGGTCACCAGCACCAGGCCGCTGCGCATGTGGCCGAACTCCTTGACCACCGGCGGAATGCCGAGCTGTTCGAGGCTGGCGATCTTGGTGGGGATGATGCGGAACACCGCGCCGTAGCCGTTCTGCTGCTTCAGGTAGTTGCAGCGGAAGCGGTGCTCGGCGTCCATCTCGTAGGCGAAGTCGAGGTCGCCCCGCTCCTTGTAGCGGTCCCAGGCGCGCGGCTCGCAGATCTCGCGCATCATGGTTTCCATGGTGGCGTTGGTCAGGATGTCGTCGGCGATGGGCTTGATGCTGCCGTGGACGCGGACCTTGGGCGGCTGGCCCTGGCTCAGGTGAAGGTCGGAACCTCCCAGTTCGATGAGTTGCTGGAAGTAGTTGTCGATGATGGGCATGGCGGGAAGGGGGCTCGGATGAGGCGTGCGGAAGGCCGGGGTTAGCTCTGGAAGAAGGCGCGCATCTGCTGCTTGTCTTCGGCGCGGGATTCGCACTCCTCGCGGCTGATTTCCCCCTTCGCGTAGAGGTTGCGCAGCGAGTCGTCCATCGTCACCATGCCGACGTTCTTGCCGGTCTGCATGACGCCGTTGAGCATGTAGGTCTTGCCGTCGCGGATGCAGCTGGCCACGGCGGGCGTGTTGACCAGCAGCTCGATCGCCATGGCGCGGCCGTTGCCGTCGGTCTTCGGCACCAGCTGCTGCGAGATGATGCCGCGCAGCGATTCCGACACCATGATGCGGATCTGGTCGCGCTGGTCCGGCGGGAACACGTCGAGCACGCGGTCGAGGGTGCGGGCGGAGTTGCCGGTGTGCAGGGTGCCGAGCACCAGGTGGCCCGTTTCCGCGGCCGTGATCGCCAGCGAGATGGTCTCGAGGTCGCGCATTTCCCCGACCATGATGACGTCCGGGTCTTCGCGCAGGGCGCCGCGCAGGGCGGCGGCGAAGGATTCGGTGTGGGTGCCCACCTCGCGCTGGTTGACGTGGCAGCCCTTGGGCGAGACGACGTACTCGATCGGGTCCTCGAGGGTGATGATGTGGTCCTGGCGCTCCTTGTTGATCTCGTCGACGAGCGCGGCGAGCGTGGTCGACTTGCCGCAGCCGACCGGGCCGGTCACCAGCACCAGGCCGTTGTGGTAGCGGATCAGGGTGCGCACCGTGTCCGGCAGGCCGAGTTCGTCGACCGAGCGGATGTGGGTGCTGATGATGCGGAAGGTGATGTCGATGCCGAGGCGCTGCTGGATGACCGAGGCGCGGAAGCGGCCGTAGTCCGGGGAGTAGGCGAAGTCGACGTCGCCCTTGGTTTCCAGCTGGTGGATCTGCGCTTCGCTGAGGAAGCTGTAGGCGAGCCGGCGGGTGTCTTCCGGCGTGAGCACCGAGGCGTTGTTCCAGATCGGCGTCAGGTTGCCGAAACGGCGCCAGATCGGCTGGGAGGCGGTGGCCAGGTGCAGGTCGGAGGCGTCATACTGCGAGCAGAAGCGCAGGTAGTCGTCGACGTGGCCCAGCACGGGCACAAGATCTTGGGGGGCGGCTTGGTCGGACATGAGAGGATGGTTCACGCACGCGGGCGCTCACCCTCGTGCCGGGAGAAATTTTGAGTCAGGTAGGTTTGAAAAAGATGCGAGGCCTGTTTGAGCGCGGCCTGCCTCGCCATGCCGAGCAGGGGAGACAGAATTAGCGCAATAAGGCCGCCCTTTGTAGCGGATGCACCCGAGTTGTCACGCTCAAACTTGGACGCCCGCGCGGGCAGCAGCGAACGCACCACGAGCAGGCCGGCAAGGCCGGCCGCGGCGGCCCAGGCCCAGGGGTGGCGGCGCAGCGAGCGCTCCACCACGGCGCGCGGATTCAGCTCTGCGGAAGCGCGCTGCAGATGGCTGCCGAGCAGGGTGCGGGCGCGGTCGAGATCCTGAAGGGCTTGCTGCTTGGGCGTCATGAGCCGGGCTGGGGCGGGCTGATCCAGTCGCGGTCGCGCTGGAACTGGCGGAAGGTTTCCTCGAAGACCTGCAGGCGGCGCAGGCGCGCCTTGAGCGCGAGCAGGAAGATTAGGCCGAGGAACAGGTGCATGGCGGCGGCGCCGAAACAGACCCGCCACCAGGGCCAGCCCTGGCTCTCGGCAATCAGCCAGACCAGCGCCGGCAGGGCCAGCAGCCAGCCGAACAGCAGGAAGCCGCTGGCGATCACGCCGATGATCAGCAGGCCGCTCAGCTTGACGCCGGCTTCCTGGGCTTCGATCTGCAGCAGGCGCCCGCGGGCTTCGGCGTACAAGGCCAGGGCGCGCAGCAGCGACTTCACCCGGGACAGCTCGGCGTCCATCATGATGCGTGCGTGGAGGGGGTTAGCGGCGCAGCAGCAGGCCCACCACCAGTCCGACGCCAAACGCCGTCAGCAGGGCCTGGCGGGGTTTCTCGCGGGCCAGCTTTTCGGCTTCGACGACGAAATCCTCGCACTTTTCCCGGGCCTGGCCCAGGGCGTCGTCGGCGTAGTGGCGCAGTTCGCCGGCCTTTTCGTTGAGTTCGCTGCGCAGGTGCGAGGCCTTCTGCCCGGCGGCGGACTTCAGCTGATGCGCGCGGTTTTCCGCGGCGCCGCGCAGTTCCTGGGCTTTCTGGGCGGCGGCGGCGCGCAGTTCCTCGGCGGCCTTCATGGCGCTGGCCTTGGCGGCCTGGAAAGGATCGTGCGGAGCGGCGCTGCCGAGGCCGATGTCAGGGAGGGGGGATTCGCTCATAAACGGAGGGGAAACGGGTTCAGTGCGATGTACAACCAAGTGCGCCGACTGGCGAACGAAAAAAGAGCGGTCACCAGCGGCGGCTGGCCAGGTACTTCAGGCTCTGCGGGATCTGCGTCACCGAGGCGGAGCTTTCGTCCTCAATCACGTAGTGCTTGACCCCGGCCCGGCGGGCGGCGGCCAGAATCGCCGGCCAGTCCATCTGGCCGGTGCCGAGCGCGACATCGTTCTCCACGTCGGTCTGGCCGGTGAGCGAGCCGGTGGCGACGCCCAGCTTCAGGTCCTTGAGGTGCATCAGGTCCCAGCGGCCGGGGTACTTGCCCAGCAGGCGCACGGGATCCTGGCCGGG
>CAYYJK010000039.1:4373-8279 GCA_964472185.1 uncultured Prosthecobacter sp.
GTAGGGGAAGTGGCCGCCGATCGCCTTCAGGCCGCGCTGGTCGAGTTCCTTGCGGAAGGCTTCGGGGCTCAGGCCGTAAGTGCCGGCCAGTTCCACCTCGCGGATGCCGAACGACCGCACCAGATCGAGCGTCTGCGGCACGCCCTTTTCCTTGAACTGGGCGCGCAGGCTGTAGAGCTGCAGTGCGGGCTGGATCGCGGCCGGGGCGGTGTCCGCGGCGCGGACCGGGCTGGCGGCCAGGGCGCCGCCGGCGAGGAAAAGGAAGTGGCGTCGGTTCATGACCGGTCAGGGAAGCGGAAAAGCGGCGTTTGGAAAAGAGGATTTCCGAGGCACGTTCCTTTTCCTGCGGTACCCCCGGTCCGCTCCTTCCTTGCAACCTTTCCGCTCACGCCTACTGTCGCCGGCCTCATGCATCGCTTCTTTCTCCCCGCCCTCGCCGTGCTGGTGCTCGCCTGCTCCTGGCTGGCCCCCCGGGCCTCCGCCCAAACCAGCGCCGCTCCGGCCGAGCGTGCCGCGCAGGTGGTGGTGACCCCGGCACCCGCGCCGGCGGCGGCCGAGGACAACCCGTTCGCCAACGCGCTGACGCTGGAGGGCTTCATCCACAGCACGGGCGTGATGGCCTACCCGCTCATCGTGCTGTCGATGGTCACCGCCTTTCTGATCGTGCTGTTCACCTTCACCGTCCGCCAGGGCACCGTGGTCAGCGACGCCTTCATGAACTCCGCGGACGCGCTGATCCGCAAGCAGGACTATCTGGGCCTGCTGGCCGTCTGCAACCGCCGCAACGAGTGCATCGCCCGCATCACCGCCAAGACCCTCGATTTCGCCACCCGCAACCCCACCGCCAGCTTTGAGGAGGTCAAGGAGGTGACCGAGGCCGAGGGCAACCGCCAGTCCAGCCTGCTGCTCGCGCGCATCGCCTACCTGGGCGACGTCGGCGCCGTGGCGCCCATGCTCGGGCTGCTGGGCACCACGCTGGGCATGATCACCACCTTCCACGCCATCTCCGGCAAGGAGTACGGCGGTTCCAACCAGCTCGGGCTCGCCCAGGGCGTCTCGGAAGCCCTGCTGTGCACCGCTTCGGGCCTGGTGATCGGCATTCCCGCCCTGATCTTTTACGCCATCTTCCGCGGCAAGGTGAACCGCCTGATCTCCGAAATGGAGGCCGCCACGACCCACCTCATGGCCCTGCTGGCGGTGCAGTACAAGCGCGCCGCCCGCGCCGTCTCCGGCCGCGGCCCGGACGGCCAGCCGATGTGACCCCGGGCCACCGCCATGAACTTCCGCAAACAGCATTCCATCGAACCCACGCCCATGCAGCTCGCGCCGCTGGTGGACGTGCTGTTCCTGCTCGTCATCTTCTTCGCCGTGACCTCGCACTACGCGAAGAACGAGCAGGTCATGGACATCAGCGTTCCGGCCGCCGATGAGGGCAAGGAGAAGGAGTCCCGCAACGTCGGCGAGATCATCATCAACATCAAGACCGGCGGCGAGATCATCGTCAACGGCCAGCAGCTCACCGAGGCGGAGCTGCTCTCGAAGCTGAAGAACATCGCCTCGATCTACAAGGACCAGGCGGTGATCCTGCGCGGCGACGAGGTGGCCGACTACAAGCATGTCATCCGCGTGCTCGACACCTGTCAGAAGGCCGGCATCTGGAACATCGCCTTCGCCACCCGCCGTCCTGAAACGGAAGCCCCGAAAAACTGAGATGAGCCGCCCCTTCCGCCCCCGCCTCCTGCTCCTCGCGCTGCTCGGCAGCGGCAGCCTGCACGCGCAGCAGGTGCCGCGCGCCATCCCGGTGGAGGACGACGCGCCGCCCGTGCCCCGTGCGGTGCCGGTGGAGCCCGCGCCGGCCCCGGCGCGGCCGAAGGCGCCGGACCAGGACCTGTTCGACTACGCCTCGATGATCTACGACCGCGGCGAATTCGCCCTGGCCGCCCAGTCCTACGGCCAGTACCTGCAGACCTATCCCGCCGGCAGCCAGGTGCCGCTGGCCCTGTTCCGCGTCGGCGAATGCTACATGAAGCTTGACCAGCTGAAGGTGGCGGAGAGCTACTACCTGGAGGTGGTCAACCGCTTCCCGGACAGCGATGGCGCGCCCTCGGCCGCCTACCGGCTCGGCGCCATGCGCTTCAACGCCAAAGACTTCGCCGAGTCCGCGCGCCAGTTCGCCTTCAGCGAGGCCAGGAGCCCGCTGCCGCAGGTGCGCCTGGCCGCCGCCTACAACAAGGCGCGCGCCTGCCAGATGCTCAACGACACCGCCCGCCAGGTGACGGCCTTGCAGAGCGTGCTGGCGGTGAAGACGGACAATCCGTACCGCGAAGCCGCCCTGCTGATGCTCGGCACGGTCTATCTCGGCGCCGACAAGAAGGCGGAGGCGCTGCCGCTGTTTGAGGAGCTGATCCAGACCAGCAAGGATCCGGAGGTGCTCTCCGAAGCGCTCGTCAAAGGCGCCGTGCTGCAGGCCGAAACCGGCAAGCCCGATGCCGCGGTGCCCTGGTTCGAGCGCGCGCTCTCCCTGCCGCAGACGACGCCGGTGAACCGCTCGATCTCGCTGGTGGGCGTCGTCCAGGCGCTGTTCGCCAAGGGCGATTACGACGGCGTCATCGACAACTTCAACCGCAACTCCGGCGTCCTGCCCGAGGGCGACACCCGGCCGAAGATGCTGCTGCTGGTCGGCAACGCCTACCGGATGAAAAAGAGCTACGCCCGCGCGGTCGAGGTCTACCTGATGATTGAGCAGGGCTATCCCGGCAGCGACCACGCTTTCGAAGCCGGTTACTGGAAGCTGTACTGCTTCTACCTGCTTGACGACCGCGACCTCGGCGATTTCGCCAGCGCCTTCATCCAGCGCCATGCCGCCGACCGCGCCCAGCACGAGTACCTCAACCTCGCCCGTCTGATCCGCGCCGATCACGCCTTCAACAAAGCCGACTACGCCAAGGCGGCGGACGCCTTCAAGGAGGTGCTGATCGAGAAGCTGCCGGCGAAGCTGCAGCCAAGCACCCAGTTCAACAAGGCCTGGGCCCTCGCCGAATCCGGCCGGCCGCAGGAGGCCGTCGCGGCCTTCTCGCAGTTCCTGGCCGAGAACGCCGGCCACGAGTTCACCTCCAAGGCCCTGGCCCGCCGCGGCCTGGCCTACCGCGAAGCCAAGGACCTGCCCAAGGCCGTGGCGGACTTCCAGCGCGTGGTCAAGGAGTACACGAACTCCGAGGCCGCCGAGATGGCCTACCTGCAGCTCGGCCTCATCGCGATGGACCAGCGCGATGCCAAGGCGATGATCGCGGCCTTTGAAATGCTGGTCAGCAAGTACCCGCGCAGCGCGGCCGCCGGCCAGGCCTGGTACGGCATCGGCCGCGGCTACTTCGACCAGAAGGACTGGGCCAAGGCGATCCCGGCCCTGCAGAAGTCGATCGAGGCCGACCGGGAGGCGAACCTCGAGCGCGCCAGCCAGATGCTGCTGCTGGCGCATTACGGCCAGCAGAATGTCGACGGTCTCGGCGCCGCCATCGATGCCTACCGCAAGGCCAACGCCAACGCCAACGTGCCCGCCACGGTGGTGACCTGGCTCGGGCTCAAGCTCTACGACCTCAAGCTCTACGACCGCGCCACCCACTACCTGGCGATGGCGACCACGCCGGACGCGCCGGACAACACCGATCCGCGCGTCTGGAACTACCTGGGCATGGCCTTTCTGGAGACCAAGGACTACGAGGCCAGCATCCGCGCCACCGACCATTTCCTCAAGGTCACGCCGGAGAGCGCCGCCAAGGCGCGCGGCCTGCTGACCAAGGGGCGGGCCCTGCTCGGCCTGGGCAAGATCGACGAAGCCGAGAAGGTGGTTCAGGAAGGCCTGGCCTTTGCCAAGGACGGCAAGCCGCAGGCGCTGCTGCTGATCCTCGA
>CAYYJK010000039.1:8379-18726 GCA_964472185.1 uncultured Prosthecobacter sp.
AAGGCCTGGCCTTTGCCAAGGACGGCAAGCCGCAGGCGCTGCTGCTGATCCTCGAGGGGGACGTGGCTCTGGCGGCCGGCGACAAGCTGGCGCAGGCCGGCCAGTCCGCCGCAGCGCAGGAGAAATACAACGCGGCTGCGGGCAAGTTCATGATCCCGGCGCAGTTCTTCGAGGACGCCGAAGTGACGCCCGAAGCCCTGGCCAAGTCCGCCGTGGCGCTGGACAAGGCCGGTCAGTCCGACAAGGCGGCGGAATTCCGCCGGCAGCTGCAGCAGAAGTATCCGAACCAAGCCGCCAAGTGACCGGCGTCAGTCGCCGATGCGCGCCTTCCACTCCGCGGAGTTGCCCTGGAGTTCGGGCGCGTACATGGCCTCGACCCGCGCGGGCAGGGCGCTGAAACGGCCGGGGATCTCCGCCTTCACCCGGTAGCGCAGCTGGTGGATGCCCTTCGGCAGGCGCTCGGCGAAAAAGGCGACCTTCTCGTCGCGGAACTCCTGGTAGGCGGGCAGGCCGTCATCGCTCCAGCCGCTGCGCACGGACACCGCTTCAAAGCCCGCGGGTTTGGGATCCTCGATGAGCACGTACTCGCAGTCGTTTTTGCTCTCGACCGTGAGTTCGACCTCGACGAGTTCGCCGCTCTTCAGCAGCGTGTCGTCGGCGATCGGTTCGCGGCGGTACTTCAGCCCCTGCTGATTCAGCACCTGGCCGTGCGCGCCGGCCGCCTTCCGGTCGGTTTTTTCCTCGATCAGCCTGTGGAACGCCCGCTTCACCCGGACCTCCAGACCGGCGGCGGGGATCGGCTCCTCCTGCGAGAACACCGTCAGCCAGGCGTTGGCGTAGAGCGGCGCGCGGCCGAGCTTGCGCAGTTCAAGCCGGTGTTCGCCGGTGGTGACGGCTTCGCCTTCCAGCACGAAGCGGCCGTCGAAGTCGAACAGGTTGTCGCGGGTGATCCTGATCTGCTTCTGCGGTCGGCCGTCGAGCAGCAGCTCGACGGTCTGCTCCGGCGCGGTTTCGCCGCTGGCCTTCACGAAGGCCGCCAGCGCCTCGATGACTGCGGCGGTGTCCTTGGTGCTGTTCCAGTAGGTGCCGTTGCGGCGCTGGTTGAGCAGGTGCTTGGCCACGCGCGCCGCAAGTTCGCCTTCCGGCTCCTGCGCGACCAGCAGCCGCAGGAAGGCCGCCTGGGTTTCCACGCGGTCCTGGTGCCAGTGCCACCAGCCGGTGTCGGGAAGCTCCAGCCAGGCCGTCTGGTTCTCCTCGTCCTGTCGGAGAAACTGCTTGAGGTTGCGCAGGCAGACGTCGCGGCGCTCGGCTTCGCCGGCGGCGTGGCAGGCGAGCCCGAGCAGGGCCTGGTTGTAGCGCGAGAGCGGGAGCCGCTGCTCGAACAGTCGGTCGCGCATCGCCTGGGCGGCTGCGCCGCATTCCACCAGCACGCTGTGGATCAGCGCGTCGAGGTCGTCGGGCCGGGATTTGTGGTCCGCGGCCTTCGCGGGCAGCTGCAGGCGGCGCAGCTGCTCGGCCTCGCGGGCTTTCAGCCAATCGACGGCCTGCTGCAGCAGGAAATCGTCGACCGCCAGGCCGGCGCGCTCCGCCGCCTTCAGGCCATGCACGACCACCGCGGTCATGTGCGGCAGCGAGGTGCGCCCGCCGGGGAACCAGCCCCAGCCGCCGTCGGCATTGCGCATGGCGGCCAGCCGGTCCAGGCCGGCACGCGCCATCCGGCGCACTTCTTCCTCGTCAAACACGGCGGCGTGCGTGCCCGGCTGCCGGCGCTGGGCGCGCTGCCGCGGATCGCCGAGTTCCTGGGCGTTGAGGTTGGCGCGTTTGTCGCGCACCGTCCGCAGGTCCACACCAAGCTGCTTGAGGACGTCCAGCGTCAGCACCGTCGGCACGAAGCGGTTCAGCGTCTGTTCGGTGCAGCCGTAGGGGTAGTCGGCCAGGTAGGGCAGGGCGTCGACCAGCGCCATGGCCAGGCTGGGCGACCAGCGCACCTCCAGGCGCGACTGCGCAGGTTTGCGCTCCGCCGGCACGCGCAGCGTCCAGCCGCCGGAGGCCTGGTCCGGGCGCAGGGCCAGGCTCCAGGCGTCCGTTTTCAGCAGGCCGTGGATGCGGGCGGGGAAGGTCATTTCCATGGCGTCGCTGTCCTTGCCCGCGAGCGCCTTGACGCGGATCGTCGCCGCGCCGGCGCCGGTGACCCGCACCCGCCAGTCGAAGCGGTGTTCGCCATGCGCGGCGATGCGCTGCGGCGGCGGGGCCGCGGCGGCCGGCGTCAGCAGTTCCAGGACGCCGCCCTCCAGTTCCAGCACGGCCCGGACGTCCTGGTCGGCGTCGAGCTCGTTGTGGACGTTGGCCGAGATCACCGCCTCGTCCTTCTCGACGAAGAAGCGCGGCGCCTGCAGGCGTACCATCAGGTCCTTGCGGGTGATGACCTCGACGGCCGCCTCGCCGACCTGGGTCTGCGGGCCCATGACCCAGGCGCGCAGCTGCCAAGTGGTGAGGTTTTCGGGCAGGTTGAAGCGCAGTTCGCCCTCGCCGCGGGCGTCGGTGGTGAAGTCCGCGACCCAGACGGCGCTGTCCGCAAGCTGGCGGCGGATCATCGGCTGCGGCCCCGCCTCGGCGGCCGCGGTTGCGGCAACATCCAGCGAGGCTCCCGCCGCCATGTCCGCACCGGCCTTCCTCTGCATGATTGCCGGAGGGGCAAAAGCGGCTTCAGGTTCCGCCGAGCATGCCTGGACGGACAGCATGCGCATGCCGGCGAGCCGCGGGTCGGGGCTGTCGTCGGCGGTCGTGCCGAACTGGCCGAGCGGGCGCATCCAGGCTTCGTGGCGTTTGCGCAAGCGGGTTTCGAGCGGATGCAGGGAGTCTTTGAACTGCGGTTGGTGCTCGCGTGTCCAGCCCCAGAAGTGGCTGCGGATGTCCGTCTGTCCGCTGCCGCCGGCGATGTATTCCAGGGCCTTGTCGTAGGCGGTGAGCACGACCTGACCCTGGAACGGGAGTCCGTCCTGGTCCCGGACGCGCAGCTGCACCTTGGCGCCCTGGCCCGGCAGGTAGGTGCGGGCGTCGGGCCGCACGTCCACGGTGGCGATGCGCTGTTTTGGCGGCACCAGGATCTGCCGGGTCGCATGGTGCACGCGGGCGTTGCTGACGGTGAAGGCCTCGATGAACACGTTGGGCTGGTCGGCCTCGGTCAGCTTGAAGCGGTGGGTCGCACTCTTGCCGTCAAGGCGCAGCCAGACCGGCGCGGGGTAGACGCCGTCCTGGGGGCGCAGGAACAGCGCCACCGTGCTGCCCGGGCGGTTGGTCTGCAGCGTGATCTCGACGTCTTCGCCGGGCGCGTACTCGGTTTTCTCCACGAGCAGTTCGAGGTCGTCGAAGCGGAAGTCCTGGCCGTTGTCGAATCCCTCGCCGCGCACGGTGACGAAACTGCTGCCTTCGATCTCGTGGCCGGCGGCGTCCTTGAGCAGGGCGGAGACGCGGTACTGGCCGCCGCGCTGCCAGGTCACCTTTTGCCGCACCGGCTCGTCGCCGGTCGTCACCTCGAAGCTGGACACGGCTTCTTCCGTCGGCCGGCCGTCCGCGCTGTAGCGGACGCGCATCAGCCGCAGCTGGCCGCGGGCGGTCACGCTCCGGCCGTCGAGGCTGCGGGCGTGCACGCGAATCTCGCCGCTGGCGCCGGCCTGATAGTAGCCGCGATCCAGATGGACGTCGACTTCGAACGGCCGGCGCGCCGCGAGCACGTGGCCGTTGCCGACGATGGTGCGCCGCGAGGCGTCGGTGACCTCGGCCTCAATGCTGTAGCGGTGATCCTGCCGGCCGTGCAGTTCTTTCGCCAGGGCGGTGTCGACGGCGATGCTGAACCGGCCGTCGGCGTCGAGGGCCGCCTCGCCCTCGGCGACCAGTTCCGGCGGTTCGACAGGCCGCGGCCACCAGGGCGGCACCGGCATGCAGAAGCTCCAGCGCTCCGCGCCGGGATACCAGTCATACACCTGCTGGCGCAGGCCGTAGCCGGGTCCGAACAGCCAGTCCCAAGGGCCGGCCGGCAGCCAGGGCTGGCTGTGGGCGCTGCGCTGCACCTTGTACTTCACCCGGCCCTGCTTGACCGCGCCGCCGAAGTAATAATCCGCCTGGACCCGGACCTCGAAGCGGTCGCCCAAAGCCACGGGCGTCTTGGGCGCTTCGACGAGCACCTCGAATTCGGGCTTTTTGTACTCCTCGACGCGGAAATCTTGGCTGCCGAGGTGCGTTGCATCCCGGCCGCGGCGCAGCCAGCGGTACTCGAGCTGATACGAGCCCAGCGTGGCTTCGTCGCCGAGTCGCAGGCTGTCTTGAATGCCGCCGTGCGCGTCGGCCTGGTAGGTTTTCTCCAGCAGCTTCTCGCCGCGCGGGGTTTGGATCGTCACCCGCAAGCTGGCGCCGGCGAAGGGGTTGGTGTCGCGCTGCGGATCGTAGCCGGGCTGGCGCGCCCAGGCCTTCCATTTCACCTCCTGACCCGGACGGTACACCGGCCGGTCGGTGATGGCGTACAGCGTCGGCAGGCCCTGGGGGAAGGTTTGGCCGTGGTGGAAATGCTGCAGGCCTTCGGCCAGGAAGGCCAGCCGGTCCTCGGCCGCGGTGGCGCGCACCAGCCACTGGTAAGAGTCCAAATCCGCTTCAGGCAGGACCACCTGGCCCTGGGCGTCGGTGACGGCCTGCAGCGATTTGAAGTGATGGAGAATTCGCGGGCGCTGGCGGCCGGTGCCATGATGCCATTCCTGCCGGCGGCCGAACAGCTGGAGCTTGGCCTGGCTCACCAGGGCGCCGCTGGCCGCGTCGGCGACGAACCATTGCCAGTGGCCGGCCTGGCGGCTTTGCACGATCACCAGGCTTTCCAGCCAAAGCAGGGCGCGCGTGGTGTTGCCGCCTTCCGCCGTGCCTTCCACCAGCCAGGCACCCGCCTGCTGGAGCGGCGTCGGCACCTCCACGCGCCTGTCCCAGTGACCGGCGCGCGGCTCCAGTTCCTGCTCCCAGCGGGCCGCCACCTTGCCGAGGTACTTGTCGCCGCCTTGGGCAAGCAGGCGCTGACCGATCGCACCCACCTGGACGCGTTCCCAGTCGGTCTGTTCGGGTTCGCTGCGCAGGTAGGCCTCGGTGTCGTCGAGCAGTTTGGCGACATCGACCGGACGCGCGCTGAAGCGGATCCGCTGGGCATTGCGGAAGAGCAGGGACAGCCTGGCTTCCCGGCCGGCCGGCTGGGGGGCTTGCGGTTCCAGGCTGGCCCAGGGGGCGGCGATCTGGCCAAGCTGTTCCTGCAGGTTCTTCACCTGATTGCGGCCCGGCTTCAGCGCAATCGCCTGCCGCAGCGCTTCGGCGGCGCGCTCGTACTGGCGGCGGTGGCGCAGTTCCTCGGCGATCTCGCCCCAGGCCTCCAGGCGCAAGGCCGCCGGCGTCTGCGCGTCTTCGGCGCGGGCGCGCAGCCGGGGCAGGAAGGCCCAGGCGGCCGGTAGGGTGAAGCGCTGCACGCCCGTGGCCAGGCGGGCGGTGGTCTCGTCCTCCCGAAGCGTGTGCAGGGCGGCGATGCCGCTTTGCTGCTCGGCGTCCGGCGGCTGCGAGGTGAAGAACCCGCCGCGCTCGGCCAGTGTCTGCACACCGAACCAGCTTTGGGCCAGCCGGGCCTGCTCCAGATCCGCCGCCGCGGCTTCGTCGGCGCCGAGGGCGCGGCGCGCCTGCAGCAGCCAGAGCAGGCGCTCGCCGTCGCTTTGCGCCACCTGCCAGGATTCCGGCTCCACAAAAAACACCGGTTTGCCGGTGGCGTCGACCGGATGGGCGGTCTGGAAAGCCGCCACGGGATCCTCGTCTTCCGGGTCGGGCAGGGTGGACAGATCGGTCAGCATCTGCAGGGCCCAGGCCCGGCGCGCGCTGTGGGTGAGCAGCGCGTCTTCCAGAGCCCGCAGCACGCGTGCCCGCTCCTTTGGCGGGACAGCCGCCGGCTGCGCCAGCAGGGCGGCCTCGAGCAGCTGCAGGCCGCGCACCCGATGGTGTCGCGGGGTGAGCGGCATCCAGCGCCACGGCAGTCGCTCCGTCCCGGGGCCGATGTGGGGCAGCATTTGCCAGGCCAGGCCGGCTTCGAGCAGCACTTGCCAGGCCTTGGGAAAGTCGCGCACGGTTTTTTCCAGCACCTCCCGCTCCTCGGCGTCGGCGTCCAATTCGCGCAGCTGCTCGAGCACCAGGTGCAGGCAGGTGGCGGCGAGTTGGGCATCGGGCGAACTCGCCAGCAGGGCTTTGCCGGCATCGGCGGCTTCGCGGTGATGACCCTGCTTGGCGAGTGCAAGCACCTGCTGGTAACGCGGCTGGAGGCTGGGCATGGCGGGCTGGGCGGTTAAAGGGGCTGCCAAGGCGAGGCAGAACAGAATCAGGAAGCGCTTCATGGCCGGGCGCCGTTGTATCAGGCGGTTCAGCAGGAGACAAGACGCGGGGCGAAGGTGTTGGACCGTGGCGCGGAATTTCGCGCGACGTCGCAGCCGCAGCCGCGTCTCGACAGACGGCACCCCCGCGCTAGGCTGGCGCATGCGTCTCATTTCCGGCCGCGCCGGCGGCATGCCGCTGGAGGTTCCCAAGTCCGTCACCCGGCCCACCCAGGACCGGGTGCGCCAGGCCGTGTTCAACATGCTGGGCGAACTCATCGAGGGCGCGCGGGTGCTGGACGTGTTTGCCGGTTCGGGCGCCGTGGGGCTGGAGTGCCTGAGCCGCGGCGCCGCCAGCGCGCTGCTGGTGGACCAGGATCGTGGCGCCTGCGAGGTCATCCGGCGCAACCTGGCCAAGACGCGGCTGGAAGGCGCCAGCATCCGCCAGGGCGACGTGTTCAAGGTGCTGCCGCAGCTGGCGGAAAGCGGGGCGCAGTTCGATCTGGTCTTCGCCGATCCGCCCTACGCGCACCGGCCGGACGACGCCGACCTCTGCGCCAAGCTGGCCGCCGACGAGGCGCTGCGGGCGCTGGTGGCCCCGGGCGGCAGCGTGGTGCTCGAGTCCCTGGTGCGGCGCGGCGGTCCGGTTTACGGCGAGCCGTGGCAGCTGGTGCGCGACCGCGAGTACGGATCGACGCGCATCCTGTGGTTGCGCAAGCCGCCGCTTGCATGAACTGAGGCCGTCTGTGTTTCCCATGGCGAAATCGTTCAGTCTGTTCTGCTACAACCTGCTGCTGCCGCTCGGCCTGGCCTGCATGCTGCCCAGGGCCGTGGTCAAGATGCGTCGGCGCGGCGGCCGCTGGCAGGACCTGGCGCAGCGCTTCGGCCGCCTGCCGCCGGAAAAGCGTGCGGCGCTGGCGGTGCTGCCCTGCGGCCGGCAGCGTGTCTGGATCCACGCGGTGAGCGTCGGCGAGGTCGGCATCGCCACCAAACTGATGACGTCCTGGCTGCAGGCGCATCCGCACACCGGCTTTTTGGTGACCACCACCACGCCCACCGGCCACGCGCTGGCCGAGGCGTTTGCGGCGCGGCAGCCGGGACGGGTCGTCGTGCTCTATTCCCCGCTTGACCTGCCCGGCGTCGGCGCGAGCCTGCTCGACCAGATCGGCCCGGCGCAGGTGGTGCTGGTCGAGGCCGAAGTCTGGCCGAACCTGGTCGCCGCGGCGCGGCGGCGCGGCATTCCGGTGTCGCTGGTCAACGCCCGGCTGTCGCCGCGTTCGGAGCGGCGCTTCCACCAGCTCGGCGGCCTGATCCGGCCGGTGTTCGGCATGCTGGCGCAGGTGCTGGTGCAGGAGCCGGAAGACGTGGCGCGCTGGACGGCGCTTGGCGTGGCGGCGGAGCGCGTGCACCACACCGGCAGCATCAAGTTCGATCCGCAGGGCGCCGCGCCGGATCCGGCGCAGGTCACGCAGCTGCGCGCGGTGCTGGAGCAGGCCGGCATCACGGCGGCGCAGCCCGTGCTGCTGCTGGCCAGCACGCATCCCGGGGAGGAAGTGCTGCTGGCCGGAGTCTGGCGCCAGCTGCGGCAGACCTTTGCCGATCTGGCCCTGCTCATCGTGCCGCGCCACGTCGAGCGCACCGGCGAGATCCTGCAGGCGCTGGAAGCCGCAGGCATCGGCGCCCGGCGGCGCAGCGAGCCCGCGGCGGGCCCGTCCGAGCCGGTGCTGCTCATCGACACCACGGGTGAACTGCGCGCCTGGCAGGCGCTGGCGACGCTGGTCGTGGTCGGCAAAAGCTTCCTCGCCACCGGCGGCCAGAATCCGGCCGAGGCGGTGCTCGAGAAAAAGCCGGTGCTGTTCGGGCCGCACATGGAAAACTTCGAGGCTCTGGTGAGCCTGCTGCTGCGGCAGGGCGGCGCCATCCAGGTGGCCGATGCTGCGGCCTTGCGCCAGGAACTGGCGCGCCTGCTCGGCGATGCCGACGCCCGTGCCGCCTGCGGCGAGGCCGGCTGTGCGGCCCTGCTGGCGCATGCCGGAGCGACCGAGCAGACGGTGTGCCGTTTGGCCGCGTCATGAATCTGCAAAATGATCGTTTTTTCCCTTGCGGATTTCGCGGACTGGTCGAGAATCATGGCCCGCTCAAACTGAGCACGACCCCTTCGTCTAGCGGTTAGGACACATCCCTTTCACGGATGCGACACGAGTTCGATTCTCGTAGGGGTCGCCACTTCTTCTTCAAATTCGGAGAAGTCACGGCGGAGACATGTTTCTCCAAAGCCGTTTTTCCAGTCCGAAGACGGGCTCCGCAAAATTTCGCACTTTCGCGCCGTGCGGGTGATCCGCGGCTGCGCGGTGGGGAAGGGCAGACCGGTGCGGTCAGTGCGGCGGCTCTTCGCCGAGGTAGGCCGCCAGATGCTTGCGCAGTTCGGTGCGGGCGCGGAACAGCAGGCTCTTCACCGCGGGCAGGGACATGCCCAGGATTTCGCAGATCTGCTCGTAGGGCAGCTCCTCCTGGCGGCGCAGCAGCACCGCCAGCCGCTGCTTCTCGGGCAGGGCGGCAATGGCGCGGTCGAGCGCGCGTTCCAGCTCCTCCTGCTGGGTCAGGCTGTCCGGCGCCGGCGCCGTCGTATCGGCAAACTGGCGCGGAGCCTCGTCGTCATGCTCGGTCTCCAGCGGGATCTCGCGGCGGCGTCCGCGGCGGCGGGTTTCGTTGAAGACCAGGTTGCGCAGGATGGTGAACAGCCAGGTGGTGAACTTGGCGGTGGGCTCGTAGCGCGGCGCGCTCTTCCAGACGCGCAGGAAGACCTGCTGGGCGATGTCGTGGGCGTCGTCGACGCTGCCGAGCATGCGCGTGGCGGTGCCGATGAGGGTGCCCTGGTGCAGTTCCACGAGCTTTTCGAAGGCGCGGATGTCGCCCTCCTTGATGCGCAGCATCAGCCGGACGTTCTCGTCGTCGTTGGAAAAGGCGTCGAGCACCGGCTCCAGAAGGGCGGGTGATGCGGGGGGCTCGGGCCTTTCCGGTTCCGGCATGACAAGGGCGGGCAGCAGCCCGACGACGCTAGCGGCGGTCATGGGCGCTATCAACCGCGCTTGCGCCGCAAGGTTGCGCAAAACTCCGGCCGGGCGCCATTTGCATCCCCGGGCGGGCTGCGTTTAATGAGGCCACTGTGACCTTCCACCATCCCAAGCACGACATTTTCATTCCGGACCAAACCGATCCCTGGACGGCGCTGCGCCGCGTCACCCACCTGGGCATCGTCTCCCACCAGGACGACTTGGAAATCGCCGCCTACCACGGCATCACCGAGTGCTTCCACAGCGGCGACAAGTGGTTCGGCGGCGTGGTGGTGACCAACGGTTCCGGCAGCCCGCGCAAGGGGCCGTACGCGCACTACACCGACGAGGAGATGCAGCAAGTGCGCCTGATCGAGCAGCGCAAGGCCGCCTATGTCGGCGAGTACAGCTTCATGGCGCAGCTGGGCTATCCCAGCGAAGACGTCAAGCAGCCCGGGCACGGTCCGGTGGTCGCCGACCTGAAGATGATCCTGGAAAACACTTGCCCGGAAGTCCTCTACCTCCACAACCCCTGCGACCGGCACGACACGCACGTGGCCACCTTCCTGCGCTGCCTTGAGGCGATCCGCCAGCTGCCCGCCGACCGGCGGCCGAAGACGGTCTACGGCTGCGAGGTCTGGCGCAAGCTCGACTGGCTGCTGCACGAGGACAAGGCGATGCTCTGGGTGGACAAGCATCCGCACCTGCTGCGGCCCCTGCTCGGGGTTTTCGACAGCCAGATCAGCGGCGGCAAGCGCTACGACCTGGCGGAGGAGGGCCTGCGCCACGCCAACGCGACCTACTTCGACTCGCACACCACGGACAAGACCAGCCTGCTGACCTTCGCGATGGATCTGACCCCGCTGGTGCAGGACGATGCGCTGGACGTCCACGAGTACACCCTCGGCTATGTCCGG
>CAYYJK010000040.1:0-18538 GCA_964472185.1 uncultured Prosthecobacter sp.
GAAACTATTAACACCCATTCATCCCCATGAGCGACCGCATCCCCGCCACCACGGACAAAAAGCCCGCCCCGCAGGCGGACATCATCAACATCCACACGCTGAGCGTGTACGTGAACAACCAGCCCGGCGTTCTCGGCCGCATCTGCGCCGTGTTCAGCCGCCGCGGTTTCAACATCGAATCCCTCGTCGTCTCGCAGACCCGCGATCCGCGCTTCAGCCGCATGACCATCGGCATCAGCGGCCATCCGGAAGGCCTGCACCAGATCATCATGCAGGTGAACAAGCTGGTGGACGTCATCCACTGCACCGAGCACACCGACCGCGACGCCGTCGTCAAGGAACTGGTGCTGGTGAAGGTCGCCGCCGGCCCGGACCAGCGCACCGAGATCCTGCAGATCGTCGAGCACTACGGCGGCAAGACCGTCGACCTGCAGGACGACAGCCTGATCGCCATGATCAGCGGCAACAGCGACAAGCTTGACGCCGCCACCCGCCTGCTCAGCAAGTTCGACATCGTCGAGACCGTGCGCACCGGCAAGGTGGTCATGGCCCGCGCTCTGGAAACGACCTGAGCCCCGACTTCCCGGGCCTGCCGGCGCTTCGCGTCGGCAGGCCTTTTTCGTTCAGGTCCAGAAGTAGCGGACGGCGTGGAAGAACAGCGGCGCCGCGAAACTGAGCGAATCGATGCGGTCCATGACGCCGCCGTGGCCGGCCAGGGTGCTGCCCCAGTCCTTGACGCCGCGGTCGCGCTTGATGGCCGACATGACCAGGCCGCCGAGAAAGCCGGCGGCGACGATCAGGGCGCCCAGGGCCGCCGCCTGCCAGGGCGCAAAGGGCGTCACCGGGGCCAGCAGCGCGCCGATGGCGACGGTGCACAGGCCGCCGCCCAGCAGGCCCTCCCAGGTCTTGTTCGGGCTCACCCGCGGCGCGATTTTGCGCCGCCCGCAGGTCTTGCCCCAGACGTACTGGAGGACGTCGCTGAGTTCGACCAAAGTGACGAACCAGAACAGCAGCTTGGCGTTCTGGCCGGCGAAGCCGCGCACCTCCAGGAACAGCAGGGCGGGAGCGTGGCTGACGCAGTAGACGCAGGCCATGAGCCCCCACTGGATCTTGGCGGTGCGCTCGAGGAAGCGCTCGCAGTCGCCGGCCAGGGCGCTGCGCACCGGCACCAGCAGGAAGGCGTAGACCGGGATGAAGATGGCGAACATCGCGTACCAGCCGCTGAGCAGGAAGCCGTAGTGGAGCGGCAGAATGACGAAGAAGACCCAGAACAGGGTGCGGTGGTCGCCCGCCCGGGTCGGCGTCAGGGTGATGAACTCGCGCAGCGCCATGAAGGACAGCAGCGCGAACAGCAGCACCGTCAGCTTGGGGCCGGCCACGACGGCCAGGGTGAAGATCGCCACCATGCGCCACCAGGCGTTCGTGCGCTCCGCGACGTTGTGCAGCGTGGCGCGGGCGGACTCGCCGGCGGCCCGGGCGAGCAGAAACCGCGTCAGCAGGGAGGCGACGACCAGCAGCGCCACCACGCCGCCGACCAGCAGGAGCAGTTCGCGGTCCCAGTTCATGCGCCCGCCTCCTCCGGCCGTTGGCGCAGCAGCAGCATCGCCTGGCGCGCCCGTTCCAGGAAGGCCGGCTTGGTTTCCCCCTCCTGCAGGTGGAGCGGCGCGCCAAACACCAGGCTGCCAAGCAGCGGCACCGGCAGGACCTCGCCCTTGGGCAGGATGCGGTTGAGGTTTTCCATCCACACCGGCACCAGCTCGATCTCCGGCCGCCGCTTCGCCAGATGGTACAGGCCCGCCTTGAACGGCTCCGGATCCGGGCCGGCTTGGCGGCCGCCCTCGGGAAACAGGATCAGCGAGCCGTCCTCGCCCAGCGCCTCCAGCATGGTGTCCAGCGGGTTGCACTCCGGGGTGGGTTTCCGGCGCTCGATCAGCACCGCCTGGAACACCGAACGGGCCAGCCAGGGACGCAGGCGGCCGACGCTCCAGTAGTCCTGCGCCGCCACCAGCCGGGTGCGCCGGCGGATGGCCGGCGGCAGCGAGGCCCAGAGCACCGGTCCGTCCAGGTTGCTGGTGTGGTTGGCGTAGTAGATGCGCGGCCGCGCCTCCGGCGCGCAGCCCTGCCAGCGCGCCACCGCGCCGGTGGTCAGGCGCAGCAGGCCGGAAATCAGCGAGGCCATCATGGCGGCATCCAAGCAGGTTCCCGTTCCGGCGGCCAGAAAAATGCCGATGGACATTTCTTCGAAAGAGGATTTTTTTTCCGGCGGGGTACACCCCCTTCGGAGTCAAGGTTTGACACCGGAGAGCAACCGCTGACATTCATGGCTTGATGGAGGACGCGCCTGAAACCCCCGAATCCGAAGACGCCAAAAAAGAGAAGGGCATGTGGGAGAAAACCCGCAAGAGCCTGATCGAGCGTCTGAACAATTGGGAAGACCAGCGTACCTGGAACGAGTTCTACCAGACCTACTGGCGGCTGATCTACAGCGTCGCCACCAAGGCCGGCCTGACCCGCGACGAGGCCTTTGACGTCATCCAGGAGACCATCATCGCCATCGCCCGCCAGGTGCAAAAAGGCCAGTACGACCCCCGGGCCGGCTCGTTCAAGGCCTGGCTGCTGCAGATGACCCGCTGGCGCGTGCTCGACGTCTTCCGCGCCCGCAAGCGCCAGCCCTCCCTGGCCGACCAGGGCAACGCCGACTCCGAGGACACCAGCAACCTGGCGCTCGACCGCCTGACCAACGAGAAGGACAACCTGCTCGAGGACATCTGGGACAAGGAGTGGCGGGACAACATCACCGCCGCCGCCCTGGAACGCGTCAAAGGCAAGGTTTCGCCGCGCCAGTACCAGATCTTTGACTGCTACGTCATGAAGGGCTGGGGCGTGAAGAAGACCAGCGAAGCCCTCGGCATCAACGCCGCCCAGGTCTACCTGGCCAAGCATCGCGTCGGCGCCCTCGTCAAAAAAGAGGTGCAGGCCCTGGAGAACACGATGCTCTGAGCGGCAGCCCCCCTGCTCCGCCATGACCGGTTCCCCGCACCCGCCGCCCGGCCGCCCGGGTGGCGTTCCCGACTCGGAGCTGAGCCGCTTCCTGGCCAAGTGGCTGGACGACTGGCTGCGCATTCCCGGCACGAACTGGCGCATCGGCCTGGATCCCCTGCTCGCCCTGTTCCCCGGACTCGGCAGCAGCCTGAGTTCCGCGGCCGGGGTCATCCTGCTGGTCGAGGCGGTGCGCTGCGGCGTCGGCCTGCCGGTGCTGATCCGCATGGCCGGCAACCTGCTGCTCAACACCCTGTTCGACTTCCTGCCCGGCGCCGGACCGGTGATCAGCGCCTTCTTCAAATCCAACCTGCGCAACCTGCGCCTGCTGCAGCGCTGGCAGGCGGGCCAGCAGCAGGCGGTGCGGCGCGGCACCTGGCGGCTGTTTTTCGGACTGGCGCTGCTGCTGGGACTGCTGGCCGCCCTGCTGACCGGCCTGGTGCTGCTGCAGGTCTGGCTGCTGCGCCGGCTGCTGACCGGCGCATGAGCTTCAGCGCGCCGCCGTGGCGGCCTGGCGCTTGCCCAGACAGAACAGGTGGCGGGCGCCGCGGACAAAAAGCTGGCCCTCGCTCAGCGCCGGCGACGCAAACACCCGCTCCTCGAGTTCGCTTTCGGCGACCAGCTGGTAGGCCGGGCCCGGTTTGACCACGCGCAGCGTGCCGAAATCGTTGATGAAAAAGACCTTCCCCTCGGCGCTGGCCAGCGAGGCGTGGTGCTCTTTCATGCGCTCCTCCCAGGCGATGCGGCCGGTTTTGGCGGCAAAGCAGTGGGCGATGCCGGAATCCGAGACGATCAGGAACCAGCCGCTCTCGCAGACCGGCGAGGGCACGTAGGCGACGCCTTTGTTGGTGCGCCACTCGACGTGGCTGGCCGTGACGTCGCCCCGGCCGTCCGGCCGGATGGCCAGGATGTGGTGTTCCGGAAAGCCGCCGCTGATCAGCAGCAGGCCCGAGCCTTCGTCGTAGACCGGCGAGGCGACAAACTGCTCGGTCGGGCCGTCGATCATCCAGAGCAGGCTGCCGTCGCGGGGATCGTAGCTGGCCACGCACTTGCTGCCGGACAGCACCAGCTGCATGCGCCCGGCCATCTCGCGCAGGAGCGGCACGCAGTAGCTGCGCGTCTGGTTGGGGCGCTCGATCCGCCACAGCGGCCGGCCGCTGTCGCGCGCCAGGGCGACGATGTAGCCCATGCCGTCATGATCGCAGTTCACGATCACCTTGTCCTCGAACAGGATGGGCGAGCTGCAGAAGCCGTGCTTGCTGGAAAAATTGCCGGGCTGCACCTGCCAGAGCTGGCGGCCGGAGAAATCGTGGGCGCTGACCACCACGCGCTTGCCGCTCAGGAAGGCGGTGTACACCCGCTCGCCGTCGGTGGCCGGGGTGCTGGAGGCGTGGCTGTTCAGGCGGTGCTTGCCCTCCATCGGCGCCTTGAGCACCGCCCGGCGCCAGAGCTCGCGGCCCGAGGCGCGGTCCAGGCAGAGCAGCAGCCGCTCTTCGGTCTCGGCCAGGGCCGCCACGGTAAACAGCCGGTCCTCCCAGACGATGGGCGAGGCGTGCCCCTCGCCCGGCAATTCGACCTTCCAGGCCAGGGCGGCCGGCTCGGCCGCCGTCGGGAAACCGCGGTCGCGGCTGGTGCCGTCGAGGCGCGGCCCGCGCCACTGCGGCCAGTTTTCGGCGAGCAGGGGCGTGGTCAGGAAAAGCAGCAGGGCAAGGCGCATGGCCGAAAAGCTTACCGGCGCCGGCCTGCGGCAGCAATCAGGATTGTCTTCAGCTTCCGAGCGGCACGGCCTGGCGCACCTGGGCGGCCACGGCGTGGAAGGCCCGGGACGCGGCCGACTTGTCCGGATCCTCCAGAGCCACCGGATGGCCTTCATCGCCGGCCTCGCGCACCTGCATCTCGATCGGGATCTGGCCGAGCAGCGGCACGCCCAGGCGCTTGGCCTCGTGCTCGCCGCCGCCCTTGCCGAAAATGTGGTAGATCTGGCCGTCGCTCGGGCAGAGGAAGTGGCTCATGTTCTCGACGATGCCGAGGATCGGCACGTTGACCTTCTGGAACATCGCCACCGCCTTGCGCGCGTCGATCAGCGCCACCTCCTGCGGCGTGGTGACGATCACCGCGCCGTCGAGGGCCACCGTCTGCACGATGGTGAGCTGGATGTCGCCGGTGCCCGGCGGCAGGTCGAGCACGAGGTAGTCGAGGTCGTTCCAGGCACACTGGCGCAGGAACTGCTGGGTGTACTTGGTGGCGATCGGACCG
Source organism: uncultured Prosthecobacter sp. (assembly GCA_964472185.1). GTDB lineage: Bacteria > Verrucomicrobiota > Verrucomicrobiia > Verrucomicrobiales > Verrucomicrobiaceae > Prosthecobacter. The sequence goes on from CAYYJK010000040.1 coordinate 5,296, forward strand.
CGCACGATGACCGGCGCATCGTCCTCGAGCAGGAAGCCCATGCTCATCAGCTGCAGGCCGTGGCTCTCGACCGGCACGATCTGCTGCTCCTCGTTCTGCCAGGGGCGCTCGCTGGTGCCGAACATGAGGGCGATGCTGGGGCCGTACAGGTCGCAGTCGCACAGGCCGACCCGGGCGCCCGTCCTGGCCAGGGCCACCGCCAGGTTGGAGGCCACCGTGCTCTTGCCGACGCCGCCCTTGCCGGAGGCGACGGCGATCACCTTCTTGACGCCCGGCAGGCTCGACTTGGGCAGGCGGTCGGCGGCTGGCGCGGCCGGATTCGGCGGCTCCTTGATGTCGAAATTGAGCTTCACCTCGCCGACGCCCGGCAGCTTCTGCAGCACATCCATGGCCTGTTCGTGGATCAGGCGCGGCACGTTCGGGTCGCGGGTGGCCACGGAAATGCCGACTGTCACCCGCCCCCCCTCGATGGCGATGTTCTGGACGAGGCCGAAGGAAACGATGTCGCGGCTGAAGCCGGGATAGCGGACTTGGGCGAGGGCCTGGCGGATGTCGGTTTCGGAAGGCATGGCTGGGATACGCTTCCGCTAGCGGTTCCACGCCAAAACTCAAGCGGAGACGGGGCGGAGTTCGCGCCCGGCCCCGGAACCGCGCCCGGCGGCGCCGGCGGCGGGCGGTCGCCGCACTTTTGCGGTATCCAACCGCCAGCCGGGGACGTTTCTCAAATTTGACAACCACTCCTCCCAAGCGAGCGGCGCGCCCGGTAACGGGTGCGCCGTTTTCGTGCCGGTCTCAGTCGAACAGCTCGGGATACTGGCGCCGGGCCATGCCGCGGCTCAGTTCCAGGATGTCGGCTGCGCAGGTCAGCCGGGTCACCTCGCGGGTCAGCTCCAGGCAGTCGGCGGCATTCAGGTGGCGCACGGCGTGTTTGACCCTGGCCACCTGGCCGGCGGCGACGCTGAGTTCATCCAGCCCCATGCCGATGAGCAGCGGCGTCAGTTCGATGTCCGAAGCCATCTCGCCGCAGATGCAGACGCGCACGCCGACCCGGCGGGCGGATTCGACGGTGACGGCGATCAGGCGCAGCACCGCCGGATGGGTGGGCTGGTACAGGTCCGCGACGCGCTCATTCAGGCGGTCCACCGCCAGGGTGTACTGGGTCAGGTCGTTGGTGCCGAGGCTGAGGAAGTCCACCTCGGCGGCGATCAGGTCGGCGGTGAGCGCGGCGCTGGGAATTTCGATCATGGCGCCGATGTCCACCTGGTGAGGCAGCGCATGGCCCTCCGCCCGCAGCTCGTCGGCGCATTCGTGCATCAGGCGCTTGGCCTCGCGCACCTCCTCGACGCCGCTGACCATCGGGAACATGATGCCGATCGGGCCGTGGGCGGCGGCGCGCAGCAGGGCGCGCAGCTGGCGCTTGAACAGGTCCTTGCGGCCGAGCGAGACGCGGATGCCGCGCCAACCCAGGAAGGGGTTGGGCTCGGACTCGAGGTTGAGCTGCGAGTCGATCTTGTCGCCGCCGATGTCGAGGGTGCGGAAGATGACCTGGCCGGGCGCCACGGCCTTGACCGCCTGAATGTAGCTGCCGGCCAGCCAGTCCTCGGACCCGTCCGGATCCTCGAGGTGCAGGAACTCGGTGCGGAACAGGCCGACATGCTCGGCGCCGCTGTCGCGGATACCCTTCATCTCCTCGACGAACTCGGCGTTGGCGCAGACCTGCACGGTGAAGCCGTCGGTGGTGACCGCCGGCTGGTGGCGGGTCTCCTGCAGGGCGTCCTCGCGCACCTCGGCCTCCTGCTCGCGCGAGCGGTAGCGGTCGAGGACCGCCTGCGAGGGATTGAGGATGATCAGGCCCTCGTCGCCGTCGAGCAGGACCGGGTCGCCGGAGTGCAGCTCGTCGCAGATGCCGTGCAGGCGCACCACCGCCGGCAGGCCGAGCGAGCGGGCGATGATGGCGGCGTGGGAATTGCTGCTGCCGGTCTCGATGGCGAAGCCGAGCACCTTGCTGCGGTCGAGCTGGACCGTGTCCGAGGGCGTCAGGTCATGGGCGACGATGATGACCGGATCGTCGAACATCGGATGCTGCAGCAGTTCGCCGCGCAGGTGGCGCATGACCCGGTAGGTGATGTCCTTGATGTCCAGGTAGCGCTCGCGCAGGTAGGAGTCGGCCAGGCCGCGCAGGGCGTCCATGTGCTTGCACATGAGCCGGTAGTAGACCGCATCGACGCAGATCAGCTTCTCGCGCACGGTCTTCTCGACCTGCTTGCGGATCGAGGCGTCGTCCAGGATCAGCAGGTGGGTTTCGAAGATGTCGGCCTCGGCGTTGCGCTCCTCGGTGGCCACCACCAGCTGCAGGGCCTCGATCTCGCGGTGGGTGGCGTCAAGCGCCTTGCGCCAGCGCTCCAGCTCCGCCTCGGCCTCCTCCGGCCGGATCGGATCGGCGTCCGGCTCGTCAAACTGGTCCTTCAGCACATGCACCACCGCATGGGCGACGCCGGAGGACACGGCGGTTCCCTGCCAGGTCTTCTCCAGCGCGGATGGCTCACGAATCATTCGGGGGAAACTGGCCGGGACGCGTCCCTTGCGCAAACAAGAAACCACCCGGCGGCCCCGAAAAACGACGTTCCGGCCGCGCTCAGGCCGGCTGGCCGGCTTCCGTCCGGCCCAGCGCCGCCTGCATCAGCCGCTCCTGGGTGGCCTCCGCGCGGGTGAAGCCGCCGCCGATCCGCCCCTCGTGCAGCATCAGGATGCGGTCGCTCATGCCGATCAATTCCGGCAGCTCGCTCGACACCAGGATGACCGCCTGGCCCTCGGCCGTCAGGCGGTTGATGAGCTCGTAGATTTCCAGCTTGGCGCCGACATCGATGCCGCGCGTCGGCTCGTCCAGCATCACCACCCGCGGCCGGGTCATCAGGGCCTTGCCCAGCACGACCTTCTGCTGGTTGCCGCCCGAGAGCCGGCCGACCACCGCCTCCAGCCCCGTGGCCTTGACCCGCAGGCCGTCGAAAAACTCGCGGTTGCGCCGGGTCTCCAGGCTGCGGTTGACGAAGCCGGCGCGGGTGAACTGCCCCAGCGAGGACAGCGACAGGTTGAAGCCGATCGGCTGCTCGAGCACGAGACCGTAGCGGCGGCGGTCCTCGCTGACCAGGGCCAGGCCGGCCTGCAGCACCCGCGCCGGCGGCAGGCCGTCGATCCGGGCGCCGGCCAGTTCGACCGTGCCCGCCTGGCGCTGCCCCCAGGCTCCAAACAGGTGCATGAGCAGCTCGGTCCGGCCCGCGCCCATGAGTCCGCCAATGCCCAGCACCTCGCCGGCGCGCAGCTCGAAGCTGACATCGTGCAAGCGCGGCAGCCCCTGGGCGTCGGTCACGCTCAAGCCTTTGACGGCGAGCAACGTCTCGCCCGGCGCCCCGGCGCGGCGCGGGAACAGGTCGCCGATCTCGCGGCCAACCATGTGACGGATGACCTCGGCGGGCGAGGCGGCCTCGGCGGCGAGGGTGACGATGCTGGCGCCGTCGCGCAGCACGGTGATGCGGTCGGCGACCGCAAACACCTCCTCCAGCTTGTGCGAGATGTAGATGCAGGCGATGCCGCGGCGGCGCAGGTCGCGCAGGATGTCGAGCAGGATGCGCACCTCGTGCTCGGCCAGCGCGGCGGTCGGCTCGTCGAGGATCAGGATCTTCGAGTCCTTGGCCAGCGCCTTGACGATTTCGACCAGCTGCTTCTGGCCGACGCCCAGGGAGCCCACGCGCGCGGCGGGATCGAGGCCCACCTGGAAGCGGTCGAGCAGCGCGCCGGCCTCGCGGTAGACCCGGGGCCAGTCGATGAAACCGCCCCAGCGCCGCGGCTCGCTGCCCAGGAAGATGTTCTCCGCCACCGTCATCTCGTCGACCAGGGCCAGCTCCTGGTAGATGACCGCGATGCCGGCGCGCGCGGCGTCGGCGATCGAGGCGAAGCGGGCCTCGGCGCCGCCGACCGTGAACCGGCCCTCGTAGCTGCCGTGCGGATGGATGCCGGAGAGCAGCTTGATCAGGGTGCTTTTGCCGGCGCCGTTCTCGCCGCACAGGGCGTGGATTTCACCGGCCTGCAGGTCGAAGGAGACGTCCTTCAGCGCCACGACGCCGGGGAACTTCTTGATGAGGTGCTGGGCTTCGAGCAGCATGTCAGGGCGGGGCGTTGGGGAAGACGTCGGCCTCCTTGCGGAAGCCGTCGCGGATGACCGTCTCACGCATGTTGTCCCGGGTGACGGCGACGATGTCAAGCAGGACGGAGGGCACGCGGACCTTGCCGTTGTCGGTCTCGGCGCGGGCGATCAGCGGCTTGCGAACGGCCAGCTTGACCGCCAGCTCGGCCGCCTGGGCGGCGAGCTGCTTGAGCGGCTTGTACACGGTCATGGTCTGGGAGCCGTGGACGATGCGCTGGCAGGCGGCGAGGTCGGCATCCTGGCCGGTGACCAGCACCTTGCCGGCCAGGCCCTCCTCGATCAGCGCCTGGATGGCGCCGCCGGCGGTGCCGTCGTTGCTGGCGAGGATGGCGTCGATCCCCTGCCCGGCCTTGGTGATGGCGGCGTTGGTGATCTTCTTGGCGTTCTCCGGCTTCCAGTCCTCGGCCCAGTCCTCGTGCACCACCTCGACCCGGCCGGCGGCGATCAGCGGCTGCAGGATCTCGTCCTGCCCCTGCTTGTAGAGCAGCGCGTTGTTGTCGGTCTTGGCGCCGTAGATGCGCACCACGCGCAGCTTGCCGGTCGCCGGCAGCCGCTCGGCCAGGAAGCGCGCCTGCAGCTGGCCGATCTTGAGGTTGTCGAAGGTGATGTACAGGTCGGTGTCGGCGCCGGTGATCAGGCGGTCGTAGGACAGCACCGGAATGCCCTCGGCATGCGCCATCTCCACCGCGCGCGCCATGGCCGCGCCGTTGTGCGGAATGATGACCAGGGCGTCGATGCCGCGCGTGATCAGGCTTTCGACGTCGCGCAGCTGGCGGGTGTCGTCGCTGTTGGCCGACTCCACCAGCACGTCGGCGCCGAGCGCCTCCGCGCGCGCCCGGAACAGGTCGCGGTCGGCGATCCAGCGCTCCTCCTTGAGGGTGTCCATGCTCAGGCCGATCACCGGCCGGTCGCGCCGGGGCTCGCCGCCGCCGGTCCGGCCGCGCGCAATCACCAGCCCGGTGACCAGGCTGAGGAGGCAGGAGAACAGGACCAGGGCGATGCGCAGCTTCATGACGCCCCGATTTAGCCAACCGGCTCCGGACTGGCGAGACAAAAAAGCGTCAGCGGCGCAGCCAATAAATCACCCGCCGCAGCCCGGAATGCTCCTCGACGGTGCGCTCGACGGCGCAGCCCAGCAGGCGCTCGATGACCTCGCACTCGATCTCCTCGATCAGCGGATAGCGGCCGACCAGCTCGTTGAGCGGGCAGTGGTAGTCGATCAGGCGCAGGGCGCCGCAGCTGGCCCGCTCGACCACCGCCATGCAGCCGTCGGCGGTGCGCAGGCGCGCCAGCACCAGCGCCCGGTTCTCCAGTTCGGTCTCGCGGGCCACGCGTTCGGCGTAGCGCTCCACCTTGGCCTGGAAGAAGGCGTACAGCAGTTTTTCCGGGGCGGTGGGCCCGAAGATGCGCTCGGTGTGGGAGAGCAGTTCCACCACCAGGTCGGCGCTGGCGCGCGGGAACAGCGGATCGAGCTTGCCGGTGAGCCGGTACACCTTCTCCGGGCGCCCGTGCGGCACCGGATGCCGCCAGGTGTCCAGGTACCCCTTCTCGACGAGGGTGTCGCAGTGCTGCTTGACCCCCATGTAGCTCATCTTCATCGCGCCGGCCAGTTCCTTGACCGTCATGCCCGGCGACTGCTTGAGATGGCGGATGATCTCCACCACCGGAGTGTGCAGGATGTCGCGCAGAATGGGAAATATCATGGCCGACGAAATGCCAGCCTAGCCAGTCCCGGCGGTCTTGCCAACCCGGCAGTGCGATTCCCGGCGCAATTCTTTGCCCGCCCGGCTGCGGGCACTTTTTCCGCCACTCAATTTGACACGCGGAAAAGCACACGCGTAATCTGGGTGTTCACACGCCCCTGTAATGCGCACGCCGCCGCCCTCGCTTCCCGAGAAGGAATTCCGTTCCCATGCCCCGGGTTTCTGGAAGGATTCGCAGATCCCCGCGCACGACTGGAACTCCGCCGCCTGGCAGCTGCGCAACCGTGTGACCACCCTGGCCGGCCTGGAGTCCCGCATCCGACTGAGCGACGAGGAACGCGCCGGCGTGCTGCTCAGCGGCAACAAGCTGGCGATGGCGATCACGCCGCACTACTTCAACCTGCTTGACCCGGAGGATCCCGACTGCCCGATCCGCCGCCAGGTGATTCCGCGCATCGAAGAGACCTGGGAGGATCCGGACGAGATGGCCGACCCCTGCGGCGAGGACAGCCACATGCCCGTGCCCGGCCTGGTGCACCGCTACCCGGACCGGGTGCTGTTCCTGGTCACCGACCGCTGCGCCAGCTACTGCCGCTACTGCACCCGCAGCCGCGTGGTCTCAGGCGTCGGCGAGCAGGAGCTGCACACCGACTACGAAGCGGCCTTCCGCTACCTGGAACAGCACGACGAGGTGCGCGACGTCCTGCTCAGCGGCGGCGACCCCCTGCTGTTCAGCGACGCCAAGCTGGAGGCCATCCTGCAGCGGCTGCGTTCGATCAAGCACATCGAGTTCCTGCGCATCGGCAGCCGGGTGCCGATCTTCCTGCCCCAGCGCATCACGCCCGAGCTGTGCCGGATGCTGCAGCGCTACCATCCGCTCTGGCTGAGCATCCACACCAACCACCCGCGCGAACTCACCACCGAGGTGCGCGCCGGCCTGGAGCTGCTGGCCAACCACGGCGTGCCCCTCGGCAACCAGAGCGTCCTGCTGCGCGGCGTCAACGACGACCCGGAGACCATGAAGTCGCTGGTGCACAAGCTGCTCATGTGCCGGGTGCGCCCGTACTACCTCTACCAGTGCGACCTCATCCAGGGCAGCTCGCACCTGCGCGCCAGCGTCAGCACCGGCCTCGAGATCATCGAAAACCTGCGCGGCCACACCACCGGCTACGCCGTGCCGCAGTTCGTCATCGACGCCCCCGGCGGCGGCGGCAAGGTGCCGGTGAACCCCGACTACGTCCTCCTGCGCGACGAGCAGCGCACGCTGATCCGCAACTTCGAAGGCCGCAGTTTTGAATACCCCGAACCGGCGCTGGTGCGGGTCTGACCGCCCCCACCGCCGATGTCCGCCCTCGCCATTCGCGATCTGCATTTCCGCTATCCGGGCGACGGCTTCGGGCTCCGGCTGCCGAACCTGGAGCTCGCCCGCGGCGCCAGCCTCGCCATCCTCGGCCCCAGCGGCGGCGGCAAGACCACCCTGCTGCGTCTGATGGCCGGCCTGCTCCAGCCGCAGCGCGGTGAAATCCGTCTCGATGACACCCGCCTCGACCAGCTGACCGAGGCGGAACGCCGCCGTTTCCGGCTCACCCGCACCGGCCTGATCTTCCAGGACTTCGCCCTGCTCGACTACCTGACGGTGGCGGAAAACCTCCTGCTGCCCGCGCGCTTCGCCGGCACCGCTGCCGGCGCCGAAGCAGACGCCCGGGAGCTGGCGGAGCAGCTGGACATCGGCCGCCACTGGCGGCGCCTGACCCGCGAACTCTCGCAGGGCGAACGCCAGCGCGTCGCCATCGCCCGGGCGCTCGCCCACCGGCCGCAGTGGATCTTTGCCGACGAGCCGACCGCCTCGCTGGACGCCGTCCGCCGCAACCGGGTGATCGAGCTGCTGCAGGCCCGGACGCGGGCCGCCGGCGCCTGCCTGGTCCTGGTCACGCACGACCAGGACCTCCTGCCGCGCTTTCCCAACCAGCTTCAGGTGGAGGCCCTGGCGGCATGACGGCCGCCTTTCATCTCGCCCGCTGCTACGTGCTGCGCCACCGGCTGCAGACCGTGCTGCTCGCCGGCGCGCTCGGGCTGGTGCTGGCCCTGCCGCTGGCCGTGCGCCTGCTGGTGCGGGCCGCGGAATCGACCCTGCGCGAGCGCTCCGCGAGCACGCCGCAGGTGATCGGCGCGCGCGGCAGCGCCCTCGACCTGCTGCTCACCGCCCTCTACTTCAAACGCCAGCCGCTGCCGCCCCTGCCCGCCCGGCTGCTCGACGAAGTGCGCCAGACCGGCCTGGGCACGGCCATCCCGCTGCACCTGCGCTTTCACGCCCAGGGCGCCCCGATCGTCGGCACCCAGCTGGAGTATTTCCGCCTGCGGCGCCTGCACCCGGCCCAGGGCCGGCTGTTCGGCCGGCTCGGCGACTGCGTCGTCGGCGCCCGGCTGGCGCGGCAGCGCGGTCTGAAACCCGGCGATGCGGTCTTTTCCTCGCAGGAGCAGGTGTTCGACCTGGCCGGCATCTACCCGCTGAAGATGCGCCTCACCGGCGTCCTCGCCCCTTCCGGCAGCGCCGACGACGACGCGGTTTTTGTCGACCTGAAAACCGCCTGGCTCATCGAAGGGCTGGCGCACGGCCACGACGACCTCGCCCGCGCGCCCGACTCGGCCGTCCTGGAACGGCGCACCGACGGCAGCGTCGTCGGCAACGCCAGCGTGCGGCTGTTCAACGAGGTCACCGACGCCAACCTCGCGGGTTTCCATTTCCACGGCGACACCGGCGGCTACCCGGTCAGCGCCATTATCGTCGCGCCGCGCGACGCCAAGGCCGAAGCGCTGCTGGCCGGCCGCTACCTCGACACCTCCCAGCCGGCCCAGCTGATCCGGCCGCGCGACGAGTTCGACGCCCTGATGCGCACGCTGTTCCGCGCGGAGCGCCTGGCGCTGGCCCTCTTCACCGCGACCACAGGCGCCGCCGCCACCGTTGCCGTGCTGGTCTTCGCCCTGTCCTTCCGCCTGCGCCGCCGCGAGTTTTCCACGCTCGACGACCTCGGCGTCTCGCGCCGCTCGCTGGCCCTGACCAAGCTGCTGGAGATCGGCCTGGTCGGCCTGCTCAGCCTGGCCGTGGCGCTGCTGCTGACCGCCCTGGTCGGCTGGCAGGCCGGGCGCTGGGTGACGCTGCTGCTGGGATGATCCGGGCTTGCCCAGACGCCGCAACCGCGTTGTATACGCCATTCCATCCGACTGATGCACATTGCTGACATTTTCGCCCACCAGCGCCCGACGCTGTCCTTCGAGTTCTTCCCGCCCAAAACGCCCGAGACGGCCGAGGCGCTGTACCAGACCATCGGCGAGCTGGAATCCTACCACCCCTCCTTTGTCAGCGTCACCTACGGCGCCGGCGGTTCCACCCGCGAGCTCACCCACGACCTGGTCGTGCGCCTGAAACAGACCACCAGCCTGGACCCGATCCCGCACCTCACCTGCGTCTGCCACAGCGAAGCGGACATTGCCGCCATCCTGGAGCGCTACGCCGAGGCGGGCGTCAGCAACATCCTCGCCCTCGGCGGCGACCCGCCGCGCAACCTGGAAGGCTACGATCGCAAGAAGGACGCCTTCCAGCAGGCGGCCGACCTGGTGCGCTTCATCCGCCGCTTCAACGAGCGCGGCGGCCATCCCGACCGGCGCGGCTTCGGCATCGGCGTCGCCGGCTTTCCGGAAGGGCATCCGACCACGCCCAACCGCGTCCAGGAAATGGACTACCTGAAGGCCAAGGTCGATGCCGGCGCCGACTACATCTGCACGCAGCTGTTTTTCGACAACCACGACTTCCTCGACTTCCGCGACCGCTGCCGCCTCGCCGGCATCCACGTGCCGATCATCGCCGGCATCATGCCCATCACCAGCGCGGGCGGCATGAAGCGCATGGCGGAACTCGCCGCCGGCGCCCGCTACCCGGCCAAGCTGCTGCGCGCCATCCAGCGCTGCGGCGGCGACGAGGAGGCCGTGCAGCGCGTCGGCATCCACTACGCCACGGAGCAGTGCCTCGACCTGCTCGAGCACGGCGTCGACGGCATCCACTTCTACACGCTCAACAAATCCCACGCCACGCGCGAGATCTACGCCAGCCTGGGCATCCGCGACTCCGCCGCCGTCCGCCCCGCATGAATGCGCCGCTGATCGCCGCAATCGAAGGCGGCGGCACCAAATTCGTCTGCGCCCTCGGTCGCGGCCCGGACGCCCTGCTGGAGCAGGTGCGCGTGGCCACGACCACGCCCGCCGCGACGCTGGCAGCCGTCGCCGCCTGGTTGGAAGACGCCGCCGCACGCCACGGCGCGCCGGCCGCCATCGGCATCGGCTGCTTCGGACCGCTTGACCTCGATCCGGCGAGCGCCGCCTACGGCCACATCACCAGCACGCCCAAACCGGGCTGGCAGCACACCGAAATCGCCGGCTTTTTCCAGCGGCGCTTCCAGGTGCCCGTCGGTTTTGACACCGATGTCAACGCCGCCGCGCTGGCCGAGCACCTCTGGGGCGCCGGCCAGGGCCAGGACCCGCTAATCTACATCACCGTCGGCACCGGCATGGGCGGCGGCGTGTACGTGAACGGCCGCCTGCTGCACGGCCTGCTGCACCCGGAGATCGGCCACCTCGCGGTGCCGCCGCCCGCGGCCAGCCAGGCGCCGCACCCGGAATGCCAGTGCCCCTTCCATCGCCACTGCGTCGAGGGCTACGTCTGCGGCCCGGCCATCGCCAAACGTTGGGGCCGGCCGGCCGATGACCTGCCGCCGGATCACCCGGCCTGGGACGAGGTGGCCGACACCCTGGGCCACGCCCTGATGAACCTCTGCCTCACCCTGGCACCGCGCCGCATCATCCTCGGCGGCGGGGTCATGCAGGTGCCCGGCCTGCTGCCGCGCATCCGGACCCGGCTGCGCGAGCACCTCAACCGCTACGTGCTGGTGCCCGAGCTTGAGGCGGACATCGACCGCTTCATCGTCGCGCCGGGCCTGCACACGCCATCCGGTCTGGTCGGCGCCTGGGCGCTCGGCCAGCAGGCGCTGAACAGCCGCTGACACTCAGCCGCCGGCCAGAAGCTCCGCCGTGCGCGATCCCGGCGGCGGCGGCGGCGGCAGATCCTCCGGCAGCTGCGCCACCAGGTTCGCGCTGACGCCGAACACCTCCACCAGCAGCCGGTCGCGCTCCTCCCGGCTCACCGGCCGGCTTTCGACGCAGGCCGCATCGCTCCAGGCGACCCAGCGGCCGCCGGCGATGCCGATCACCCGGTCCCCCTGGTTGCGGCGGATGTAGACGCTGTAGTTGAACGGGCTCCAGGCCCGCGTGTCCTCGTAGCGGTCGCGAAACTCCTCGCCGCCGTGCCCGAACCCCTCCAGGCGGCAGTCGAAGCCCTCGGGCTGGTGCAGCGGCCGCCAGCGCAGGTATGTACGGCCCTCGCGCAGCGCGCAGCGGACCCCCCAGGCCGGGTGCGCGACTTCGCTGGCCTCGGCGGTCAGCGGCAGCGGTTCGCCGTGCAGGATCGAGCTGTCGAGCAGCCAGTCCGCGCCGTCCAGGCGCACCCACACTGTGCCGTGGTTGGGCGGCAGATGCGGCGCCGCCAGCATGGTGCCCAGGCCCCGCTCGACCGGGAAATCCAAGGCCGCAAGCAGGGCGTGCAGGGCGCCGGAACCGGCCCAGCAGGTGCCGCCCGTGCCGTGCGCCAGCCAAGCCTCGAAAAAATCGGCCGCCGTGCCGCCGGGCAGCGGCGCCTCATCCCGGGCGCGCACCTGGATCAGCTTGCGCAGGTTGTCGAACGGCACCCGCTCGCACCAGCCGGCATAGAGGCGGCGCAGCCCCTCGACATTGCGTGGCAGGGATTCCGGCACCTGCAGGCGCTCCAGCACCCGCGCCCGCAGGCTTTCCGACAAGGCGTCGCACGACCCGGTTTTCATAGGTTGAACAGAGTTGTATGTTTAATCGAAATCCGCAATCACACAACTTCGGACCGGAGCGCCTCGCAAGTCGCCGGCATGCACGGTTGACGGCCCCCGCCGGACGGCGGTTTTTGGGCGCTCCACCATGCCGCGCGTCATCCTCCATGTCGACATGGACGCCTTCTTTGCGTCCGTCGAGCAGCGCGACGAACCTGCGTACCGGGGCCAGCCCCTGATCGTCGGTTCGCCGCCGGACCAGCGCGGCGTCGTCTGTGCGGCCAGCTACGAGGCGCGCCGCTTCCAGGTGCGCTCCGCCATGCCCTCGCGCACGGCCGCCAAGCTCTGCCCGCAGGGGATCTTCGTCCGACCGCGCATGGAGGCGTACCGGGCCGAATCCGCGCGCATCATGGCGCTGCTGGAAAGCTTCACGCCCCTGGTCGAACAGGTCTCCGTCGATGAAGCCTACCTGGATCTGAGCGCCCGCTTTGACGAAGCCCTGCCGACCGACGCCGCGCTCGAGGCGGCGCTGCCCCTGGCCGCCGAGATCAAGCGCCGCATCCAGGCCGAACGCCAGTTGACCGCCAGCATCGGCGTCGCCGGCAACAAGTTCCTGGCCAAGCTGGGCAGCGATTTCCAGAAACCGGACGGCCTGACCCTGATCCGCGAACGCGACAAGCTGGCCCTGCTGCGCCCCCTGCCGGTGCGCAGCATTCACGGAGTCGGACCGGTGACGGCGCAACTGCTGGAGGGCGCCGGCCTGCGCACCATCGGCGACCTGCAGGACACGACCCTGGACCTCGAACCCCTGGTGGGCTCGTTCGCCGCCCGGCTGCGCGAGCGCGCCCGCGGCCAGGACGACCGCCCGCTCGACCTCAGCGAGGACCGCAAGAGCATCAGCGCCGAGCACACCTTCCGCGCCGACACCGAGCACCGGCCGACGCTGCGCGCGGCGTTGCGCGAAATGGCCGCCGACGTCGCGCAGACCCTGGAACGTCACGGCGTGGGCGCCCTCACGGTTCAGGTCAAGGTGCGCTACGGCGACTTCACCACGCTGACCCGGCAAATCCGGATGGAGGAGCCGGTGACCGAACCGCGCGAAATCTACCATCTGGCCTGCCATCTGCTGGCCCGGCACGAACTGGTCCAGCGCCCGCTGCGGCTGCTCGGCATCGGTGCGTCCACGCTGGTCGCACCGACGCTTCGCCAGTTGCGGCTGCCGCTCTGAGCGCGCCCGAGAGGCCCCCGGCCGGGCCGGGTGTCCCGCAGGCGCGCCCTGGCGGACTCAGTAGCGGCGGTAGTAATACCGGCGTTCGTTGTCGCGATCGCGGGCATCCCCGATCGTATTGCCGGCAACGGCGCCCAAACCGGCGCCGATGGCGGCGCCTTCAAGGCCCCGACCGCTCTGGCTGCCGATGATGCCGCCGGCGGCA
>CAYYJK010000041.1:0-14522 GCA_964472185.1 uncultured Prosthecobacter sp.
GCCACCGCCAGGGTCAGCGCCTCGGCGCAGGCGGTGCCTTCATCGAGCAGCGAAGCCCCGGCGACGTCGAGCCCGGTGAGGTCGGTGATCAGCGTCTGGAAGTTCAGCAGCGCTTCCAGGCGGCCCTGGCTGATTTCCGGCTGATACGGCGTGTAGGCGGTGTACCAGCCGGGGTTCTCCAGAATGTTGCGCTGGATGACCGGGGGCGTGAAGGTGTCGTGGTAGCCGAGGCCGATAAACGAGCGCAGCACGCGGTTGCGCCCCATCAGTCCGCGCAGCCGCTGCAGGGCCTCCGCCTCACCCAGCGCCGGCGGCAGGTTCAGGGGCCGGCGCTCGCGGATCGGCTCCGGCACGACCCGGTCCACCAGTTCATCGAGCGAGGCCAGGCCGAGGGTTTCCAGCATGGCCGCGGTTTCCGCAGCCGAAGGACCGATGTGACGGGAGGAAAAGGGCGTGGGCATGCGCGCCCCCAGTGGAGACGAAAATCACGGCGATGCAAATGCAGCCGCGCAGGATTTGCACGGCGCGGCCCGGATCAGGCCAGCGCGCGCTTCAGCAGGTTGGCCGTGATGCGCTGCACGCGCGCATCGGTCCCGTGCGGGCGCGAGTAGTGGCTCCACACCGGCAGGTGCCCGGGCGGCTTGCTCATCGCCTGCGCCCACCAGATGGTGCTGGCGTTGAAGATGAAGTTGCCCTTCGGGCCGTCAAAGACCACGGCCTGCCACTGCTGCGGCACCCGGCCGCCCTGCCAGGCCGTGCCGGCAGCGACGATCTCAAGCCCGGGCAGGTCCGCGGGCGGGTCACCGTGGTACTCCCAGCCGATCAGGCCGGGGATGGCATCGCCCTGGCGCAGGCCGGTGCCTTCAAAGATCCAGTGGTCCGGCTTGACGCAGGTCCAGTCGCCGCCGCCGTTGACCGGGCTGATGTTGCGCACGCCCATCAGGTAGCCTTCGTCGGGGCCGCGGTGCGGGTACGGACCGTACTTCTTCTCGCGATCCACCGCGTAGGTGTACTCGCCGCCGTAGGGGCCGCCGCGGAAGATGCGCCGGTTCGGCGCGCCGGCCGCGTTCGGCGCAAACGGGGTGACCCAGCAGACCGAGTTGCCGGACAGGAAGAGCAGGTTGACGCCGGCGTCTCGCATCTTCGCCACACTCTCGAACTGGCGGATGTCCCAGTACTCGTCATGGCCGATGCTGACGAAGGCCTTGCACTTGAGCCCGCGCTCCGGCGTGATCATGTCGACGTTCGAGCAGTAGCTGACGTCGTACCCCTCCTTCTCCAGCCAGTAGGCCATGGGGAACTCGAAGCAGAGCCACTCGCCGCTGCCCACCGACTGGGGGTTCTCGTAAATCTGCGCGTACTTCGCGTAGGGCCGGTCGAAGCTGACGTCCGACCAGGGCCCCTGGTTGCCCTTGGGATCGGTGTACAGCGAGTAGTTGTCAGGCCAGCGGTTGTAGGCCTGCCAGGTGTTGTCACTGCACTGCAGGAGGATGTCGGCCTGGCGGTCGTCGGTGACGATGAAGACAACATAGCTCTGCCAGTAGGGCTCGTCCTTGGAACCGGGCAGGGTGGTGAGCCGGCCCAGGTAGACGCCGCTGACCCAGTCTTCGGGAATGGTCAGCGTGGTGGTCTTCTCCCAGCGGCATTCGCGCAGGCGCTTCTCGCCCACCTCCGGCACCGGCTGCGCCTTGCCCTCGAACGGTCCCAGCGTGGTCAGGTGGCGCGCGCCGCGGCCGTTGTAATAGCCGGTGCGGAAGATCTCGATCTGGAAACGCGCCACCGGCTGGGTGCTGACGAACAGGTCGAGGGTTTCGCCGGCCTTGACCGACTGGCGCGAGCAGTAGCCCTCGATGCAGGGGGAACGGAAGCCGTCGCTCTTGTCGAGGCGCAGGCGAGTCAGTTGCCAGTCGCGCGCGCCTTCGCGGGCGTTTTCCTGTTGGATCCGGTTCATCGGAGTCAGGATAAGCGCGGCGAAGCCCGGCCCTTTCAGGCAATTCCCGCTTGCAGGCTCCGGTGGCCGGGCAAGGCTGGTTTCTGCCATGTCCAGGCCTGCGGATCCGCTGCCCCGAGACCCGGCCGCATGGCTGGGCCGGCTCCTGACCGGCGTCTGCCGGCAGGCCCGGGCCGATCTGCGGCGCATGGCCGCCCGGCCGGAGCAAGGCATCCATGCGCTGCGGGTGCGCATGAAAAAACTGCGCGCGCTGCTGCGGCTCGGCGAAGCGCGCCTGCCCGCCGACGTGCGCCGCTCACTGCGTCGGCGCATCCGGCTGGTGAAGGACGCCTTCGCCTCGAGCCGCGACGCCGAGGTGCTGCGGCAGCTCGCGACCCGGCTGCAGCCGCCGGAGCGGCCGCTCCGGCCCCTGAACCTGCCCGACGCAACCGCCCCCGCGCCGAAACCGGCCGCGGTCCGCACGGCCCGGCGCCGGCTCGACGCCCTGCAGCGCGAGCTGGCGCGCCTGGATCTCGCCGGACTCACGCCAGAGGATCTGCTTGAAGCCTGCGTTCGGCAGTACCGCCGCTGCCGTCGGCAGTGGCAACGCTGCCGGAAAGATCCGGCACCCGAAGCCCTGCACCGCTGGCGCCGGCCGGTGAAGGAACTCTACTACCTCAGCCTGGCCCTGCACCGTCTGCCGCCGGCGCAAGCGCTGCTTCGCCCCGCGCGCCGTCTGGGCCGCCGGCTCGGGCAGGACCACGACGCGGTGCTGCTGGGAGCCCGGCTGCGAGGACCGGACGCCGAGGTCTGGCGCGCGGCGATTGCCCGGCACCGCCGGCGCCTGCACCGGCAGATCTTCCAGCTCGCGGACACCCTGCTGGCGCGGCCGAGCCGCCGCTTCCGGCAGGCGCTGAAAAAACGGCTCCGTTGAGCTGCCGGAGACGCCATGTCGAACCTGTTCGCCGCCATCCCCGTGAGCTTGCCACCGGCCGTCCTGGCCGGCCTGCGCGCCCGGTTTCCCGCCGATGCCCCACTGCGCTGGTTCGCCCCGGAGGATCTGCATCTGACGGTGGCGTTTTTGGGCCGGCTGCCGGCGGATCGGCTGGGCCTGGTGGCGGCGGTTTTGCAACAGCTGCCGCGGCCCGATTTCGCAGTCCGGCTCGGCGGCCTGCTCTGCCTGCCGTCACCGCAGCGCTGCTCCGCGCTGGCACTCGGCCTGCAGGACGACGCCGGCCTGCGCGCCTACTTCGAACGCTGCCAGGCGCCGCTCCGGCGGGCCGCAGGCCTGGAGCCGGACCCGCGCGAACCGCTGCCGCACCTGACGTTCGCCCGCCCCAACCGCCGGTGTCTAGCAACCGGATCCGGCGCCAGGGACTGGACGGTCCTCTGTTCACGCGCCAACGCGCCGCTGCCCGACGCCGTCATCCGGCTCGAACGGCTGGCGCTGTACGGCTGGGCGGAAGACCGCACCCGCCGGCAGTTCCGCATGCTGACGGACGGCGATCTCAACCGATCGCGCGCTTGAGCGCATTCTTGGTGATGCGCTGCACGCGCTCGTCGGGACCGTGCGGCCGCGACCAGTGGCTCCAAGGAATCATGTGGCCGGGCGGATCGCTGAGGCCCTGGCTCCAGAAGATCGTGCTGGCGTTGAAGACGATGTTTTTCTTCGGGCCTTCGAAGACGGTGGCGGCGTATTTGCCCAGGCGGGTGCCGCCGGCCCAGACATTGCCTTCGGCGACCACCTCCAGGCCCGGGCGTGCGGTGTCAGGATCGCCGTGGAACTCCCAGCCGACCAGGCCGGGAATGCTTTCGCCCAGCTTCATGCCGGTGCCTTCAAACAGCCAGTGGCCGGGCTTGGCGCAGGTCCAATCGCCGCCGCCGTTGAACGGCACGATCGTGCGCGCGCCGATGATGTCGCGCTCGTCCGGCCCGGGCTTTTCAAAGGGGCCAAGCACCTTCGCGTAGGCCTCCTTCTCCTCCTCGCGGAATTCGCCAAAGCAGGTCTCGCGGGTCAGGCGGCGGTTGGGCCGGCCCTGGGCGTCGGCCGTGAAGGGGGTGACCATGTACACGTCGTTGGCCGACAGCCAGAGCACGCTGACCCCCTCGTCGATGGCCTGCTTGACGTTCCGGTACTGCCGAAGGTCCCAGTACTCGTCGTGACCGACGCTGAGCAGGGCCTTGCAGCGGGTGAGGTTGCCAAGCTCCAGGTTGTCGACGTTCGAGCAGTAGGTGACGTCGTAGCCCTCCTTCTCCAGCCAGTAGCAGAGCGGGTACTCCCAGAGCAGGAACTCGCCGCTGCCGAAGCTGAGCGGGTTTTCAAAGATCTGGTTGTACTTGCCGTACGGCCGGTTGAAACTGACGCTGACGCCGGGGGCGTGGGCGGCGCGAGGATCGGTGTACAACGACTCGTTCACCGGCCAGCGGTTGTAGGCCTGCCAGGTGTTGTCGCTGCACTGGAACAGCAGGTCGGCGGGGCGGTCGTCCTTGACGATGAAGACGACGTAGCTCTGCCAGTAGGGCTCGTCGGCGCGGTCCGGCAGCGTCGTCAGCCGGCCCAGGTAGACGCCGCTGACCCAGTCTTCGGGAATGGTCAGCGTGGTCGTCTTCTCCCAGCGGCATTCGCGCAGGCGCTGCTCGCCGATCTCCGGCACGGTCTGTTCCCGGCCCTCGAACGGTCCAAAGGCGCCCATCAGGCGCGCGCCGGCGCCGTCGTAGTAGCCCATGCGGAAGACCTCGAGCTGAAAGCGCGCCGCCGGCCGAGTGCTGACGAACAGATCGAGGGTTTCGCCGGCCTTGACCGACTGGCGCGAGCAGTAGCCCTCGATGCGCGCGGTGCGGTACGATTTGGCGCTGTCGGGCACGACGCGGGTGAGCTGGAAGCTGGCACCGGGGCGGGCATTCTCACCGCGGATCAGATCCGGCCGGCGCGCCGCGGCGGCAGCGGGCGAAAGGAGGCTGCCGGCCCCGCCCAAAGCGACGGCGGCACTGGTGGTCTTGAGGAAATCGCGGCGATCCATGGCCAGCAATACGGGAGCCGGCGCACCGGCCTAGCAGTCTTCTCGGCCGCCGACGCGGGTCATCGGCGCAAGAAGCCCCGCAACCGGGCGTAGGTTAGACCATCGTGGGCTCCTCCCTTCCATCGCTGCGCCTGACGCGCCGCAGCCTGCTGCAAGCCGGCGGCCTCGGCCTGCTGCAAGCCGGACTGGGCCGGCTGGCGGCGGCGCCGGCCCGGGCCGGCGTTCACGGCGTCGGCAAGGCGAAGTCGGTGATCCTGATCTTCAACGGCGGTGCGCCCAGCCACCTGGACCTCTGGGACCCCAAACCCGGCGCCCCGCAGGAGATCCGCGGCGAATTCGGCACCCTCCGCACCAACGTGCCCGGCATCCACATCTCGGAACTGCTGCCGCAGATGGCCAAGCGCATGGACAAGCTGGCGCTGATCCGCTCGGTGCACCACGGCCACAGCAGCCACAACGGCGGCATGTACTGGGCCACCGCCGGCCGCCCCTACCGCATCGACAGCACCCTGATCAACCCCAGCCCCGCCGACTTGCCCGGCATCGGCACCCTGGTCGGCTGGCTGGCCCAGCGCGACGGTTTCAGCAAGGGCGTGCCGCCCTACGTGATCACGCCCTTCCCGCACTGCGACAGCAAGGTCTACCTGACGCCCGGCCAGTTCGGCGGCTGCCTGGGCAAGCGCTACGACCCCTTCGTGCTCGACGACGACCCCAATGCCGCCAGCTTCCGCGTGCGCAACATGGCGCTTGAAGGCGGCCTGACGCCCGAGCGCTTCCGCCAGCGCCTGGGCCTGCTCGACGAACTCGGCGCCGCCGCCCGTCCCGTCGCCTCCAGCCAAGTCGCGGAAATCGACGTTTTCAACCAGCAGGCCGCCGCCCTGCTGCAGTCCGGCAAGGCCGCCGAAGCCTTCGACCTGTCGAAGGAGCCCGACAAGGTGCGCGAGCGCTACGGCCGCCACAGCTGGGGCCAGTCGCACCTGCTGGCGCGCCGGCTGGTCGAGGCGGGCACCCGCTTCGTCACCACGGTCAACGGTCCGAGCATCACCTGGGACACCCACAAGGACAACTTCAACGGCCTGAAGAACCGCCTGGTGCCGCCCATGGAGCAGGCCTACGCCGCCCTGCTCGACGACCTGGAAGAGCGCGGCCTGCTCGACAGCACGCTGGTCGTCTGGATGGGCGAGTTCGGCCGCACCCCGAAGATCAACACCGACGCCGGCCGCGACCACTGGCCGGGCTGCTACAGCGTCGTCCTCGCCGGCGGCGGCGTGCGCGGCGGCCAGGTCATCGGCAGCTCCGACGCCACCGGCGCCTACCCCAGCGAACGCCCCGTCACCCCCGGCGACCTTCATGCCAGCATCTACTCGGCCCTCGGCTACGACTACCGCACCATCAGCTACCGTTCCTCCGACGGCCGTCCCATCGCGCTCACAGAAGGCACGGCGATTGGCGAGCTCTTCTGAATGGCGCCGGCGGCTGGCGGCCGCCCTGCTGCTCGCCGGCCTGCCCGCCGCGAGTGCCGCGGCGCCGCTGCGCGTCGTCCTGGCCGGCGACTCAACCGTCGCCAACGTGGCGTCACCGCCGAAGGATCGGCCGACCCTGGCCGGTTGGGGGCAGGCCCTGCCCGAGTTCCTGCCCGGCGCCACGGTCGTCAACCATGCCCGCGGCGGCACCAGCACGAAGAGTTTCCGCCAGCTTGGCCTGTGGGACCGCGTGCTCGGCGAAAAACCCGACTGGGTGCTGATTCAGTTTGGCCACAACGACCAGCCGGGCAAGGGCCCCGAACGCGAGACCGATCCAGCGACAAGCTACCGGGACAGCCTGCGCGCATTCGTCCGTGAAGCCCGCGCGGCAGGCGCCCGGCCGGTGCTCATCACCCCGGTGGCACGGCGCGTCTACGCCGACGGCAAGCTGACGTCGACACTGACCCCCTACGCCGAAGCCGTGCTGGCCGTCGGCCGCGAGGTGCAGGTGCCGGTGGTGGACCTGCACGGCCGCAGTTCCGCCCTGTTCCAGCAGATGGGCGAAAAGTTCTGCCGGCTATACGGCCCCAGCGACACCGACCGCACCCACTTCTCCCGGGAAGGCGCGCGCATGGTCGCCCGGCTGGTGGCCGAAGGCCTGGAACGCGAGGTGCCGGAACTGCGCGCGCACCTGCGCCTGACGGCGCCGCCGCCCGCGGGGCTGCCTTTCGGGGTGAAGCTGGAGACGGTGTCGCGCGGCTACGACGGCCGGACCTGCTGGGTGCATCCGCGGGCGGGCGCGATCCCGGGCCGCAACGGCCGGCCGCCCGCCGTGGTGATGACGCTGCAGAAGCTGCTGCTCAGCGGCAGCGACATCTTCTACGCGCTGAACGACACGCGCAGCGACGACCTGGGCCGCACCTGGAGTCCGCTGCGCGAGCATGCCGACACCCTGGGCCGGCGCGCGGAGCCGGACGGCGTGGTGCTGGCCGCCTGCGACTTCACGCCCAAATGGCACGCGGCCACCGGCAAGCTGCTCGGCATCGGCCACACGGTGCGCTACCGCAACGACCGGGTGGTTGAGAACCGCAAGCGCGAGGCGAGCTACGCGGTGTACGACGACACCACCCGCAGCTGGTCGCGCTGGGACACGCTCAAGCTGCCCGAGGAGCCCAAGTTCCACAACGCCGGCGCCGGCTGCGTGCAGCGCTTCGACCTGGAGAACGGCGACATCCTCCTGCCGATCTACTTCAAGGCCGAGCACGACAAATTCTACCGCGTCACCGTCCTGCGCTGCCGCTTCGACGGCACGACGCTGCGCTTCGTCGAGCAGGGCAGCGAGATCGCGCTCGAATCCGGCCGCGGCGTCTACGAGCCCTCGCTGACGCGCTACGGCGGCCGCTTCCACCTGACGCTGCGCAACGACACCGCCGGCTACGTCTGCAGCAGCGACGACGGCCTGCACTTCGGACCGGTCCAGCCCTGGCGGTTCGACGACGGCAGCGAGCTCGGCAACTACAACACCCAGCAGCACTGGGTCGCGCACCGCAGCGGCCTGTACCTGGTGTACACCCGCAGGGGCCTGCACAACGACCACGTGTTCCGCCACCGCGCGCCGCTGCTGATGGCGCGCGTCGACCCGCAGACGCTGCGGGTGCAGCGCGCCACCGAAACCGTGCTGGTGCCCGAGCACGGCGCGCGGTTGGGCAACTTTGCGGTCACCGAGGTCGGCGAGGACGAAACCTGGGTGACCGTCTCCGAATGGATGCAGACCTGGGGGCCGAACATTGCTCTGCCGCCCGACAACGCCTTGGGCGCCGACAACCGGGTTTACGCGGCGCGGATCCTGTGGCGGCCGTGAGCCCGCTCAACCCGGCGGGCTGATGAACACCGAGCCGGCCAGGGTCGGCGGCCCGGGCAGCAGGAAGTAGCCAAACGCCTGCGCCGGCAGGCTGGCCGTCGCCGGCAGAATCAGCGCCTCCAGCTTGGCCTTGGCGCCGCCGACGGTGAAGCCGCCGCTGACAAGTCCGGTGGCGGCGGTGAACTTGAGCGTGATGGCGTGGTTGTTCGGCGTGATGGCGGTGACGGCATTTGTCGCCGACAAGGCGACCGTGCCGCTGATCGGGCCGGCCAGACCGCCCTCGTCCAACTCGAAGGGGATCGCCACCGAACCGGCCGCGCTGCCAAGATCGAGCACGCGCGCACCCTTGGCCGGGGGCGTGTAGGCGCCGCCGGCGACGTCCAGATCGGTGTCAAAGCCGGCCGCCAACAGCGGATCGCCCGCCTTGGTGCTGACCGGCCGGCTCCAGGCCAGCGCTCCCGTCACCGGATTGTCCGACGCGTCGCCATCGACGGTGCCCAGACCGATGGTCAGCCCGCCCTGCAGATAGCCGCGGTTGCCGTAGAGCGGCGCGAACAGCGGCAGCTGGCCGTCCGGCCAAAGCACCCGGCTCTGCGTGATCACCGTGCCGTCGGCGAGCTTGCCGGCGAGGGCGGCGACGCCCTTGATGCTGACCGTGACGGCCGCATAACCCGAGCCCTGCGGGTAGGCGTCATCGCCGGCGTGGGCGGGATCGGCGAGCAGCGCCGTGTTGTAGCGGGTCTGCTTGAGGCCGGAGAAGGCCAGCGGCAGCAGGGTCTTGCTCCAGACTTCGCGGTGCAGCGTCGCCGCCTCACCGGTCGCACCGTCGCCGAGGCTGACCAGCACCTGGCCGCGCGCGGGGCCCGCCAGGATCAGCGTCAGGTCCAGGGTCAGCGGGCCGAGCGGCGCCGAGCGCGGGATGGGGATCGACGGCGCCACGCCGGTGATGCCGTCAAAGCTGCCGTTGAAGGCGTACTTGAGTCCGCCCAGCTGCAGACTGCCGCTGAAGCTGCCGGTGGCGGTGGTCTTCAGCGTCAGCCAGCCGCCCAGGGCGCCGCCGGCCACGGCCGAAGGCGCGATGGCGCCGGAAAAGCCGCCGGTCAGCGAGAAGCCGTCCTCCACGCGCGTGAAGGCGTTGGCAATGTCGATGATCAGCGGCGTGGGCGCGCTGACGCCGGCGGCGCTCTTGGCGGTCAGCATCACCGTGAAGCGCCCGCCCGCCACCGGCGTGCCGTAAATCGTGCCGCCGGGTTTGCCGTCGGCATTCGCCACCGTGCCGGCGTTGAGCTTGAGCCCCTTGGGCAGCTTGACCGCGCCGTAGCTGATGACCGGCGAACCGCTCTGAACCTGGATGGCATAGTCGTCGACCGCCGCGCCCACCGCGCCCGCCAGCCGGCTTTCGACCAGCACCAAAGGCACGGCGACGTTGCGCGTGGTCACGGCCGTGACGTTGCCGGTGTCGTCGTAGGCGTAGGTGACTTGGCGGCCGTCCGAATAGGTGACCTGGGTGACGCGGTTGTTGGCGTCGTACGCGTAGCTGGCGCTGTACGGCGCCACCCCGTTGCCCAGGGCGGCGGAGGCGATGAGGCCGAAAGTTAGCAGGAGACCGGCTCCGGCACGGCGCATGGCGGTGGTCGTTTTCATTCTTCGTCTTCCCCCAGTCCGGTGGCTTCTTCCATCAGGTAGTCGCGGCCCTCTTCGTAGACTTTCTCGCCGGCCTGCTCCAGGGCCTTGGCGGCGGAAACCGGGGTGCTGACGGCGACCCCGCCAAAGGCGTCGGTGACCGCCTTGCCGCCGCGGTAAACGGCGCGGGCGCTGTGATACGCAGCGTCCTGAGCGGCGTCGGCCGTGGCGGGCGCGTCGTGGTTCCACATCTGGTTGAACGCGTCGCGCGATTCGTACATCGCGTTGATGCGCGCGTCGGCGTCGTTGGCCGGGTTGGCCGCAAAAGCCTCGCGTTCACGGAACCGCTGGTGGCTGGCGACAGTGCGGTCGGCGGCGCGCCGGGTTTCATCCATGGCCTCCACCGCCCGGCCGGCTTCCTGGCCGGCCTGGGCGGCGTTGTCGGCGGCGCTGTACCAGCTCCAGGCCGCGATGGCGACCGGCACCGCGACCAGCCAGAAGGCCTTGCCTTGGGCGTCGACCGTCGTCACTGGATTGCCGGCGGCATAGGCGTACAGGTTGGTGCCGCCGGCCAGGCCCAGGGGATCGCGCTGCAGGAAGCGGCCGCTGGCGGCGGAGTAGAAACGCTCCTTCATGTAAAACAGCCCGCCGCCCTCGTCCATGACGCCGTAACCGCCAGCAAAGGTGAACGGGTTGGCATCGCTGCCGCCGGGCGGAACGGTTTCCCGCAGGGTCGATCCGTAGCTGTCGTAGCCGTATTTGGCCACCACGGCACCCGCCGCATCGGCCAGGGCCACGACGCTGCCCAGCCGGTTGAGCAGCGGGTAGCGCAGGTCCGCAGTCAGGGAGTCGCCCAGCAGCATCGCCACCAGGGCGCGGCCGCTCCAGACAAAGGAGGCGGTCACCGTGCCGGAGCCATCGGTCACAAACAGCAGCTGGCCGCCCGGGCCATAGTGGTAGTGGCTGGTGGCGCCGCCGACCACCTCGCGTTTCACGCGCAGCCCGGCCGCATCGTAGGTGTAGCGCACGGTCTCCGTGCCGGCGTCGGTGAGGCGGCTGAACTCGGTCAGCCGGTTCTCGGCATCCCACTGGGCGTTGAACACGCCGCCCGCCAGCGAGACCAGGTTGCCGTCCGCGTCGTTGACGGCGCCGCGCGCGCCCTGCGCGGTGAGGCCGTTGGCCGCGTCGAACTTGCGCACGCCCAGCTCGGGCAACGGCGGCGGCAGGTGGTGGGGACCCGAAACCGCTTCCTGGATCAGGTTGCCGACCGCGTCGTAGGTGAAGCCGTATTGCAGCAGGGCCGCGCCCAGCAGTTCGTGGCTCAGCGACTCGCCGCGGCCGGCCGCATCGTAGGTGAAACGGGTGACCAGAGCCGCCGGACGGGTGAGGGTCGTCACCCGGCCCGCCGCATCGTGGACATACGCCAGGTTGACGTCCGGCCCGCCCTTGCTGAGCCGCAGTGCGCTGACCTGGTTGGGCTTCTCCGCCATGCCGACAAGCTCGGCCTCGGGACTGCTGCGGAACGTCCGCGGCAGGCTCTGGCGGTTGAAGTCGTCGTAGCTGTAGGTGACGACCAGTCCGTTGGGATAGGTCAGCGTCTCGATCAGGCCGGCGTCGTCGTAGGTGAACGCGACGCTCTTGCCGGTCGGATAGCTCACGGAGGTGGTGCGGTTGTTGGCGTTGTACACCCACGTCATGGCGCCCCAGGCGTCTTCGCGTTCCACCAGGTTGCCGTTCTCGTCGTAGCCGTAGGTGGCCACTTGGCTGAACGGGCCGCCCGCCGTCGCCGCCACCTCTTTTTGGGTCAGCCGGTTGTCGTCGTCGTAGGTGTACCGGACCACCTGGCCGCGGGCGTTGGTGCGCGTCCCGACGCGGCCCATCGCGTCGCGCACGAGGCTGACCGACTTGCCCAGGGCGTCGGTGGTGGCGGTCAGGCGCTGATTGCCGTCGTAGGCGAACTGGGTGCGTCCCTTGCGCTCGTCCGTGAAGCTGGTCAGGTTGCCCGCGTCATCGTAGCTGCGGCTCGACACCTTGCCGCGGGCGTCGGTGAACACCAGCGGCCGGTTCAGATCGTCGTAGGTTGTGCTGGCGACGCGGCCGAGCGCGTCCACGCGGCGCACGGGGTTGTGGTTGGGATCGTACTCGGTCGTCGCCACGTGGCCCAACGGATCGGTCACCGAAGTCGGGTACCCGAACTCGTCGCGCTCGATCTCCGTTTCCTGACCCAGTTCGTCGGTGAAGCGGATCTGGCCGAACGCGTCGTAGTCGGCGCTGCGGCGCGGCGTGCCGGGCGCCGAGGTGTAATCGACGGTCAACAGGCGGTCGTTGGCGTCGTAGGCCAGCTCCTTGGTCTTGCCGCGCTGGTCGGTGAGCAGGATGCAGCGCAGGCCGTGGGGGTCGTAACCGCGCCGCACCTGCTTGCTCAGCGGGTCGGTGACGCGGGTCAGATTGCCGTAGGCGTCGTACTCGTAGCTGGTGACGTGGCTGCGGGCGTCCTCATGCGTCTGCAGCCGGCCGTTGGCGTAATAGGTCATTTCGGTGCGATGCAGCATCGGCGTCGTCACGCTGGTCAGGCGGTGGTTGGCGTCGTAGCCGTAGGTCCAGACCTTGCCAAGCACGTTGGTGCGTTCGACCAGGTTGTCGCTGGCGTCGTACTCGAGCTCGGTTTCGTGGCCGAGCGCGTCCGTGAACGAGGTCAGGTTGCCGCGCGCGTCATGCTCGAAAGTGACCACCTTGCCGAGGTCGTCGGTGAACGAGGCCGGCAGCTTGGCCTCCGTGTACTCGATGCTGCGCACGGCGCCGAGCGGGTCCGTGATGGACTGGCTCTGGCCCTCCCGGCTCTTGAACACCATGGTCTCGCCGCGGGTGTCGGTGCGCTTCACGCCGCCGCCCTTGTCGAGCAATTCGTACTTCACCACGCCGCCCGCCGCGTTGGTGACGCTGCTCAGGATCCGGTCGCCGTCCGCCTGCAAGTTGGCCGCGTCCGGTTCCGAACCCGGGCGCGGCTTCCAGGCGAACCGGCTGACGCGACCGGCCGTGTCCATGCGCTTGAGGAAGCCCAGGTCCTCGTAGGCGTAGGCGCCGGCATGGCCGGCCATGTCGGTGATGCCGGTGAGGTTTTGCGCCTCGTCGTACTCGAACAGGACCGTGCGGCCGTCGGGCACGGTGATTTCCGTGCAGCGGTTGTCGTCGTTGTAGGTGAACGTGACCTGGCGGCCGGACGGGTCGGTGATCGAGGCGATGCGGCCGGTGGCGCCGTCGACGCTCAGGTTGACCTGGTTGCCGCTGGTGTCGGTGATGCGGGTCAGGCGCCAGAGGGCGTTGCCCGCGCCGCCGGAGACGGCGTAGCGATAGACGCGCTTGGAAGCCTTCTCGCGGTACTCGAAGTGATTGCCGTTGCCGTAGAATTTCAGCTCGTCGAACACGCCCTCCGGCGGCAGCAGCGTGAGCGGAGTGCCGAGGGTGGCGGTCGACAGGTCTTCGCCATGGGGAGTGGTGAACAGCAGGGGCCGGCCGCCGCCCGTCACCACCAGGGCCTCCTTGCCGAACTGGCCGATCTTCGATTCGTAGCGCAGGTGCCAGTTCTTGCCGAACAGGCCGATGGCGTCGGAATCGTCCGCGACCGGCGCGCTGTTGTAGACCAGCCGCAGGTTCACCGGCGCGCCAAGCGTGCGCATGTAAAACAGGGTCGCCTCAAGCGTCAGGTTGAGCGAGGCCGTGTTGACCCGGTACTGCGGCAGGCCGATGCGCTGCGGCAGGCCTTCCTCGGCATCGAAGAAGGTGTAGGGATAGTCCCAGGAACTGCCCAGGCGGGCGCGCAGCCAGGGCGGCGAAGCCCAGGCGACGCCATAATCGAGGTCAAAGTCGCCGCCAACGGCGATGAAGCCGCGGTCGCCGGCCCCCACCGCCCAGATGTCGGGGTCGCCGCCGGTCGCGCGCCAGAGCTTCACCTCGCGGCCGGTCTCGGAGGTCCAGATGTCGCCGTATTCCGTCACCGCGACGAACAGTCCGTCGGCGAAGGTGCAACCGTGAACCCAGGAGTAACTCGTGCCGCTGCCCGATCCCGCGGCCTTGGTCACCTCGGTCCAGGTGTTCAGTTTGCCGCTGCTGGCCCAGTAAAGTTTGTTGTTCCACATGTCCGCCACCATCCAGCGGTTGTTGCCGTAGCAGATGTCGCGGGCGCCCTTGCTGGTGGACAGGTCGGTCCAGGTGGCGCCGGCGTCGGTGGAGCGCATGAGACGGTTGTTGCCGCCAGCAATCCACACGCCCTTGCCGTAACCGACCGCATAGAGGGCAGGGGAGGAGAAGCTGCTGACCCGGTGCCACGTCTGGCCGTTGTCCCAGGAGCGGGTCATCTGCCCGCCAAGGCTGCCGCCGACGGCGATCAGCGTGCCGCTGCCATTGCCGGCCACCGCGTGCAGGCCCACGCCGATCGTGTCACCGCCGGCGTCCGTGTCCCGCGGCTTCCAGCTGTTGCCCAAGTCGTCGGACACCCAGATTTTCGCGCCCGCGCCCGAATCCGGCGCCTTGCAAACGGCGATGAAGCGGCCGGACGAGAAGCAGACGTCGTTGAAGTCGCGCTTGTGGCCGGCGGACTTCCTCGCCCACTTCACGCCGTCGCTGGA
>CAYYJK010000041.1:14622-18406 GCA_964472185.1 uncultured Prosthecobacter sp.
TCCTCAACGACACCCACATCGGCGCCCAGCAGAAGGCCGACAGCCGCGTGCGCCGGAACCTGCAGGCCACGGTGGCCGACCTGCTGAGCCAGGAACGGCGCCCGGCCGCGGTGATCATCAACGGCGATCTGGCGCTGCACGACGGCCGCCGCGGCGACTACGCGGCGTTCGTGAAGCTGCTGGCGCCGCTGCGCGAGGCCGGCCTGCCCGTGCATCTGACGCTGGGCAATCACGACGCACGCGCGGTGTTCCACGAGGTTCTCGGCCTGCAGCCGGGCACGGCGGTGACCTCGCGTCACGTCAGCCTGGTGCCGCTGGCCCGGGCGAATCTGATCCTGCTCGACTCGCTGCAGCAGACGATGACGACGCCCGGCCTCATCGGCCGCGAACAGCTCGACTGGCTGGCGCGCACGCTCGACGCTCAGCCGGACCAGCCCGCGCTGGTGTTCGCCCATCACAACCCGCGCCTGGGCGGAGACCCGAAGCATTTCCCGGGCGGCCTCGAGGACTCCGAGCCGCTCTGGCAGGTGCTGGCGGCCCGTCCCCAGGTCAAGGCCTACATCCACGGCCACATTCACCACCGCGACCGCGCGCGCCACGCCGGCATCCACATCCTCAACACGCCCGCCACCTCCTACGTGGCGGACCCGGAGACGTCGACCACGGGCTGGACCCTGCTCCAGCTGGGCGAACGCGGCGGCACCTGCACCACGCGCACCCATCTGGCGGACCATCCCTGGAACCGCGCGGTCGAGGAGCTCGCCTGGCGCTGAGGGTCAGCCCAGCAGGTCGCGCACCACGCGCGCCGGCTCCACGCCGGTGAGGCGGAAGTCGAGGCCCTGGAAGCGGTAGGTGAAGCGCTGGTGGTCGATCCCCAGCAGGTGCATCACGGTCGCGTGCAGGTCGCGCACGTGCACCGGATTCTCGGCGACGTTGTAGCTGAACTCGTCGGTGGCCCCGTACGTCAGGCCGGGCCGGACGCCGCCACCGGCCATCCAGACGGTGAAGCAGCGCGGATGATGGTCGCGCCCGGCTTCGGGACTGTCCCACTTGCCCTGGCCGGCCACGCCGCGGCCGAATTCGCCGCCCCAGATCACCAGGGTGTCATCGAGCAGGCCGCGCTGCTTGAGATCCTTGACCAGCGCCGCGCTGGGTTGGTCGGTGTCGCGGCAGCGCGCCGTGCACCAGCTCGGCAGCCGGCTGTGGTGATCCCAGTCGGGATGGAAGAGCTGGATGAAGGGCACCCCGCGCTCGGCCAGGCGACGGGCGAGGATGCAGTTGGCGGCATAGCTGCCCGGGCGGCGCGAATCGGGGCCGTACAGCTCGAAGACGGAATCCGGCTCGTCGCTCAGATCCGTGAGTTCGGGCACGCTGGCCTGCATGCGGTAGGCCATTTCATACTGGCGGATGCGCGTCAGGATCTCCGGATCCCGGGTCTGTTCGAAGCGCTTCTGGTTCAGCTTGGCAAGGCCGTCAAGCATGCCGCGGCGCAGGTGCCGCGGCAGACCGTCCGGGTCGTTGAGGTAGAGCACCGGATCGCGGGCGTTGCGCAGCTTGACGCCCTGGTAGCGCGAGGGCAGGAAGCCGCTGCCCCAGTAGTGGTCGTACAGCGGCTGGTCGCTCGGTCGCTGCATCTTCGAGATCAGCACCAGGTAGTCGGGCAGGTTGCGGTTCGGGCTGCCCAGCCCGTAGCTCACCCAGGCGCCCAGGCTCGGCCGGCCCGGCAGCTGGTGGCCGGTGAGGAACTGCGTCATCGCCGGCGCGTGGTTGATCTGGTCCGTGGTCATCGACTTGATGAAGCACAGGTCGTCCGCGATCTTGCCCAGATGCGGCAGCCACTCGCTGATCGTGGCGCCGCTCCGGCCGTGGCGGGCGAAGCGGGTGATGCCGGGCAGGATCAGCTGCTTTTGATTCGCCGTCATCGTCGTCAGCCGCTGGCCGCGCCGCACGGATTCGGGCAGTTCCCGGCCCGCCCACTTCATCAGGCCCGGCTTGTGGTCGAACAGCTCCAGCTGCGACGGGCCGCCGGACTGGGTGAGGAAGATCACGCGCTTCGCCTTCGGCGCCAGGTGCGGCAGGCCGGGCAAGCCGGGCGTCTCCGCCGCCGGCGCAGCGGCGGCGCGGCCGAGCAGCGACTCCAGCGCCAGGGCGCCGAGCGAGACGCCGGTGCACTGGCCGAGAAAGTAGCGGCGGGTGGGGTGCAGGGCCGGCTCGTTCATGCTTCGCGGTGCAGCTTGAAGGGGTAAACGCCGCCGCTGTTCCACTGGCAGACGTACAGGTTTTCCTGCGCGTCGACGCAGACGTCGTGGCAGTTGTGGAAGACCGGCTGGTCCTGGAGCAGCGGCTTCAGCCGCCCCGCCTCGTAACGCGGCGCCCGGCCGCCGGGATTGGAAACCACGCGGTCGCGGTCGTCGAGGATGGTGACAAAGCCGCGCCCCTGCCACATGCGGAAATCATCCGGCTTGGCGCCGAAGCAGACGCCGCTGTACAAGTGCCGGCCGTGGATCACCGGACGGCTGACGTAGGCGCCGGGCAGGTAGACGCCGCGCACATGCCGGCCGTCGAGCGTGAACCAGTTGAACTCGTTGCGCACGCGTTCGGTGACGACCAGCAGCGGGCTGCCGCCGCGCGTGTCAAGCGCGATGCCGTGCGCCTGCATGAAGCGGCCTGGATTGACCGGCTGGGTGCTTCTGCCGCCAAATTTGCCGATGAACCGGCCCTCGCGGTCAAAGCGCAGGATGAACTGCGAGCCGTATCCGTCGGCCACGTAGATGTCGCCGTTGGGCGCCACCGCGGTTTCGGTCGGGCGGTACTCCTCGCTGGCCTGGTAAGCGCCGCACTGCGCCGCCGTCGGCAGCTCGAGCACGATCCCGCCCTCGAGCGTGGTTTTCACGACGCGACCGCTGCCGGGGTCGGTCAGGTAGAGAAACTCGCGGCCGTCGGCCTCGCGATGCAGCGTCAGGCCGTGGGCGCCGGCCAGGCCGAGCGTCCAGGTGGCAAGCAGCCGGCCATCGGTGGCGTAGACGAGCACGTTGTTGGCCGGATGGTTGGTCAGCAAAAACAGGCGGCCGTCGCCGGCCTGCACCATTTCGTGGCAGTCCTTCACCGGCTGTTTGGCCGGATCCGCACGGCTCCAGAGCTTGTCGACCCGGTACCGCTGCGTGCCGTGGCCGATGACGCTGCCGTGAAACGCGGGCGCGCTCTTGCTCTGCGCGCGCACCCACGGCGCGCCGAGCAGGCAGGCCAGCCCGGCGGCAAACTGCCGGCGATGCCAGGCGGGAGGGGACGAGGGCATAAGCATCAGGCAAGAATGTCGCGGATGACCCGGGCGCCTTCGACGCCCGCCTCACCGGCGTCGAGGCCCTGGAACTTGAAGCTGAAGGCGTCGTGGCGGATGCCGAGCTGGTGCAGCATGGTGGCGTGCAGGTCGTGCACGGTGGCGACGTTTTCGACCGCCGCGTAGCCGAGCTCGTCGGTGGCGCCATGCACGATGCCGCCGCGCACGCCGGCGCCGGCCAGCCAGACCGACATGGCCTTGTTGTGGTGGTCGCGGCCGCTGCCGCCCTGCGACATCGGCGTGCGGCCGAACTCACCGGCCCAGACGACCAGGGTGTCGTCGAGCAGGCCGCGCTGCTTCAAATCGGTGATCAGCGCCATGCAGGCCCGGTCGATCTCCAGAGCCTTGAGCGCCACGCCGTCTTTGACGCCGCCATGGTGATCCCAGTCCTTGTGGTAGAGCTGGATGAAGCGCGTGCCGCGTTCGGCCAGCCGCCGTGCCAGCAGG
>CAYYJK010000042.1:0-3048 GCA_964472185.1 uncultured Prosthecobacter sp.
GCTGCCCGCCGCGTTCAGGGCGTCGGTGGTGCCGACCTGCAGCAGGGGGCTGCCGGGCAGGGCGGGCGTGTTGAACTCGAACTGCAGGATCGCGCTGTCGGCCAGGGTCAGCGCGGGCAGGTGGAGCGTGCCCGGGCTGCTGTCCTGATTCAGGGCCAGGGTGGCTCCGGCGGCGACGGCGACGCTTCCGGCGGCGGTGCCGGGTTTCAGGCGCAGCAGGCCCTCCTGCACCGCGGTCAGGCCGGTGCCGCTCAGCGTGCCGTAGAGGTTCAGGGTGCCTGTGCCGGTTTTGGCCAGCGGGCCGCTGCCGGAAACCGCGCCGGTGAAACTGAGCACCGTGCCGGTCTGCACGATGTCGATGGTGCCGCCGCCTTCGGCGAGGCTGAGGGCGCGCGCGCTGGCGGCGCTGCCGCTGCCGTCGATGCGCAGGGTGCCGGCCGTGGCGGCGCCGCCGAGCTGCAGGCCGGCCAAGGCGCCGCCGCTGACCACGGCCGTGCCCGTGGCGGGCACCGAGGCCGGAGTCATGGCCAGGATGCCTTCCTCGATCCGCATGGTGAGGGAGCTGGCGAGGCTGACCCCGGCGCCGAACGTCACCGTGCCGGCGCTCTGCTTGAGCAGCACGCCGCCGCCGGACTGGTTGAGCAGGCCGCCGTTGCCGCTGCCGGTGAAGGCGGTGCTGACCAGGCCCGAGCGCAGGTCATAGACGACGCTGCCGGCGACGCTGGTCTCGCCCGTGGTGCTGGCGCCGGCGTTGCCGCCGCTGGTGCGGTACTCGCCGCCGTCGAGGATGATGCCCCCGTACGTTTCGCCGGTTTTGAGGTCGAACAGGCCGCCGTCACGGACGGTGACGAAGCTGTTCGACGGCAGGTCCGGATTGCCGTCCGGGCCGAAGATGAAGGCGCCGCCGTTCTGGACCAGGATGCTGACGGCGTTGAGGTCGCCGCCGGCGCCGCGGTCGGTCAGCTGTACCCTGCCGCCGTGGATGTTGAGCGTGCCGGTGAAGCTGCCACCGAGGCCGAGCAGGAGGACGTCGCCGCTGCCGTGCTTGTGGAGGGTGCCCGTGCCGCTGAGGGGGCCGGCAAGCTCAAGCGTACCGGCGCTGTCGAGCGTCAGCGTGCCCGCGCCCAGAGTCAGTCGGGATTCCACCAGGGCCGTGCCGGCGCCCTCCTGGCGCAGCGTGTTGGTGCCGCTGAAGGTCAGGACGTTGTCGAACAGGAAGGGCGCAGAGCGGTTGAAGGCAAGCGTGCTGCCGGTCAGGTTCAGCGCGCCGGTCAGGCTGCCGCGCGTGCCGCCGTCGCCCAGCCGCAGCGTGCCGCCGGTGACGTTCGTGCCGCCGCTGTAGTCGTTGTCCGTGGCCAGGGTGAGTGCGCCGCCGCCGGACTTGGCCAGACCGGTCGTGCCGGTGAGCCGGCCCGGGCCGGCGAACACGTAGTCGGCCTCGGCCTGCACCGTCAGCGCCTGCGGCGCCAGCGACCCGTCGAGCTGGACACTGAACCCGGTCGCCGTGTCGTCGAAGCGCACCGTGTCGGTGTCGATGTAGTTGGTGGCCGTGCCTGCGGCGGCCAGCCGCCAGTTGGCCGTGCCGCCCACGCCGGCGGCGCTGCCGCGGTCCCACACGCCCCCGGCTGCGCCGGTCCACTGGACGCTGTCGGTGCCGGTGACGTCGAGCAGCAGACGCGTATTCTCGGTGTCGTAAATCAGGCTGCCCGTGGTGCGCCCGGCCAGCCGCAGTTCGAAGCCGGACTCGATCGCCCAGCCGTCGTAGTCGATGAGGACGTAGCTGCCGGGGGCGAAGGCCTGGGCGTTGCCCACCTGCAGCACGGCGGATTCGCCGAGGATGAGGCCGTCCGGATTGCGCACGCTGACCAGGGCCTGCGCGGG
Organism: uncultured Prosthecobacter sp.; assembly: GCA_964472185.1. Classification (GTDB taxonomy): domain Bacteria; phylum Verrucomicrobiota; class Verrucomicrobiia; order Verrucomicrobiales; family Verrucomicrobiaceae; genus Prosthecobacter. The sequence goes on from CAYYJK010000042.1 coordinate 1,882, forward strand.
CCGCACGGCCGTGTCGAGATCGAGCCGCAGCACGGAGGTTGGGTCGCTGAGCAGCAGGGTTGGCACGCTGAAGCTGGTGGCGCCGCTGCCGGCGTTCACCGCCAGCGTCGCACCGGGGTCGACCAGGAAGGCGCCGGAGGCGAGCCCGGCGTTGACCCGCAAGGTGCCTTCCTGCACCTGGGTGTTGCCGCCCGCCCCGAGACTGCCGGTCAGGTGCAGGGTGCCCGCGCCGGCCTTGACCAGGGTGCCCGAGCCGGAGTTCGCGCCCGACAGGGCCAGGATCGTCGAGGCCTGCGTCACCCGCACCACGCCGGTGCCGCCGGCCTGGCGCACCAGGTTGCCGGCGCGCGCGGCGCTGGCGCCCTGGTATTCCAGCGTGCCGGTCTTGCCGCTCTCGCCAAAGGTGAGGGGGGCGGTGCCGAGGTTGAGCGCGTGTGGCAGCACCACCGTGCCCTCCTGGATCTTCAGACCGCCGCTGCTGGTGACCGACACCGCGCCGCTGAGCGTCAGGGTGCCGCCGGTGGTTTTGACGACGGCCGCGCTGCCGGCCAGGCTGTAGGCGGTGCCGATGAGGGCGTTGCCGGCCAGGGTGCCGTGCGTCCAGGTCTGCGCGCTGGCGCCGTTGGCCGTGGCCGTGCCGCCGGTCAGCTCGATCGTGCCGCCGTTGAGCTGGAAACCGCCGAAGGCGCGCGATTCCTGCCAGCTGACCTTGCCGCCCGAGTTGACGGTGACGTAGGTGGTCGCCGGCAGGGTCGGCGTGCCGATGCCGGCGTTGCCGAACTGGTAGGTGCCGCCGTTGTTCACGATGATCGCCGCCGGGTTGTAGGCGTGGGTCGGCGGCGCGGTCTGCGAATTGCCCGCCCAGTGCGCAAAGCGTCCGCCGTCGATGACAATGGTGCCGGTGAAGGCGCTGCTGTTGCTGTCGAGGATGAAGGTGCCCGCGCCGGTCTTGGTGATCGTCGCCGCGCCGGCGAGCAGGCCGGTGAAGCGGGTTGTGCCGGTGACGTCAAGCGTCGGGCTGGCGCCGTCGAAGGTCAGCGTGTTCGCAGCGTTCGCGGCGGCCAGGGTCAGGGTGTTGTTGCCCGTGCTGCTCAGCGTCAGCCGGTTGACCGTCAGCGGGCCGAGGTCGTTGGTGCTGGTGAACGACGAGGTGGCGTTGAAGCGCAG
>CAYYJK010000042.1:3148-18398 GCA_964472185.1 uncultured Prosthecobacter sp.
CGACGCACTTGCCGGCGAGCTGCTTCTTGGCCTCCATCGGGTGCAGCGCGGCGTCCATCGCCTCGCCGAGCACGAGCAGGTAGTACTTCGCCATCAGCTCGTCCGGGATGCTCATGAGCTTGCCGAACATGTCCTTGGGCGCGTCGGTGAGGCCGACGTAGTTGCCGAGGCTCTTGGACATCTTTTTGACGCCGTCGAGGCCCTCAAGCAGCGGCAGGGTCATGCACACCTGCGGCTCCAGGCCCTCCTCCTTCTGCAGGTCGCGGCCGACCAGGATGTTGAAGAGCTGGTCGCTGCCGCCGATCTCGACGTCGGCCCGGACGACGACGCTGTCCCAGCCCTGCATGATCGGGTACTGGATCTCGTGCAGGCGCACCTCGGTGCCGTTGGCGACGCGGTTCTTGAAGTCCTCGCGCTGCAGCATCTGCTGGAGGGTGACGCGGGCGTTGAGCTTGATCACCTCCATGAACGGCATCGCCTTGAACCAGGTGCCGTTGAACACGACCTCGGTCTTCGCCTGGTCGAGCACCAGGAAGGCCTGGTCGGTGTAGGTCTTGGCGTTGGCCATCACCTCGTCGTAGGTCAGCGGCGGCCGCGTGGTCGAGCGGCCGCTGGGGTCGCCGATCATCGCGGTGAAGTCGCCGATGATGAGGACGATCTGGTGGCCGAGGTCCTGGAACTGGCGCAGCTTGCGCAGGGCCACGGCGTGGCCCAGGTGGATGTCCGGCGAGGTCGGGTCCACGCCCAGCTTGATGCGCAGCGGCTTGCCGCGGGCCAGCTTCGCGGCGAGTTCCTTCTCGCTGTGAATCGTGACGGTGCCGCGTTTCAGGAGTTCCAGTTGTTCGGGGACGGGGAGCATGGGGGCGGCACGATGCCGTTCTCCGCCCAAAGTTCAAAGTCCAAGTTGGACCTGCCGGCCGCCGCGGGCGTAATTCCAGCCCGTGCCTCCTCCCCTGATCCAGGTCGTCCACCGCCGCGGCATTCACCTGCCGGAGGCCGGCCTGTGGCTGGATCCGCCCGCGGCAGCCGAGTGCGCCTTCATTTCGCACGCCCACAGCGACCACGTCGCCCGCCACCGGCTGACCTTCTGCTCCGAGCTCACGCACACCCTGATGACCGCCCGCTACGGGCGCAGCGCCGCCGCCTGCTTCCGGCCCCTGCCGCTGCGCCAGGATCTGGACTGGCAGGGCTGGCGGCTGCGCCTGCTGCCCGCCGGCCACATCCCCGGCTCGGCCATGCTGCACCTGACCCGCCTGAGCGACGGCGCCACCCTGCTGTACACGGGCGATTTCAAGCTGCGCCAGGGCCTGAGTTCCGAGCGCTGCGAGTTGGCGCCGGCCGACACGCTGATCCTGGAAACCACCTTCGGCCTGCCCCAGTACCGGTTCCCGCCGGCCGCGGCCACGCTTGCCGCCGTTCTCAGGTGGGTCCAGGAAACCCTTGACGACGGCGGCATCCCCGTGCTGCTCGGCTATTCGCTCGGCAAGGCCCAGGAAATCCTCTGCGCCCTCGCCGGTGCCGGGCATCCGGTCATGCTGCATCCGTCGGTCCTGGAGATGACCGAGGCGCTGGCCGGCCACCTCGGGCTGCTGCCCCGGTACCAGCGCTTCGAGCCCGCGGCGGCGCGCGGCCATGTCCTGCTGTTTCCGCCCGGCAGCGCGCGCAGCCTGGCCCTGCGCCGGCTGAAGGTCTGCCGCACCGCCATGCTCAGCGGCTGGGCCCTGCAGCCCGGCGCCCGCTACCGCTACCAGGTCGACGAGGTGTTTCCGCTCAGCGACCACGCCGACTACCCGGAGCTGCTGGAAACGGTCGCCAGCGTCGGGCCGCGGCGCGTCTACTTGGTGCACGGCCACACCCAGGCCTTCGCCGCCGACTTGCGGGCGCGCGGCTATGAGGCCTGGACCCTGGAACAGGCCGACCAACTCGAGCTCGGACTGGGCCTGGCGGTCCCGGCTCCGCCGCCGGCGGCCCCGGCCCCGGCGGTCGAGGTTCCGGCCGCCCCGGCCAGCAGCCGCCGCTGGGCGACCGCCTGCGCGCAGGCCGCCGCCGAGCCTGCGCGCCTGCGCAAGGTGGCGCTGCTGGCCGACTACCTGCGCGGGCTCGCGTCTGACGACGATCTGGCGCGGGCCGTCCGCTACTGCGCCGGCCAGATCTTCGATCCCGGTGCCGGCGAAGCGCCGCTGCAGGTCGGCTGGGCCGTGCTGCGCCGCGCCCTGCAGGAGGTGTCCGGGCTCGCCGAGGCCGAGTTTCGCGCCCTGGCGCGCAGCCAGGCCGACGCCGGCCGCACCGCCTTCCTGGCGCTCGGCCAGCGCCCCGGGACCGCCGCTGACGAGGCCTTCGACTTGGCCGGCATGGAGGCCGGCTTCCGCGCCCTGCGCGCGGCGCCGGGGCCGCAGGCCAGGACGCGCCTGCTGCGCGAGCGGCTCGCCTCCCTGCCGGCGCTGACCGGCTCCTGGCTGGTGCGCCTGATCACCGGCGAGCTGCGCATGGGGTCGAAGGAGGGCCTGATCGAGGAGGCGGTGGCCGCCGCCTTCAGCCAGCCCGCCGAGGCGGTGCGCGAGGCGGCCATGCTCGGCGGCGACCTCGGCCGCGCCGCGGTGCTGGCGCGCGCCGGCCGTCTGGGCGAGGCGCAGCCGCGCCTGCGCGTGCCGGTCAAGGTCATGCTGGCTTCGCCCGAGCCCGACGCCGCCGCCATCTGGGAGCGGCTCGGCCACGGCGGCGCCGTCTGGCTGGAGGACAAGTACGATGGCATCCGCGCCCAGCTGCACGCCGGCGCCGGCGTCGTCGAGATCTTTACCCGCGACCTCAAGCCCGTGGGCGCCCAGTTTCCGGAACTGCTCCGCGCCGCTGCCGGCCTGACGGCGGAGGTCATCCTCGACGGCGAGATCATCGCGCACAGCGCCGACCGCAGGCTGTCGTTTTTCGACCTGCAGAAACGGCTGGGCCGCCGCGACCAGAGCGACCTGTTTCTGCCCAGCGACATCCAGGTGCGCTGCGTGGTCTTTGACCTGCTCTGGCAGGACGGCCGATCCTTGCTGGGCCGGCCGCTGGCCGAGCGCCGCGCGGCCCTGGAGGCCCTGGCGCTGCCCGAGGGTCTCGAGCGCATTGCCGTCGGCCGGGCGGCGTCGGCGGAGGATGTCGAGGCCGCCTTCCTGGCCGCCCGCCGGCGCGGCAACGAGGGCCTGATCGCCAAGGATCCGGCCAGCCCCTATGCGCCGGGCCGGCGCGGCAAGGCCTGGCTCAAGCTGAAGAAGGCCCTGGCCACCCTCGACGTGGTCGTGGTCAAGGCCGAGCAGGGCCACGGCAAGCGCAGCCACGTGCTCAGCGACTACACCTTCGCCGTGCGCGATGAGCAGGGCGCGCTGCGCGTGCTCGGCAAGGCCTACTCCGGCCTGACCGACGCCGAGATCGAGGAGCTGACCGCGCATTTCGAGCAGCAGACGCTTTCGCAAAAGGGCCGCGTGCGCACGGTGGTGCCCGACACCGTGCTGGAAGTCGCCTTCGATTCGATCCAGCCCAGTGCGCGTCACGACAGCGGCCTGGCCCTGCGCTTTCCGCGCATCCACGCGCTTCGCCGCGACAAGACCGCCGACGAGATCGACACCCTCGCCCACGCGCGCAAACTCGCCGGTCTCGACGCGCCCGGCCATTGACGGGCCGCGCCCCGCTCGGCACGCTGCGCCATGCTTCTCAACCACGGCCTCCACCTCGGCTACTGCACCAACATCCACCGCGGCGAAAGCTGGGAGGAGACCTGGCGCGGCCTGCGCGAGTCGACCCTGCGCGTCAAGGACCGCGTCGCCGGCGGCCGGCCTTACGGCATCGGCCTGCGCTTGAGCGAGCAGGCGGCGCGCGAGCTGAACGCCCCCGGCCGCCTGGCCGAGTTCAAGGACTGGCTCGCCGCCAACGGCTGCTACGTCTTCACCATCAACGGCTTTCCCTACGGCGCTTTCCACGGCACCCGGGTCAAGGAGCAGGTGTTCAAGCCCGACTGGACCTCGCCGGCGCGGCTGGAGTACACCAACCTGCTGTTCGACCTGCTGGCCGGGCTGCTGCCGCCCGGCGTGCCCGGCAGCGTCAGCACGCTGCCCGGCTCGCACAAGACCTTCGGCATCGGCGCCGACGAGTTGCAGGCGATCTTCACGAACCTGCGTCTCTGCCGCGAGCACATCGAGCGCCTCGCCGAGCGCACCGGCCACGACCTGCACCTCGGCCTCGAGCCGGAGCCGCTCGGCCTGTTTGAAACCAGCGGCGAGACCCTGAAGTTCTTCGGCCTGTACTACGACCGGCATCCGCAGGACAAGGACTTCTTCAAGTTCATCGGTCTCAACTACGACACCTGCCATCTGGCCATCGAGTACGAGACCCCCAAGCGCGCGCTGGCCCGCCTCACCGGCGCCGGCATCCGCCTGAGCAAGCTGCACTTCAGCTCCGCGCTCAAACTCAAGCCCACCGCCGAGATGATCGAGCGCCTGCAGGCCTTCGACGAGCCGGTGTATTTTCACCAGGTCGTCGCCAGCCACGGCCCGACGCTGCCGCTGCGCCGCTTTCCCGACCTGCCCGAGGCGCTGCAGTTCGCCCGCGCCCATCCGCAGGACCTCGGCGAGGAATGGCGCGTCCATTTCCACATCCCGCTGCACGCCCGCCCGGGCCACGGCTTCGACAGCACGGTCGACCACCTGCTCGGCGCCATGGACTGGCTGGCGCTCGACCCGGGCAAGTGCCAGCACCTCGAGATGGAGACCTACACTTGGGAAGTGCTGCCCGCCGAACTGCGCACCGGCGACGTCGTCGACCAGCTTGTCCGCGAGTACGACTGGACGCTGGCGGCGCTGCGCGAACGCGGCCTCGCCTGAGCCGGCTCAGTGCCGCGCGCGCAGCTTCAGCCAGGCGCTCAGCGCGCGCACGTTCTGGACAAAATCCAGGCTGTAGATCACCCCGCCGGCGGGCTGGGTCTTTTTGCCTCCGGCATCGCGCATGACGCCGCGTTCCGGACCGGTGACGGCCCAGGCGCCGTCGGGCCGCTGCTCGGCCAGAAGGATCTCGATGTCGCGGTCGCCGGGCGGCGAGGCCCAGCGTTCCTTCTCCGTGCGCGGAAACACGGGCGGCTCGCCGCGCGCGATCCGGCTGCCCGCGGCCTGGAGGGCGTCCAGTTCGCTGTCCCAGACCCAGCCGTAGTTGGACGAGGCCTTCTGGTCGGAATAGGTCAGTTCGAAGCCCTTGCCGCCGGGGCCGCGCTCGAAATACAGCGGCTTGTCGGTCTGCAGCTCGTAGAAGCGCGCCAGCTTGTTGCCGGGCAGGAGCACGGTGCGCAGGTAGGCGAGGGCCTTGGCGACCGGCGCGAGATACTTTTTGTCGCCGGTGGCGGCACTGAGCTTGAGCAGCGACCACATCGCCGCCTGGCTCTCGCGCCCGCTGATCGCCGGCGGTTCGAAGGCGCGGCTCCACACCGGCTGCATGGCGGCGTTGTACTGCTGCGCCCAAGCCGGTTGCGGCGCGGGCATCTGGGCCAGCAGCAGGAAATCGCCGGCACGCCGGGCGGCTTCGAGGCATTTCGGGTCGCCGCGCAGTTTCCCGGCGAGCAGCAGGGTCTCCATCAGCGTGGCGTGCGTGTTGTCGTTGAGCACGTAGCAGCCGGTGAAGTCCTTCGGCCAGCGGCGCGGCCAGTCGGCCGGGTAGTTGCCGGCCTGCAGCGGATACATCGCCGCCGGGGCGGGCGCGTTCGGATGGGCGTCGAAGTGGGCGCTCCAGCCGCCGGCCGGATACTGCGTCGCCAGGATCGTCGCCACGGCGAAATCCGCGGCTTCGCGAATCTCGGCATCCCTGCCCCCCAGCGCGTGGTCGGTGCGCAGGAGCAGGCGCGTGGCGGCCTGGGTGACGTCGTCATCGTAGGTCGCGTAGTTGTTCTTGTGCCGGTGCTGGCGCCAGTGGTGCCAGCCGGCCTCGGTGCGCGGTGCTCGGGAGTGGTCGAGCAGCCGGCCGTCCGCGTCGCGCCGGTACAGCCACTGCGCGCGCTGCCCGGGGTCGAAGTGCCCGGCATAGTCCCAGCCGCCGGAGGCGAGCTGGGTGCGCGCCAGGCAGCGCGCGGCGTCGACCGCTCCCTGCAGGCAGGCGGGATCCCGGGTGGCCTCGTAGGCGTCGAGCATCGCCAGGCCGACCGCCGGCGTGCCCGGCGGCTGGATCCAGACCGTGTCCGGTCCCGGGATGCCCTCCGCTTCGCGCAGGGTGAAATCGGCGCTGTAACGGTAGACGTAGCCGCCGTGGCTGGCCGCCTTGGCGCGGTAGAAGGCGACGGCTTTGACCAGGGACGTGCGCGCGGCGTCTGGTGTGGCGGCCGGCGCGCTCAGCGCCAGGCCGAGGCACAGAAGGGCGCGGGTCATGGGCGTTGCGGTGGCGGGGGTTACTCCGTCAGGATCACGGCGTTCCTGGCGCCGTTGTCGCGCACAGCGTCGAGGACGGCGTGCAGAGTCTGCTGCGGGACGTTGCGGTCGCCGCGGATTTCGACGCGCGCGCCGGGATGCTCGGGCAGATGACCCTGCAGGTAACCGCGCAGGCGGTTCATCGGCACGCGGTCGCGGCCGATCCTGACCACGTCTCCGCCGCGCTGGACCTGCAGGGTCAGTACTTCGCCGCCGGCTGCCGGTGCGGCTTCAGCGGGGCGGCCGGGCTTGGCGGCGGCTTCGGGGCGGCGGCCCGGGGCATCGCTTTCCCGCGGCCCGGTGTGCGGCTGGTCGCCATCGCGGGGGCCGGTCTTGGGTTGGTCACCGTCCCGGGGCCCGGTGCGCGGCTGGTCGCCGTCACGTGGGCCGGTCTTGGGCTGGTCGCCGTCACGCGGGCCGGAGCGCGGCTGGTCGCCATCGCGCGGCCCGGTCTTGGGTTGGTCACCGTCCCGGGGACCGGTGCGGGCGACGTCGCCGTCGCGTGGCCGGCCCGGGTCTCGCCGCGGTTCCTCGGCGCGGGCGGTGCTGAAGGCGCAGCTGGCGAGGACGCCCAGGGTGAGCAGCAGCAGGGCCTGGAGCCAGGGTTGGCGGGGAGTCGGAGTGGCGATCATGGTGAGGCGTTGGCGCAGGGCGGGGTGGTGGCGCACGCACGGGGCCAGCCCTGCAGTGGCCGGGGGTGCGAGAAAACTGGCCTGGATGCGCAGCAGCGTGCGTCCGTAGTCGAGGCGTTCGCGGGCGGGCAGTTTCGCCAGTGCTCCGGCATCGCCGCGCAACTCACGGTCGGCCTGGAAGCCGGCGGCGGCCAGCCAGACCAGCGGGTTGAACCAGTGCAGGGCCTGCACGCCGAGGGCGAGCCAGTTCCACAGCAGGTCGCGGTGATGCACGTGCTGCAATTCGTGCAGGACGACATGGCGCAGGCTCGCTGCATCCAGGCGCTCGGCCCAGTCCGCCGGCAGCAGCAGCTGCGGGGCGCGCAGGCCGACTACGGCCGGGGTGGTGCCTGCGGGCATCAGCACCACGCCCACCGGCTGCGTCACGCCGGCTTGGGCGGCCAGGCGCGCCACCAGGGCGAGCAGTTCGGGCGTGCGGGCCCGCGGCCGCTGCGCCAGCAAGGCGTTGAAACGGCGCTGGCGCCGCAGGGCCGCGGCCAGCACGGTGCCGGCTCCGGTCAGCCAGAAGCCAAGCAGGGCGGCTTCGGGCGAGAACCGCCACGCGGCCTCCGGAATCCCGTCTGACCGGTAAGCGGTCGACAGGTCGAGCACCGCCGGACTGGCGGGAGTCGGGCTGACCTCGACGGGCGGTGCCGGGAGCAGTGTCCAGGCGCCCAGGCCAAAGCCGGCGGGAATGCAGGCCGGCAGCAGCAGCTTGGCGCCCACCAGCAGCCAGAGGGCGATCCGCCAGGCCGGGCTGAGCCGGCGGCCGAGCAGGGCGCGCAGGCCGAATACCGCCGCGATCAGCAGACTGGCCTCCAGCGAGGTGCGCATCAGCCAGTGCAGGAGCGTGTCGGCGGCGGCATCCATGGCGCGCTATTTTTTGAGACCGGCCTCCGCCTGGTCGAGCATGGCGCGCAGGGCCGCGAGCTCGTCGGGCGACACCTCCCGGCGTTCCACCAGGCCGGCGACGAAGGGGGTCAGCCGGCCGTTGAAAACCCGCTCCAGGAAACTCCGGCTCTCCTCGATCTGGCACTGCTCCTGGCGCACGGCCGGGCGGTAGCGGAATTCCCGGCCGACCGTCTCCACGCTCAGCGCGCCCTTGCCGGCCAGTCGGCGCACCAGGGTCTGCACCGTGCGCGGTTTCCAGTGCAGCCGGCCCTCCAGCTCGCGCACCACCTCGGCGACGGTGCCGGCGCCGAGCGCCCAGAAGACCTTCATGACGGTCCATTCGGCGTCGGAAATCTTCGGGGCGGCAGGCTGGGGGCGCGGCATTTTTTGAATTACAGATGTAATCGGTAGATTACAGGTGTAATCCAAATTCAGGCAAGCCTGTTTTTGGGCCCGATCAGCTTTTTCAGTCCGCCGCCAGGGCCTGCCACATCGGCTGGGTGTCGGCGAACATGCGGAAGCGCGCGATCCGCCCCTCCTGCAGGTCGTAGACGTGGGCCACGGCGGCGTGCATGGACTTGCCGGTGGCGGGGGCCGTGCCGCGGTAATGGCCGAGCACCACCACGCGGTCGCCCGCGGCACTGGCAAAGGCTTCGTCTTCGGTGAAGGCGAAGCCCTGCCAGCGGCGGGCGTTGGCGCGGAACACGTGCTCGATCACCGCCTGCGGTCCGTGCCAGGTGGCGCCGCCCGGGAAACCGGAGCTCTGCTGCCAGACCAGGTCCGGCCGGCAGAGCGCGATGAAGGCGGCGTCATCGCCGGCGCGCATGGCGTGGTAGACGGCGCGGACGGTGGTGAGGGCGTCCATGGGCTCAGGCAGCGTTCAGAGCCGGATAGTCGGTGTAGCCCTTGGCGCCGGGCACGTAGAACGTGTTCGGATCGGCCTCCGCCAGCGGGGCGTCGATGCGCAGGCGCTCGACCAGGTCCGGGTTGCTGATGTAGGCGCGGCCGAAGGCGATGGCATCGACGGTGCCCGCCGTGATCGCCGCCGCGGCCTCGGCGGCGCTGTAGTCGAGGTTGCTGATCAGCGCGCCGTGGAAGGCCTCGCGGGCCGGGGTCAGCACATCGCCCTGCTGGACGCCGTACAAGTCGCCGCGCACCAGGTGCAGGAAGCCGATGCGGCGAGCCTGCAGCTGCTCGGCGACATGGCGGGTGAGGGCGACGGGGTCGCTGTCGAGCATGTCGTTGAAGCCTGTCAGCGGCGAGATGCGGACGCCGACCCGGCCGGTGCCCCAGACGCCGGCGACGGCGTCGGTGACTTCGAGCAGCAGGCGGGCGCGGTTCTCGATGGAGCCGCCGTAGGGGCCGCTGCGCCGGTTGGTGCCGTCGCGCAGGAACTCGTCGAGCAGGTAGCCGTTGGCGGCGTGCAGTTCGACGCCGTCAAAGCCGGCCGCCTGGGCGTTGACCGCCGCCAGGCGGAAGCCTTCGACGATGCCCGGCAGCTCGTCGTCGCGCAGCTCGCGCGGCACCACGTAGGGTTTTTTGCCCTCCGGCGTGTGGATCTCGTGATTGCGGATGGCCAGCGCGCTGGGGGCGACCGGCTGGGCGCCGCCGTTGAGCAGCGGGTGGCAGGCGCGCCCGCCGTGCCAGAGCTGCAGGACGATGCGGCCGCCGCGGGCGTGGACGGCGTCGGTGACCTTCTTCCAGGCCGCCACCTGCGCCGCCGAGTAGATGCCCGGCTCCAGGCCGCCGAAGGCGGAGTGGCCCTCCATGACCATGGTCGCTTCGGCGATGATCAGGCCGGCGCTGGCGCGCTGGGCGTAGTAGGTGACCATGAGGTCGGTTGGCACGTGGTCGCCATCCGCGCGGCAGCGGGTGAGCGGCGCCATGAGGATGCGGTTCGGCAGCGCCAGGGCGCCGATTTGGACGGGGGTGAAGAGCGGGGCGTGGTGGTTCATGGGGAAGGGGTCAGGCGGCGAGGTCGTTGCGCAGGACGATGCGGTAGCGCGCCTTGCCGGCGCGCAGGTGCTCCAGCGCGTCGTTGACGCGCGACAGCGGGAAGGTTTCGGTGACGGGGGCGATGCCGTGGCGGGCGCTGAACTCCAGCATGGTGTCGACCGTGGCCGGGCTGCCGAGCGGCGAGCCGGAGACGGATTTCTGCCCGGAGATGAGCGGGAAGGCGGCGAGGTCCAGGGGCTCCAGCACGGCGCCGACGGTGTGCAGCCGGCCGCCGGGTTTGAGCGCGGCTACGTAGGCGTTCCAGTCGAGGCCGACGTTGGTGGTGTTGAGGATGAAGTCGAAGCTGCCGCGCGCGGCCTTGAGTTCGCCGGCGTCGCGCGAGCTGAGCGTCCGGTGCGCGCCCAGCTGCAGGGCTTCGCTGCGCTTGGCCTCGCTGCTGGTGAAGGCGACCACCTCGCAGCCCCAGGCGCGCAGGAACTTCAGCGCCAGGTGGCCGAGTCCGCCGATGCCAATGACGCCGACCCGGTCGGTCGGTTGCACGCCCGCCTGCACGATCGGGTTGAAGACGGTGATGCCGCCGCAGAACAGCGGGCCGGCGGAGGCGGCATCCAGCGCGTCCGGGATCGGCGCGGCCCAGGTCCAGTGGGCGCGGACGCGGCTGGCAAAGCCGCCGTGACGGCCGACGATGGTGCCCTCCGCGGCCGGGCAGAGGTTCTGCCGGCCGGACAGGCACTGCGGGCAGGCGCCGCAGCTGCCGGAGTACCAGCCCAGGCCGACGCGGTCGCCCAGCTTCAGGCGCTTGGTGTGGGCGCCGAGGGCGACGACCCTGCCGACCACCTCGTGGCCGGGGACGAGCGGGTAGCTGGAGATGCCCCAGTCGTTGTCGAGCATGGACAGGTCGCTGTGGCAGATGCCGCAGGACTCGACGGCGATCTCGACCTGCTCGTCGCCGAGCGGGCCGGGGGTGTATTCGAAGGCCTGCAGCGGCTGCTTGGGTCCGAAGGCGGCGAAGGCTTGGATGGGCGTGCTCATGGGTGGGTTGGGTTGGACCGATCGGTCGGTTGCGGATGGAAAACCTCAGGCGGTGGCCGGTGTCAGCACGCCCTTGAGGTAGCGCAGGGCGTCGCGCAGGGGCGTGACGGTGCGCGTGACGGCGGCGCGCTGCAGGGCGCCGGTCCACAGGTCCTGGATGACCGGCGCCAGCGCGGCCGGGTCGATCCGGGCTTCGATGCTGCCCCGGGCCTGGCCCTCGCGCAGCACCTGCTCGAAGATGCCGCACCAGTCACGGGTGCCCTGCGCCAGCACCTCGCGCATCGGCTCGCTGAAATCCGCCACCTCGCTGGCCAGCTTGACCACCAAGCAGGGGCATTTGCCCCGGGATTCCAGGGCCTTGCCGATGGTCGTCTCCAGGTAGGTCAGCAGCCGCTGCAGCGGGTCCGGCTCCGGAGCGGGTGACAGCAGCAGGCGCGTCTTGTAGGCCGTGGCGTCGGCGACGTAGTGCTGGAGCAGTTCGACGCCGAACTGCTCCTTGGAGCCGAAATGGTGGTAGAACGAGCCCTTCGGCACCTTCACCGCCGCCAGGATCTCGGTGAGGCCGACGGCATGGAAGCTCTTCTCGAGCATCAGCCCTTCGGCGGCGTCGAGGATGCGTTCCTTGGTGGTGCGGTCGTTCACGCCGCCACGGCTAGACTGATCGGTCTAGTCCGTCAAGCGGAAAGCCCCGGATCAGGGGATCGGCCCGGTCCAGCTCTGCGGTTTGCGGTTCTCCAGGCGGTCCAGCGCGAACGGCGCCGCGCCCTTGACCTCCGCCCGGGCGCCGCGGATCTCCAGGGTCAGGCGACCCTGCAGCTGCTGCGTGTCGAGCCAGTAGCGCAGGCGCACGTCCTGGGCGGTCTGCGCCGGCACCTGCGGCGGTTTTTCGGCCGGCAGGACGAACAGCGGCACCTCCCGGCCCTCGGCGGTGAGCAGGCGCACGTCCGGCGGTTGCAGGATCAGCGGCCGCGGGCTGGCGTTGCGGTAGCGCAGCTCGAGGTCAAGCCGGGCGTTGCCGTAGTCGCGCTCGAGCGTGCAGCGGCGGATGACCAGGGTGGGCTCGGCCGGTGCGTCGGCGGCGAGGGCCTCGGCGTTGAAGTCTTCGCCGGCCGGCTGCCCGCGGCTCAGCACCCAGAACGCGGCCCCCAGGCTGAGGAGCAGCAGCAGCCAGACTTCGAAGCGTTTCAGCAGACTCATGCCCGGCTTGTAGCGCCGCCGCCGGCCGATTGCACGGAAAAGGAGGCGGGGATTGCATGCCGGCCCGGGCCGGGCTACCGGTGGCCATGCCCCGCATCGTTCTCGGTGTCACCGGTTCCATCGCCGCTTTCAAGGCGGCCGACCTCGCCAGCCAGCTGACCAAGGCCGGCCACGAGGTGACCTGCGTGCTCACCCGCGGGGCGCAGGAGTTCGTCACGCCGCTGACCCTGGCCACCCTGTCGCGCCGGCCGGTGGTGACCGACCTGTTCGCCGAAAAGGAGGGCTGGCAGCCCGGCCACATCGAGCTGGCCGACGCGGCGGACCTGCTGCTGATTGCGCCCGCCTCCGCCAACGTGCTGGCGGCGATGGCGAACGGTTTCGCCCACGACGCCCTGACGGCGATCGCCCTGGCGACGCGCGCGCCGGTGCTGGTGGCGCCGGCGATGAACGGCAAGATGTGGCAGCACCCGGCGACCCGGCGCAACGTCGACACCCTCACCGGCTGGGGCGTGCAGTGGGTCGAACCCGCCGAGGGCCTGCTGGCCTGCGGCTACGAGGGCGTCGGCCGCCTGGCGCCGGTCGAGGCGATTGTCGCCGCGGCGGAACGCATCCTGGCGCGCAGCGCGGTCTGAGATGAAGCTGCTGATCACCGCCGGCCCCACGCGCGAACCGCTCGATCCGGTGCGCTACCTGAGCAACCGCTCCTCCGGCCGGATGGGCTACGCCCTGGCCGAGGCCGCGCAGGCGGCCGGGCACGCGGTGACGCTGATTTCCGGGCCGGTGGCCCTGCCCGCGCCGGCGGGGGTGGCCCGGGTCTGCGTGGAGACCGCCCGCGAGATGTTCGAGGCCGTGCGCGACCGCCTGGCCGGCCAGGACGCCGCCATCTTCGCCGCCGCGGTCGCCGACTACCGGCCCGTGGCCGCGGCCGGGCAGAAGCTGAAAAAAACCGCCGCTGCGCTGACTTTGCAGCTCGAACCCACGGAGGACATTCTCGGCTCCGCGCGCGGCCTGTTCGGTTTCCGCGGCTACCTGGTCGGCTTTGCCGCCGAGACCGAGCGCCTGCTCGAACACGCCCACGGCAAGCGCCTGCGCAAGGGCTGCGACCTGGTCATTGCCAACGACGTCAGCCAGCCGGGCATCGGGTTTGACAGCGCGGAAAACGCGGTCACCCTCTGCCTTCCTGACGGGCAGTCCCTCCCCCTGCCGCGCCAGTCCAAGGCGGACCTGGCCCGCGAGCTGATCGCGTTCATCGCGCCGCGCGCCGCCTTGAAATCCCCCTCCAACCCGGGCTGAAGCCCTCCTCCACCGTGCACGACCTTCTCGCCATCGCCCTCGACGCCGCCACCCAGGCCGGCCAGTTCATCAAGACCCACTTCGGTTCCGAACTCACCGTCAACGAGATGCACCGGCACGACATCAAGCTCGAGCTCGACGTCCGCAGCCAGAAGCTCATCTCCGACCTCATCCTCAGCCACCACCCCGACCACGCCATCCTCGGCGAGGAGGAGGGCGACCTTGGCGGTGACGGCGACATCGAGTGGATCGTCGACCCGATCGACGGCACCGTGAACTTCTTCTTCGGCATCCCGCACTTCTGCGTCTCCATCGCCGCGCGCGACCGCCACACCAAAGAGATCCTGCTGGGCGTCATCCACGACCCGATGCAGGACGAGACTTGGTCGGTGGTCAAAGGCGGCGTGCCGCTGCTCAACGGCAAGCCCATCGCCGTCAGCGACCGCGCCACCATGGCGGAGGCGGTGGTCACCGTCGGCTTCTCGAAGAGCAAGTCCGCCCTCGACGCCGGCTTCGAGCGCTACAAGCGCATTGCCTACGAGGTGCGCAAGACGCGCATGCTCGGCAGCGCCGCCCTGGCCCTGGCCTACATCGCCAGCGGCCGCCTGGACGCCTACGTCGAGGAGCAGATCAGCCTTTGGGACATTGCCGCCGGCGTTTTGCTGGTCGAGGCGGCCGGCGGCCGGGTGCAGACCTCGCCCAGCCCGGTCAAGCCGGGCACGATGTTCATCTGCGCCTGGAACGGCAAGCTGCCGATCGAGCCCTACCTGTAGGCGGGCTCACTTCCAGACCACGAGCACGATTGCGCTCATCATCAGCAGCGCGCCGGCGAGGCGCCCGCGCAGCACCGCCGCGCCGAGGTGCTGCTCGCGGTTGGCGAACCAGTGGCCGATGACCCAGACCAGCAGGACGCTGAGCAGGCCGCGCGAGGCGTACATGATGTTCGCCGAAGTGGCCTGGCCGTAGACCGCCAGGGTGCTGACGAACAGGATGCTCTGCGAGCCGAGCAGCACCGAGCCGCCGGTCAGCCAGGGCCAGGCCTGGCGCGGCACCGCGCTCAGCGGCGCCGAGAAGCGGAAGATCAGGCCGCAGGAGAGCAGGGCGTTGATCCAGAAGATGCAGGGCAGCAGGCGGCTGACACCCCAGTGCGGCCCCCACTTCTGCACCAGCAGGTCGAAGATGGCGAAGCAGACCGCGCCGACTCCGCCGGCGGCCAGGGTGATGCCCAGGTTGCCGCGGCTGCCGCCGGTCTCCCGGCGGTTGAGCAGGCTGATGCCGACGACGCTCAGCAGCGCCGCCGCCCAGAGCCGGGCGCCGACCGCCTGGCCGACCAGCAGCGGCGTCAGCAGGGCGACCAGGATGACCTTCAGGCCGAACACCGGCACCGCCACCGAAACGTCGCCCTTTTCCAGGGCGAGGAACTGCGAGATCTGGCCGACGAACAGGCAGAGCGCGATCACCCCCGGCTGCCAGAGCAGGTCGCGGTCGATCGGCGGGCCCTCGATCAGCCAGAGCAGCGAGAACAGCCCCGCGACGATGACGTTGGCGACGAAGGTCGTGCGCCAGAGGCCGACCCCGAGGTCGCTGGACCGCTTCAGCACCAGGGCGCCAAAGGCGTAAACCAGGGCGGCCAGGAGGGGGTAGACGACGGTGGCGGAGGCGGCGGACACCGGGTCGGATAGCATGGGGCGGGGGCCGGCACAAGGGAGCTTGCGGGCGGGTCGTGCCGGTGCCGGCGCCGTTCGGGCGCGCAAATCCTGCGCTTCCCGCCCCCGCAGCACGCCTCCGCCC
>CAYYJK010000043.1:0-14784 GCA_964472185.1 uncultured Prosthecobacter sp.
GGCAGCCTGCTCGGCGTCAGCTTCTTCGCCAAGCGCATCCAGAAGCCGATCGAACTTTCGCAGGAAAGCGGCTCCGCGGGCGACGTGGTGCGCTACGTCAATTCCGAGGAGGGCTCGGTGTACGGCATGGAGCTCGAATTTCAGCGCGACCTGTCCTTCATCACCGAGTCGCTGCGCCACGTGGCCATCGGCGCCAACTACTCGTACATCCGTTCCCAGGCCACCCGTCCCGACTTTGTCGGCAACACGATCGATCCGGACACCGGCCTGCCCGAGGGAATCCCCAGCCTGTTCGGCCGCAGCCGCCGTTTGCAGGGTCAGCCGGATTACATCGTCAACTTCAACCTGACTTACGACAATCCGGAGCAGCCGCTGTCCTTTGGCGCCTTCCTCAACGTCACCGGTCCCCAGCTCTACGCCGTCGGCGGGCGGCCGGAGGATCCGGATGTCTTCCAGGAGCCCTTCACCACCCTCGATCTGGGCGTCGGTTACCGGCTGGGCAAACGCGCCAAACTCGCCTTCCGCGCCCAGAACGTTCTCAACGCCGAACTGCGCCGCTACTACAACAACCAGGGCCGGCCGGTGCATTCGACCCGGCAGACCGGCGTCGGCTTCTCGCTGAGCATGTCGGTGGACTGGTGAGTGCTTCGGCACAGGTCCTGCTTTTTGCAGGGTTGCCAGCGGAGGCCATCGCCGCTTTTCTCCGAACCCCGTCCATGTCCGATCTCCGCCTTCAATGCCCCCATTGCGAGCAGTCCGTGTCCATCCGGGTGACCGAGGTGGCGCGGTCGCGGCCCTGCCCGGCCTGCGGCGGGGTGCTGATGCTGCAGGTGGCGGAGAAGTCGACCGGGGTGAAGCGCCGCGCGCTGCTGGTGGTGCCGCAGGAAGCGGCGTCCCGGGAGACGGCGGTGCCGCAGTCCCTGCCGGGCCAGGCCTTTGACCGCATGGCGGCCGATCCGGCGCTGCGGCGCCTGCAGGCGCGGTTGGTCTGGGGGCTGATCCTGGTGGGCTTGCTGATTCTGGCGGCGGTGCTGAGCGCCCGGCCGGTGGCGGCGACGGGCGGGACGCCGGCCGGGCAGGGCCCCGGCGGGCTGCGGCAGGTGGCGTCCGGCGAGGGCTAGCCGCGGCCGATTTCCGCCGGAATGATCGGATTTTCAAAAAATAATCTTGCATTCACCCTGCAAGAAGAAGGGGACAGACCCGTAAATTGACCCGTAATTCACGCTCAGACAGCCCACGCTCCCTTAACGCCATGAAAATGCACCCCAACTGCCAAGGCAACCACATCGACCTCCGGGTCGGCGCCAGCCGCCGCGACTTCCTTTACGTCGGCATGCTCGGCGGTCTGGGCCTCACCCTGCCGCAGATGATGCGCCTGCAGGCCGCTCAGGCGATTCCGGACGTGGAAACCTTCAAGCCGATCGCCGACTCGATCATCCACATCTACCTGCCGGGCGGCATCGCCCAGCACGAGTCCTGGGATCCGAAGCCCTTCGCGTCGCCGGACTACCGCGGCCCCTACACGCCGGTCAAGACCTCGATCCCCGGCGAATACGTCGGCGAGAAGTTCCAGAAGATCGCCAAGATCATGGACAAGCTGACGGTCATCCGCAGCATGACCCACGGCGAGGCGGCCCACGAGCGCGGCACGCACAACATGTTCACCGGCTACCGCCCGAGCCCGGCGATCAAGTTCCCGAGCTTCGGCTCGATCATCGCCCACGAGCAGGGCTCCCGGAACAACCTGCCGCCTTACGTGGCGGTTCCGAACGTCTTTGCGCCCGACCAGGGCACCGGCTACATGAGCAGCGCCTTCGGGCCGTTCGCCCTCGGCAGCGACCCGGCCGACCGCAACTTCACCGTGCGCGACCTGCTCACCCCGAAGGACATCGACGACAAGCGCTTTGAGCGCCGCCGCTCCCTGCTGGGCACGGTCGACGAGCATTTCCGCACCGCGGAGAAGTCCGACGCCATCAGCGCCATGGACAGCTTCTACCAGGCCGCTTACGGGCTGATCAGCAGCACCCAGGCGCGCGAGGCCTTCGACCTGAACAAGGAGACGGCCAAGCTGCGCGACGAATACGGCCGCAACCAGGCCGGGCAGCGCTTCCTGCTCGCCCGCCGCCTCGTTGAGGCCGGGGTGCGCATGGTGTCCGTCAACTTCGGCAGCTGGGATCACCACAGCAACATCAAGAGCGCCTTCGACCGCCAGGCGCCCGAGTTCGACCAGGCCTTCGCCCGCCTGATCACCGACCTGGCCGACCGCGGCATGCTCAAGAAGACCCTGGTCCTGGTCAGCTCCGAATTCGGCCGCACGCCCAAGATCAACGGCACCAACGGCCGCGACCACTGGCCGCGCGTGTTCTCGGTGGCGATGGCCGGCGGCGGCGTCAAGGAAGGTTACATCCACGGCGCCTCCGACCCGCTGGGCGGCGAGCCCGACCGCGATCCGGTGGGGCCGGAGGATCTGGCCAAGACCATGTACCGCCTGCTCGGCATCAACGCCGAGAAGCGCATCATGGTCGACGGCGTGCGCCCGATCGACATCGTCAACGGAGGTCGCGTCATGACCGAGTTGATCGCCTGATGCGGTCCCGGTTTGAAGCTGAATTTCCGAGGCGGTGTGGGGTTTCCACACCGCCTTTCAGTTTCCCGCGCCCCGGGCTCCGACGCCGATAGTCTGAATAACCCGCGTTCCCACACACGTAGTTAGTAGAACCCGTTTCTTCCATGAACCCCCGCTCCCTTTCCTCCCTGCTTTCCGCGGCCCTGCTGCTCTGCGGCACGGCGTCCGCCGCCTATCCGGAGTTCGGCACGACCAAGCCCAACGGCGCCCAGCGCGGCAGCGAGCTGAAGCTGACCGTCACCGGCAGCCGCCTGGACGACTTCGAGAGCCTCATCTTCTTCTCGCCGGGCTTCACTCAGAAGAGCGTCGAAAAGGTGGAGAAGAACAAGGTCGAGCTCACGCTCGCCATCGCGCCGAACGTGGAGACCGGCAACCACCTCATGCGCATCCGCACCCGCTCCGGCGTCTCCCACGCCCGGCAGTTCTTCGTCGGCCCGTTCCCGAATGTCGAGGAGAAGGAGCCGAACTCCGAGTTCGAGGCGGCCCAGGCCATCGGCCTCGACCAGACGGTCGAAGGCCTCGTCACCAACGAGGATGTCGACTACTACAAGCTGACCGTGAAGAAGGGCCAGCGGATCAGCGTCGAGGTGGACGGTCTGCGCCTGGGCTACACGGTGTTTGACCCCTACATCGCCATCATCGACAAGGACCGCTTCGAGAAGACCTTCTCCGACGACACCATCCTGCACCGCCAGGACGGCTACTGCTCCTACGTCGCCGAGTACGACGGCGACTACTACGTCATGGTCCGCGAGTCCTCCTACCGGGGCGGCGGCAACAGCTTCTACCGCCTGCATGTCGGCAGCTTCCGGCGTCCGGACGTCGTCTACCCCGCCGGCGGCCAGCTGGGCAGCCAGCTCAAGGTGCGCTTCATCGAGAAGGACGGCAGCTTCGAGGAGGAGGTGGCGCTGCCTCAGGAGGCGGATCCCGGCCACATGCTTTTTTCGAAAACCCAGGGCGCGGCGCCCTCGGGCAATCCTTTCCGCCTGGTGCCCTTCGGCAACGCCCTGGAGGCGGAGCCGAACAACGAGCAGGCCAAGGCCACCGAGGTGAAGCAGGGCGAGCCGGTGGCGCTCAACGGCGTCATTGAAGCTCCGGGGGACATCGACTTCTTCAAGCTCGCCCTGAAAAAGGGGCAGCAGGTCGTGCTTCAGGCCTACGCCCAGACCCTGGGCTCGCCCCTCGACACCGTGGTCAACATCTACAACGAAAAGGGCGGCAGCCTCGGCGGCAACGACGACGGCGGCGGCCGCCGCCGCCTGGACAGCAAGCAGACGCTGCGGGTGCCGGCCGACGGCACCTACTTCGTGCGCGTCGCCGACCACCTTGAGCGCGGCGGGCCGAATTTCGTCTACCGCATTGAGGTCGTGGCCACCCAGCCTGAGCTGACCTTTGCGTCGCCGCACTATTCGGTGAACGACTCGCACTACCGCCAGTTCATGGCCATCCCCCGCGGCGGCCGCATGGCGCTGCTGATGAACTTTTCGCGCAACAACGTTGGCGGCGACTTCAAGTTCGATGCGACCGGCCTGCCGCCGGGCGTCAAGCTGCTGACCGAGCTGGCGCCTAAAGAGCTGCCCGGCATGCCGCTGGTCTTCGAAGCGGCGCCGGACGCGCCGCTCGGCCACGCCACCGTGCCGGTGACGCTCAAGCCGCTGGATCCCAAGGTCGCGGTCGAGGGCAAACTGCGCCAGGAGTTCGACATCGTTCGCCAGGGCAACGTCGTCTTCTACACGGAGATTCAGGACAAGCTGCCGGTGGCGGTGGTCGAGGAGGCGCCTTACTCGCTGGAGATCGTCAAGCCCAGCGTGTCGCTGGTGAACAACGGCATTCTCAACCTCAAGGTGGTCGCCAAGCGCAAGGAGGGGTTCAAGGCCCCCATCCGCGTGCTCATGGTCTGGAAGCCCACGGGCGTCAGCTCGCTCGGCGAACAGACCATTCCGGAAGGCCAGAACGAGTGCACCTTCGTGCTCGACGCCAACGCCAATGCGCCGGCCGGTACCTGGAAGTTCGTCGTCATGGGCGAGGCCGACGCCGGCAACGGCCGCGTCTACAACGCCTCGCCCTTCTGCGAGGTGACCACGGCCCCGGCCTACGTCAGCGCCCCGGCCATTCCGCTGACGGCGGTGGAAAAGGGCCAGGAAACCGTGATGGTGGCCAAGATCGAGCACCTGCAGCCTTTCGCCGGTGAGGCCGAGGCCAGCATCGTCGGCGTGCCGGAAACCATCCCGATCGAGTCCGCCAAGATCACCAAGGACACCAAGGAGGTCAGCTTCAAGGTCAGGACCGACGAAAAATCGCCGATCGGCAAGCAGGGCAACCTGTTCGTCCGCGTCGATGTTCCGGTGCCGGGCGGCGTGACCACCCACCGCATCGCCCTCGGCTCGGTCCTGCGCATCGACGCGCCGCGCAAGGCGCCGGCGGCAGCCCCGCAGGTGGTCGCCCAGAACAAGCCCAAGGAGGCGCCCAAGCCCGCCGCCGCCAAGCCGCTTTCGCGCCTGGAACAGCTCCGCCAGGAAGCGGCCGCCGCCAAGTGAGCTTCCTGTGAAATCCCTCCCGTTTGGCGCGTAATTGATTCAACACCCTCAAGCTATGACCGCATCCCGACAGCCACGCCTGCTTCTCGGCCTCGCCGCGCTGCCCGCCTTCGGCCTGCTGCACGCCAACCCGGCCGCGACGCCCGTCGATTTCGCCCAGGTCCAGGCCGTGCTGGAAAACCGTTGCCTGGAGTGCCACAACCCCGCGAAGGTGAAGGGCAAGCTGCTCATGGACACCGCCGCGGCGATGCTCAAGGGCGGCTCTTCGGGGCCTTCGATCGTGCCCGGCAAGCCGGACGAAAGCGAGCTGCTCAAGCGCGTCGTGCTGCCTGCCGATGACGACGACGTCATGCCGCCGAAAGACGGCCCGCTGCCCAAGGCGGAGATCGAACTGCTGCGCCGCTGGATCGCCGAGGGCGCCCAATGGCCGCAGGGCCTGGTGCTCAAGCATCAGACGCCTGAGGAGCGCAAGGCGCTGGCTGCCCTCAAGGAGAAGCTGCCGCAGCTCACCCGGCTGGAAATCTTCCCGGACCGCTTCTCGCTGGAAACCAAGCGCGACTTCCACAAGGTGGTGGTCATGGCGACCTTCGCCGACGCGACGACCCGTGATGTCACCCGCCTCTCCGGCCTGCGCGTCGCCGACCCCAAGGTCGCCAGCCTGGACGGCGACGTGCTCAAGCCGCTCGCTGACGGCGGCGCGACCGAACTGGTGGCGAGCCTGGGCGGCACGACGGTCAAGGCGGCCGTCAACATCAAGAGCGGCCATCAGGACCGGCCGATCTCCTTCAATCTGGACGTCATGCCCGTCTTCCTGCGCGGCAACTGCAACTCCGGCGGCTGCCACGGTGCGGCGCGCGGCAAGGACGGCTTCCGTCTCAGCCTGTTCGGCATGGATCCGCAGGGCGACTACAACCGCCTGACCCGCGAGCTCGTCGGCCGCCGCATCAACCTGGCGATCCCCGAGGAGAGCACGCTGGTGGAGAAGGCCGTCGGCGCGGTGCCGCATTCGGGCAACCAGTGCTACACGCCCGAGTCGGTGTACAACCAGAACATCCTGGAGTGGATCAGCAACGGCGCCCCGTACGATTCCAAGGGCGTCGCCACGGTCACCGGCATCGAGGTCTACCCCAAGCAGATCGTGCTGGAGGGCAAGGGCAACACCCAGCAGATCACCGTCCGCGCCACCTACTCGGACGGCACCGACCGCGACGTCACCCAGATGGCGGTGTTCATGTCGAACAACGATCCGACCGCCACCATTTCCAAGGACGGCCTGGTCGCCAGCGGCGACCGCGGCGCGGCCTTCATGCTGGCGCGCTTCGACGTCTACAGCGTCACCGCCCAGGTCTTGGTGATCCCCGACAAGCTGCAGTACGAGCGGCCGAACCTGGTCGAGAACAACTACATCGACACCCTGGTCAACGAGAACCTGCACAAGCTGCGCATCCTGCCCAGCGGCCTCTGCACCGACGAGGAGTTCGTGCGCCGCGCCTACATCGACGTCATCGGCATCTATCCGAAGCCCGACGAAATCCGCAGCTTCATGGCGGACGCCAACCCGAAGAAGCGCGACGCCCTCATCGACAACCTGACCCAGCGCAAGGAGTTCACCGAGCTGTGGGTGATGAAGTGGGCCGAACTGCTGCAGATCCGCTCGGGCATCGCCGGCAACAACAACCAGCCGCCCTTCTACAAGAACGCGCTGCTCTACTACAACTGGCTGGCGGACCGCATCGGCAAGAACGTACCGCTCGACGAGATCGTCACGGAGCTGCTGTCCGCGACCGGCGGCACGGTGTCCAACCCGGCGGTGAACTTCTACCAGACCGAGCTCGACCAACTCAAGCTGACCGAGAACGTCGCGCAGGTGTTCATGGGCATGCGCATCCAGTGCGCGCAGTGCCACAACCATCCGTTCGACCGCTGGACGATGGACGACTACTACGGCTTCAAGGCCTTCTTCTCGCAGATCGGCCGCAAGCCGACCGACGACCCGCAGGAAGTCATCATCTACAACAGCAAGGGCGGCGAATCGCGGCACTTCCTGACGCAGGCCGTCATGAAGCCGAAGTTCCTCGGCGGCGAGAGCCCCGAGATCAAGCCCGGCGAAGACCGCCGCAAGGTGCTGGCCGAGTGGATTGCCTCGCCGAAGAACCCCTACTTCGCGCGCAACATCTCCAACATCACCTGGGCCCACTTCTTCGGCATCGGCATCGTTGATCCGGTGGACGACGTGCGCGTCTCCAACCCGCCCTCGAACCCGGAGCTGCTGGCCGAGCTGGCCAAGCGCCTGACCGACTACAAGTATGACATGCGCCGCCTGGTGAAGGACATCTGCACCTCAATGACCTACCAGCGCAGCACCAAGGTCAACGAGACCAACGCCGGCGACAAGCGCAACTTCTCCCACGTCCAGGTGCGCCGCGTGCGCGCCGAGATCCTGCTCGATGCCATCTCGCAGATCACCGAGACGCCGAACAAGTTCCAGGGCCTGCCCCTCGGCGCGCGCGCCGTCCAGATCGCCGACGGTGCGGTCTCCAACTACTTCCTGACGACCTTCGGCCGCGCCAAGCGCGAGTCGGTCTGCTCGTGCGAGGTGAAGATGGAGCCGACGCTGTCCCAGGCGCTGCACCTGATGAACGGCGACGTCATCAACGACCGCATCAAGCAGGGGCGCGTCGTCGCCAAACTGATCCAGGAGAAGAAATCCGACGCTGAAATCGTCGAGAACCTTTACCTGCGCGTGTTCGGCCGCCTGCCCAAGGAGCAGGAGAAGACGGCGATCCAGCAGACCCTCGCCGCCGCGCCGGACCAGCGCCAGCAGGCCCTCGAGGACGTCTTCTGGGCGCTGATGAACTCCAAGGAGTTCTACTTCAACCACTGAAGCCCGCCTTCCGCTTCCAACCCCAGCCCGCGCGCCCGTCGAGGAGATTGTCCCCGCCAGGGCGCCGCCTTCCCCTGTCCACCATGAAATCCCGCGCCACGATCGTTTCCTTCAGCCTGCTTTCGGCCCTCGGCGCCGCCGCCCAGGATGCCGAAAAGATCACCTATGAGGACCACGTGCGTCCGCTGCTGGAGAACAAGTGCTTCTCCTGCCACAGCCCGGACAAGAAGAAGGGCGACCTCGACCTCACCAGCTTCGGCGCGGTGATGGCTGGCGGCGGCGGCGGCGCGGTGGTCGACGCCGGCAACTCCGACGCCAGCCGCCTGTGGACGACCTGCGCCAAGAAGGAGGAGCCCTTCATGCCGCCCGAGGGGGCGCCGCTGAACGCCAAGGAGCTGGAAATCCTGTCCAAGTGGATCGCCGGCGGCTTGCTGGAGACCAAGTCGAGCGTGGCGAAAAAGTCGAGCAAACCCAAGGTCGACATGGCGGTGGCCGTGACTTCGGGCAAGCCGGAAGGGCCGATCGCCAGGCCTGAGCACGTCCTGCTGGAGCCCGTGGCGGTGACGCCGCGGACGACCGCCGTGACGGCGATGGCCGCCAGTCCGTGGACTTCGCTGGTCGCCGTTGCCGGCACCAAGCAGATCCTGCTTTACGACACCGACACGCGCCAGCTCGCCGGCATCTTCCCCTACACCGAAGGCTATGCGCGCAGCCTGCGCTTCAGCCGCAACGGCTCCCTGCTCGTGCTGGGTGGCGGCCGCGGCGGCAAGTTCGGCCATGCGGTCGTCTGGGACGTCAAAACCGGCCGGCGCATCGTCGAGGTCGGCAAGGAGTTCGACCAGGTCATGAGCGCCGACATCAGCCCGGACCAGAAAATGGTCGTGATCGGCAGCCCGTCGAAGAAGGTGAAGGTCTACGACACCTCGAGCGGCGAGGAGCTCTACGTGATCAACAAGCACACCGAGTGGGTGCTGGGAACGGCGTTCAGTCCGGACGGCGTGCTCCTGGCCACGGCGGACCGCAACGGCAACGTCATGGTCTGGGAGGCCGCCAACGGCGGTGAGTTCTACATCCTCGGCCAGCACAAGGGGCCGTGCACGGACCTCGCCTGGCGCGGCGATTCCAACCTGCTCGCCTCCGGCTCGATGGACGGCACGATCTCGGTCTGGGAGATGAACGAGGGCAAGCAGGTCAAGAACTGGGCGGCCCACGGCGGCGGCGTGCAGTCGGTCGCGTTCACGCCCGACGGTAGGATCGTGTCGAGCGGCAACGACGGCCTGGTGCGCGTCTGGGACGTCAACGGCACCAAGGTGGGCGAGGCGGCCAGCCAGGGCGACATCGTCACCAAGGTCGTGGCCCTGCACGATTCCAAGGCGGCGATCAGCGCCAACTGGCGCGGTGAAATCCGGCAGTGGGCGCTCGGCGCGAAACTGGCCGAGATCGGCCAGCTGTCCAGCAATCCGCCGCTCATCGCTCAACGCATCGTCGAAGCCGAGAAGCGCGCTCCCGAGCTCGCGGCCAAGCTGCCCGCGCTGCAGGAGGCGGCCAAGAAGGCCGAGGCCGCTCTGAAAGCCCGCCAGGAGGCGGTGGCCAAGGTCCGGGCGGAAGTGGCGGAGCATGAGCGCCGCGCCAAGGCCTATCCGGGCGAGATCGCCGCCGCGGAGAAAGCGCTGGCCGAGTCCAAGGCGGCCCTGGCCAAGGCGCTCGCCGACCACGCGGCCCGCGTGGCGGCCATCCAGGCGCATGCGCAGAAGGCGGCCAAGATCGCCGCTCTGGAGAAAGACCGGGCGGCGGCTGCTGCCGATCAGGCCAAGGCCGACGCTCTGGCGGCCGAACTGGCCAAAGCCAAGGCCGGCCTGGGGGCCGCCCCGGCGCCGGTGGCCGACCTCGACCGGCAGATTGCCGAGGCGACGGCGCGGGTGAAGGCTTCCGGCGACGAGATTGCGGCCAAAAAGGCCGAGCTGACGAAGCTCCCGGCCTTGGTCAAATCGGGGCCGGACCGCCTCAAGGGCGCCGAAGCCCAGCTCGGCCAGGACCAGGCGGCTCTGGCCGCCGCCCAGGCCGCGGTCAAATCGAC
Organism: uncultured Prosthecobacter sp.; assembly: GCA_964472185.1. GTDB lineage: Bacteria > Verrucomicrobiota > Verrucomicrobiia > Verrucomicrobiales > Verrucomicrobiaceae > Prosthecobacter. The sequence continues at coordinate 10,125 of CAYYJK010000043.1, forward strand.
GGCCGACGAGATCGCCCTGCTGCAAAAGCTGCCGACCATCCTCAAGGCGGCGCAGTTCAATGTCGGCGTCCTGACCGAGAAGGAAAAACTCGCCAAGCTGGAAGGCGATGTGAACGACTACACGGCGGCCAAGAAGGAGAACGAGGCGGCCAAGCTGGCCAACACCGCGCGCATCGACGCTTCCCGCAAGGCGATCGCCGAGGCGGTGAACCAGCAGCCCCAGCTGGAAGCGACGCTGGCCAAGCTCAAGGCGGAACTGGACGGCACCGACAAGGCCGCGGCGCCGAGCCGTCTGGCTGCCGCCGAAGCGGCGGGCAAGCTGGAGGCGCAGCGCAAGACGCTGGCCGCCCGCGAGGCGGAAGTGGCCGCTCTGGCCAAGGCGCGCGACGACGGCGCCGCGGCGGCGAAGAAGGCTGCGGACGAGATCCGCAAGGTCATCGACCCGCTCGGCAAGAAGCTCGCCGAAGTGGCGGCGAAACTGAAGGCGCCGGAAGAGCAGGTGAAAAGCCGCCAGGCCACGGTGGCGAAGCTGGAAGCTGATCTGGCTGCCGCGCGGAAGACCGCGGCGGAGCTGCCCGCGATACTGGCCGCCAGCACGAAGGCGGTCGAAGAGGGCGAGGCTGCCCTGCCCAAGTCCCGCACGGCGCTGCAGGCCGCGGATCAGGCGATGGCGGAGATCCGCCGCGCCACCGCGGAGTCGGGCCGGGCCATCCAGGCGGCGCGCCAGGAGGTCGCCCAGGCGGAGAAAGCCCTCACGCAGGCCGCCGCCAAGCCGGCCGAAGTGCCGGTCCGGCAGCAGGCCCTGGACGCCGCGCGTGCCAAGCTGGCGGCCGCCGAGAAGGCGGCGGCCGACTCCGCGATGAAGCTTGCGGACGCGCAGGGCGCCTTTGATGCCCGCCGTGCCGAGCGTGACCGCGCCGACAAGGCCCTGGCGGAGGTTCGCCGTGCGCAGGCCCAGGCCAAGGGGCAGCTGGACAGCGCCACCGCCGCCGCCGCCAAGTTGGACAAGCAGCTGGCCCAGGCCCGCAACGATCTCGCCGCCGCGGAAAAGGCGGCCGCTCCGCTGCGCGGCCAGCGCGACAGCCTGAGCAAGGAGATCGAGGCGCAGCAGAAGGCCCTGGCGGCCAAGCAGGCCGTGCCCGCCGCTCTCGAACAGGAGTTTGCCGCCAAGGCGAAGCCGGCCCAGGAGGCCGTTGCCCAGCTCAAGATGGGGCTGGCGCCGCTGGAAAAAGCGGCGGCGGAAGCCGCGGCCAAGCTCGCCGCCGACACGAAGCTGATCGACGCCAAGAAGGCCGAGGTCGCCAAGGCCGGCGAGGCGCTGGAAGCGGTGAAGAAGAAAAAGACCGATGCCGAAGCCGCCATCGCCGCCGCCGAGAAGGACAACCCGCAGCGCGACAAGAACCTCGCCGAAATCAACGCCGAACTGGCCAAGATGCAGCCCCAGCTCGAGCCGCTGCGGACGAAGGTGAAGCAGATGGAAGCGCAGTATTTCACCATGCTGCCGAAGTGAGTCTTCGGCTGACTGCCGCGTCTCCGGTCGCCGGGGGCGCGGCATTTTTTTGGCGAAGATTTTGTCCGGTTTCGGTGACTCGGCCGGGATGATGGTTCGAAAGGATGCGGTCCGCGGACCGTATTCCCCGCCCGTCCGTCGCGTCACCATGAAAACCAGCCTGCTCCTTTTCCTCGCCGCCAGCCTTGGCCTTGCCGCCCCCGTGGCCGCCCAGGTCGAATTCAAGAAGGGCGACAGCATCGCCATTCTCGGCAGCGGCGTGGCCGACCGTGCGCAGCACTACGGCTGGCTGGAGGCGATGATCGCCCAGACGCATGCCGAGGCGGACCTGACCTTCCGCAACTTGGCCTTTTCGGGCGACGAGGTGCAGACCTGGCACCGCATCGACGACTTCGGCACGCGCGACGAATGGCTGGCCAAGGTCCGGGCGGACGTGATTTTCGCCTTTTACGGCTACAACGAATCCTTCAAGGGCTACGAGGGGCTGGAGGCCTTCAAGGCGAACCTCGCCAAGTTCATCGAAGGGGCGAAGAAGCAGAACTACAGCGGCAAGGGCGCCCCGCGCATCGTGCTGTTCTCGCCGATCGCCCTGCAGAAGCTGGACGATCCCAGCCTGCCGCCGACGGAGGAGCGGAACACCGACCTGCAGAACTACACCGCCGCCATGAGCGAGGTGGCCGCGGCTGCCGGTGTCGGCTTTGTGAACCTGTTCGAACCGACCCGCCAGGCCTACGAGTCCGGCAAGGAGCCGCTCACCCTCAACGGCCTGCTGCAGAACGACCTCGGCGACCAGGTGATCGCCGCGGCGGCCTACCGGGCGTTGACGGGCCGGCCGGCGCCCGAAGTCCCCGCCAAGCTGCGCGAGGCGGTGGTGGCCAAGAACTGGGAGTGGTTCCAGCGGTACCGGACGGTCGACGGCTACAACGTCTACGGCGGCCGCAGCGGGCTCGCCTATCAGGCGGGCGTCGGAGGGTTCAAGCAGAACGAGAAAAATCCGGCCAAACCCTACCTTTCCAACTACCAGGTGATGCAGCAGGAGATGTCGCAGCGCGACGTCAAGACCGCCAACCGCGACCGGCGCGTCTGGGCCGTGGCGCGCGGTGGCGATCTCGAGGTGAAGGACGACAACCTGCCGCCGGTGGAAAAGGTGCCGACGAACATGCCGGACCCCAAGGAGGGCAAGGAGTTCAACAAGGTGCCGATGACCGGCATGAAGTTCACGCCCGACGGCCTGGTCGCCTTCCCGGACGCGCAGGAGGCGATGAAGGACATCCAGGTCGAGCCCGGGCTCAAACTCACCCTGTTCGCCGACGAGAAGCAGTTCCCCGAACTGGTGAATCCGGTGCAGATGGCCTGGGACACCCGCGGCCGCCTGTGGGTGGCCGCCTGGCTCAACTACCCCGAGCGCACCCCCACCAGCAAGAAGGGCGACAGCCTGCTCATTTTTGAAGACACCAACGGCGACGGCCGCGCCGACAAAATGACCGAATTCGTCGACGATCTGAACTGCCCGACCGGGTTCCAGATCTACAAGGACGGCGTCATCGTCATGCAGTCGCCCAGCCTCCTCTACCTCGCCGACACCGACGGCGACGGCAAGGCGGACAAGCGCGAGCGCATCCTCACCGGCCTGTGCGCGGCGGACAGCCATCACGAGACCTGCTACCTGAGCTACGACAACGGCGGCGCGATCTACCCGAGCGACGGCGTGTTCCACCGCACCCAGGTCGAGACCCTGTATGGTCCGGTGCGCAACACCAACGGCGCCATCTACCGCTACGACCTCAACGCCCATCGCCTGGAGCGGTTCACCACCGACGCCACAGTCAATCCGCACGGCAAAATCTGGGACCGCTGGGGCAACGCCTACTTCACCGACGCCACCGGCAACGTGAACACCTTTGCCGAGGCCTCGTCCTGCTACCTGCCGATGGAAGGCCGCGGCAGCGCCAAACTCAAGGAGTTCTGGAAGCGCCCCGCGCGCCCCAGCCCGGGCAACCACATCATCAGCAGCCGCCACTTTCCCGAGGACTGGCAGAACAACTTCCTCAACGCCAACGTCATCAGTTTCCAGGGCATCTGGCGCGTGCCGCTGCTGCAGGACGGCGCCGGCATGAAGGGCGAGACGCAGACGGAGATGGTCAAGGCCGATCCGGCGGTGTACCCGACCTTCCGCCCCTCCTGCGTCAGCGTCGGCCCCGACGGCGCCCTCTACTTCTGCGACTGGGCCAACGCCATCATCGGGCACATGCAGCACCACCTGCGCGACCCGAACCGCGACCACGGCCACGGCCGCATCTACAAGCTGACCTACGAGGGCCGGCCGCTGCTTGAGCCGGTGCGCATCCATGGCGAGCCCCTGGACAAGCTGTTTGACGTTCTCAAGGTCTGGGAGGACGGCACGCGTCAGCGCGCCAAGATCGAGATCGCCAAGCACCCGCGCGCCGCCGTCACCGCCGCGGCGCAGCAGTACCTCGCCCGTCTTGACAAGGCCGATCCCGAATACGAGCACCACCGCCTCGAGGCCCTGTGGACCCTGCAGTGGAACGGCATCGTCGACGTCGGCCTGCTCAAGGCCGTGCTGCAGTCGCCCGAGCCGCGCGCGCGCGCCGCCGCCACCCGCGTCCTCTGCTACTGGAAGGACCAAGTGCCCGACGCCCTGACCCTGCTCCGGGCCGCCGTCAACGATGCCGACATGCGCGTGCGCATGCACGGCGTCCGCGCGCTGAGCTTCTACGAGCCGACCGACCGGGCCGAGCAGGCCCTGGAGATCGCCTATGACGTGCTCAAGCACCCGACCGACGACTACATCAAGCACGTCTTCGCCGAGTGCCAGAAGGGGCTGCAGTCGGTGCTCAAGAGCAAGGTCCTGCCCAAGGATCCGGCCGCGCTGGCCGAGTTCATCGCCGGCACCAAGGACGCCGACCTCAACGGCCTGCCCGATGTCGAGCCGGTGCTGATCGAGAAGCTCACCCGGCCGCGCCTCCAGGCCGCCGTGCGGCATCAGGCGCTCGCCGCCCTGGTCAAACTCACCGGCAACGACCGGCCGCTGGAGATTCTCAACCTGCTCAAGCGTCTCGACGGCCGGGAGGACGGCGCCGCCACCGCCGAGGAGATCGGCCGGATGATCTTCACCGACAATCCCGGCGT
>CAYYJK010000043.1:14884-18292 GCA_964472185.1 uncultured Prosthecobacter sp.
CGGCCGAGCGCTCGCGGCAGGCCTACGTCGAGGTGGTCACCGCCGCCAAGGAGATGGCCGCCCTGCTGCCGGCTGACGCCGCCAAGGCCGCGCTCAAGGAGCTGCGCGCGGTCAGTGTCGACGTGTTCATCGTCCACACCGTGCACGAACAGCTGCGCTTCGACACGACCCGGATCACCGTCCAGGCTGGGCGGCCGTTCGAGGTCATCTTTGAAAACGACGACGGCATGCCGCACAACTTCGTCATCGTGCCGCCGGGCAGGCACGCCGAGATCGGCAACGCCGCCATGACCATGACGCCGGACAAGCTCGACAAGCAGGGCCGCGCCTACCTGCCGCCGGCCTACGAGCGGGAGATCCTCGCCGCCACCCGGCTGCTGGAGCCCGGGCAGAAGGAAACCCTGAAGGTCAAAGCCCCGGCCAAGCCCGGCGATTATGAATTCGTCTGCACCTTCCCCGGCCACGCCCTGGTCATGTGGGGAACCTTGACGGTCACCACCGAAGCCCCGTAACCTGCCTTTCCAACCGCCATGAAACGCCGCACTCTCCTCGCCCTCGCCGCCGCCCTCCCGTTCGGAACCGGCTTTGCCGCCGATGACCACCTGACCTACGCGCCCAAGGGCGAGGCCAGGAACAAGCACGTCGTCCTGCTCGCCGGCGACGAGGAATACCGCAGCGAGGAGGCGATGCCGATGCTTGCCAAGCTGCTCAGCGAACGCCACGGCTTCAGGACCACGGTGCTGTTTTCGGTCGACCCCGACGGCACGGTGAACCCGACCAAGGGCGACAGCCTGACCCATCCCGAAGCGCTCGACAGCGCCGACGCGATTGTCATGCTGCTGCGCTTCCGCAAGTGGAATGAGGCGGCGCTGGCCAAGTTCGATGCCGCCCTGAAGCGCGGCGTGCCGGTCATCGCCCTGCGCACCAGCACCCACGCCTTCGCCAGCATTCCGAAGGACAGCGCGTACGCCTCCTGGAACTGGAACGCCGAGGGCGGTTTCGGCAAAAAGGTCCTGGGCGAGACCTGGGTCAGCCACTGGGGGCGCCACAAGTTCGAGGCCACCCAGGGCGTGATCGAGGCGGCGAACGCCGGCGACGCGCTGCTGCGCGGCGTAGCGGACGTCTTCGGCACGACCGACGTCTATGAAGCCGCACCGCCGGCCGACGCCACGATCCTGATGCGAGGCCGCGTGCTCAGCGGCATGACGCCGGACTCCGCGCCGCTGGCGACGCGCAAGAAGACGGCGGCCAAGGTCGAGCAGGGCATCAACGAGCCGATGATGCCGGTCGCCTGGACGCGGGTGGTGAAGAACGCCGCCGGCGGCGAGAACAAGGTGCTCTGCACGACGATGGGCGCCGCCACCGACCTGACCAACGAGGGCCTGCGCCGCCTGGTCGTCAACGGCGTCTACTGGGGCCTGGGTCTCGAGGTGCCGGCCAAGGCCGACGTGGCGCTGGTGGGAGACTACCAGCCGACGATGTACGGCTTCAACGGCTTCCGCAAGGGCCTGAAGGTCAGCGACCTGAAGTAAAGCCGGTTGATTGTTTCCGGCGGATTGCCGATAGAGGGGCCCCGGCCATGGCGCGCTGCCGCAGCGCGCCGGGTCGGGGCTCCTTTTGGCTGCGACCCCGGTCGCGCTGACGTCATCCTTCCCCGCATTCGCATGGTTCAGCTCGGCAAGCGCAACACCCTCACGGTCCTGCACGGCTCGCCCCAGGGGCTGTACCTCGACGGCGGCGAGCAGGGCGAAATCCTGCTGCCCAACCGCTACATTGCGCAAGGCGTACGGCCGGACGACCGGCTGGAGGTCTTCGTCTACCGGGATTCCGAAGACCGCCTGGTGGCCACCACCGAGACGCCGCTGGCCGAGGTCGGCGACTTTGCCCTGATGGAGGTGGTCAGCATCAACCGCAACGTGGGCGCCTTTTTGAACTGGGGGCTGCCCAAGGATCTGCTGCTGCCCTTCCGCGAGCAGACCCAGGCGCTGCGGCCCGGCGACAAGGTGGTGGTTCACGTCCTGCGCGACGAGCGCACCGACCGCATCATCGCCAGCATGCGCCTGAACCGGCATCTCAGCCGGACCCGGCCGCCGTTCAAGCCCGGCCAGGCAGTGGCGCTGCTGATCGCCGGCCCGACGCCGCTGGGCTACAACGCCATCGTCGAAGGTACGCATGCCGGACTGCTGTATCGGAGCCAGTTGGGCGCAACGCTGCAACCGGGCCAGCGGCTGCAGGGCTACGTCAGCGCCCTTCATCCCGGCGGCAAGATCGACCTCAGTCTCGACCAGGCGGGCTATCAGCGCGTGGCGCCGCTGACCGATCAGATTTTGCAGGCCCTGCAGGCGGCCGGCGGCAAACTCGACTTCGATGACGACTCCTCGCCGGAGGCGATCCGGGTCGCTTTCCAGGCCAGCAAGAAGGCCTTCAAACAGGCGCTGGGCGCCCTGTTCCGCCAGCGCCGCATCCGCTTCACCCACCCGGGCATCGAGTGGATCGACATCCGGCTCCCCGCCGAAGGCGACTGGCGGCCGGGCGAGCCGAAGGCCTGAGCCGGCCGTCTCAGCCGCGGCGGCGCAGGCCCGACCAAGCCAGCAGAACGCCGGCACAGGCGTGCGCGGCCAGGGCCAAGGCGGCGAGCAGCGGGGTGGCAAACCAGGTGCGCACCAAGGCGGTCAGGGGCGCAAACACCGGTGTTCCCTGCAGGGTGTCCATGCCGCCCGACCAGCCGTAGTAGGCGGTCACCAGCGGCTGCACGACGCCGCCGAGCATGCGCGGAAACCCGAGCAGGGCGCCGGCCAGCAGCAGGTTGGCAAAGACCAGCATCCAGGCGCGGCTGTGGGCGCGTTCGGCGCTGCGGCAGCGGGCGGAGATGCCCAGGGCGATCAGGGTGAAGGCCAGGGTGTTCAGGACCAGCAGCAGCAGGCGCACGGGGGCCGGTCCGGGCAGGCCGGCACTGAGCAGTTCCATGCCCAGGCCGAGCAGCAGGCTCTGCGCGAGGGCGAGCGGGGCGAGAAAGCCGAGCTTGCCAAGCAGGTAGGCCCCCGGGCGCAGGCCGCCGGCGCGTTCGCGTTCCCACAGCGGGCGTTCGGCGGCGATCTCGCGCGCGCCGTTGCGCACGCCGAAAGCCAGCGACCAGAGGATCTGTACCAGCCAGACCATGGAGCAGGTGTAGGCCGCGGGCCAGAGCACCTCCGGGGCGGTGCTGCCAGCGGCGAGCTTCTGCAGGTAGCCCGCATTCGGCCCCATCAGCAGGGCGGTGACGCCCAGGCTGAGCAGCAACTGGCCGGCCTGGCCCCGCCATTCGCGGCGGGTGCGGCGCAGCGTCGTCCAGCGCCGCAGGAGCAGATGCCGGGCCTGCGCGGCGAGCGCGGGCAGGGCGGGGGCCTCCGGTGCGGGCTCGGCCTTGGC
>CAYYJK010000044.1:0-2192 GCA_964472185.1 uncultured Prosthecobacter sp.
TTCTGATCGTCGATGACGAGGAGGATCTGCGCAAAGTGGCGCACGCGATTCTCAAGCGCTGCGGCTACGAAGTCGCGGAGTGCGACAACGGCCAGGACGCGATCCGGCTGTATCAGAGCCTGGCGCGCCAGGGCTTGACGCCGGATGTGGTGCTCATGGACCTGACGCTGCGCGGCGGCATGAACGGCGCCGAGACGGCGGCGGCCATCCTCCGCCTGGATCCGCGGGCGCGGCTGGTGGTGACCAGCGGCAGTGTTAACGGCGAGGTGCAGATGAGCTACCTGGAGAAAGGCTTCGCCGCCGTGCTGCCCAAGCCCTATGAGGCCGGCGAACTGACCCAGCTCGTGCACCGGATCATCGCCTCCCGCCCGTCCGCCCAGCCGGCGGACCGGCTGGCCTGACGGCACGGCGGGCTTTTCCCGGGCGGCCGGTCTTCAGGGCGGCGGCGCCGGGTTGACCGAAAGGCTGACGCTGTTGCTGGTAACGCCGTCGGGGGTGGCGGCATTCTTGACGACCACCGTGTAGTCGCCGGCGTCGGCGAGGCTGAGGTTGCCGACGGAGTAGGAGCTGCCGGTGGCGCCGTCGATCAGGATGCCGCCGCGGTACCACTGGTAGGTGTGCGGGGCGGTGCCGTTGGTCACGGCATCGAACTGCACCCCCTGGCCTTCGGTCAGCGCGGCATCATCCGGCGTGCGGCTGACGTTGACCTGGGTGACCGGCTCGGCGATGAGCAGGCTCACCGGGTTGCTGAGCACACCGTCCGGCGTGCTGGCGTTGCTGACGAGCACGGTGTATGTGGCCGTGTCGGTGACGCTGACCGCGCCGATCTGGTAGCTGGCCTGGGTGGCGCCCGGAATGTCGGCGCCGTTCTTGCGCCACTGGTAGCTCAACGGGCCGGCGCCGAGCGAAGAGACGGCGAAGGTGACGGAGGTGCCGGCAGGCACGCCGGCGTCCGCGGGCGTCCGCGAGGCCACCACGCCGCTGACCGCCGTGTCGACTTCCAGGGGCACCGGGTTGCTTTCGACGCCGTCCGGGCTGGCGGCGTTCTTGACCAGCACCGTGTAGGTCGCGGCGCTGTCGCTGCCGACGAAGTTCAGGTAGTAGGTGGCCTGGGTGGCGCCGGTGATGTCGGCGCCGTTCTTGCGCCACTGGTAGCTCAGCGAGCCGCCAGCGGCCGAGACGGAGAAGGTCACCGTGCCGCCGATCGAAATCTTCTGGGTGCTGGGCGTGCGCGTGGCGACCACGTCGGTCACGGGGGTGACCACGCTCAGCGGCACCGAGGCGCTGAAGGTGCCGGCCGGAGTCAGGCTGCTGCTGACGCGCAGGCTGTAGTTGCCGTTGTCGGCCGTGGAGACGCTGGCGATCGTGTAGCTGGCGGCGGTGGCCTCAGCGATCGGCTCGCTGTTCTTGAACCACTGGTAGCTGAGCGTGCCGCTGCCCTGCAGCGAACTGAGGCTGAAGGTCACCGAGGTGCCGGCCGCAACCGGCGTGGTGTTCGGCGTGCGGGCGATGATGACGTTGGTGACGGGGTCGTTGACGTCGAGCACGGCCGGATTGCTGACCACCCGCGAGTAGGCGGTGGTGATGACGACGTCGTACGTGCCCTGAGCGGCCTCGGTGAGGCTGGTGAGGGCGTAGCTGGCGGTCGTGGCGCCGCTGATGCTGGTGCCGTTCTTGCGCCACTGGTAGCTGAGCGTGTCGCCGCCCGGGGCGGCGGCGGTGACCGTGAACGTCACGTTGGTGCCGGGGTTGAGCGTGGCGGACTGCGGGTGCGCGCTGATGACGATCTGCACCGGGGTCAGCCGCACGCTGCCGGACAGGATCGGCGACGTGCTCAGGGTGGTGGCCGGCGGCGTGGCCGACGGCAGCTGGGCCAGCAGGAAGTGGCCGAGACCGACGGCGCCCGATCCGGCGATTTCCGCCGTGCTGCTGGTGGCCGGCGTCGGCGGGATCTGCGGGATCAGAATGCCATTGAAGGACGCCTTGCGGCTGGGGGCGCCGGGCGGGTCGCTGAGTTCGAAACTGCCGCTGATCAGGCCCTGGCCGGAGCTGATGTTGAGGTTGACGTTGCCGGGGTTGCCGCCGGGGAACTGGGCGCCGTCCGCCGAGGTGATGCGCAGGCCGGCGAGGTCGGGATTGGTGGCCGAGTCCTCGAGCCCGCCGGCGTTGAAGTCCAGGCTGGCGTTCGATTC
>CAYYJK010000044.1:2292-18162 GCA_964472185.1 uncultured Prosthecobacter sp.
GTCGTGCCGTCGGCCAGGCGGCCGCTGACCAGCACCGTGCCGGCCCGGTCGATTTTGGCGGTGAAGTAGCCGTGACCCTGCGGGGTGTCGTCGTTGCCCACCTTGTCGCCGGTCAGCTGCAGGCCGACGTTGTAACGGCCGTCAAACAGGTCGTTGGGGCGCCAGGCGGTGCTGTAGATGCGCCGATAGGCGATGAACTCGGCGGCGTGCACGCCGTCGGTGATCGTGCCGCTGATGTCGCCGCTGTCCGAGTAGCCGGAGGGGGCGAGGGTGCGGAAGCTCATCACCAGCGGCGTGGTGCCCTTGCGCGTGACCACTGCCAGCCCGGTGTTGAACAGGGTGCCGGGCGCCTGGAAGGTCTGGCCGACGAAGCTGTAGGCGGTCTTGCCCAGGGTGATCTTGCCGCTGACGGCGCCGCCGTCGGTGACGGTCAGGTCGATGCGGCCGCCGTGGTTTTTGTTGAGCGCGGTCGAGGCCGCGATCTGGCCGGCAAAGCTGCCGACGGTGGCTTCGGGCAGCGGGGCGACCAGCATGGCGGCGCTGACCGTCTTGCTGCCGGCGGGGTTCTTCGCCGTGACCTTCAGGGTGTAGTTGCCGGGGCGGGTCGGCTGGCCGGTGATGCGGCCGGTGGTCTTGTCGTAGCGCAGGCCGCTGGGCAGGCCCGTGATCGTGAACGAGCTGATGTTCGTGTTGCTGTCGCCGCCGCCGGGCACCGTGTAGTCGTAACTGAGGCCGACGAAGGCGGTGTCGGCGGTGAAGTTGGCCGGGTTGGGCTTGGTCACCACCGCGACCCGCCAGGCGCCGGTTTCCGCGCTGAGGGACTCGTCCTCGTTGGTGACCACGCAGGTGAAGTTGCCGACCTCGTTGAGCGAGAGGGCCCGGATGGTCAGGGTGGGGGTCTGCGTGCCGCTGTAGGTCTCGGTGTCCTGCAGCAGCAGTTGGTCGTTGCGCTTCCACTGGTAGAACAGTCCCGGCCCGGCCGCCTGGGCCTTGAGCACCGCGGTCTTGCCCGGCAGGAAGGCCGCCAGGCGCGAAGTCTTGTCGACCACCACGACCGCGGCTTCGCTGCTGATCGCGGACCCCGCCTTGTTCTTGGCCAGCAGGGTGTAGGCGCCCGCGTCGGTGAGCTTGGCGGCGGCGATGCTGAGTTTGGCCTGCTTCTGGCCGCTGACGGTTTTGCCGGAGCGGCGCCAGGTCAGGCTGGGCGCCGGGGCGCCGTCGGCGGCGGCGGTCAACTCGAGCTCTTTGCCGACCTCCACGAGTTTGTCTGTCGGCTGCGTGGTGATGACCGGCGCGCGCTGCAGGTCGAGGCGGGCCGCGGTGCTGGTCAGGGTGGTGCTGGCGTTGCCCACCTGCACCGTGTAGCTGCCTTCATCGGCCGCCTGGACGTCGGTCAGGCTGAGGCTGGACAGGGTGGCGCCGTCGATCGGACTGCCGCCCTTGAACCACTGGTAGCTCAGGTTGGAACCGGTGGCGCTGACGCTGAACTTGGCCTTGCCGCCCGGCACGGTGGCGACCGAGACCGGCTGGCGGGTGATGGCGGGCAGCTTCAGTCCGGGCATCACGGCGACGCTGAAGCTTTGCGTCACGCTGTTGCCGTCGAGGTCGCGGGCGAGCACGGTCAGCGTGCTGGCGCCTTCGGCCAGACCTTCGAGCAGCAGGCTGCCGGCGGCGATCGAGGCGCGCAGCGCCGCCGGATTGCTGTTGCCCTGGACCTCGTAGTTCAGGACGGGAATTTCGGCGGCGTTGAGGATGCGCACGGTCTTGCTGGCGTCCATGCTGGCCGGCGCCACGCCGGTGGCATCCATCGGCACGTCCTCGAAGGCGACCTTGCTGCCGTCGAGGACGACCCGCTTGTCCAGGCTGGCGGTGGTGCCGCCACTGGCGTTGTAGTCCTTGTACACGCCGATCGGCAGGGCGGCGATGGCGTCGACCACGGCCATGCCGGTGCCGGCCACGCGGGCGAAGGCGGTGAAGCCGCCGTTCTGGTTGTCGAGCTCGACCCCGGTCTTCAGGCTGTTGTCCTCGAGGTTGAAGAAGAAGTCGTGGGTGGCGCTGTCCGGGCTGCCGCCGACCTTGGCCGCGGCGATCGTGCCGCGCAGGTTGGAGATGCCCGGCTCGTTCCGGGGCGAGGGGCGTTTGACCAGCGAGGCGAAGACGTCGGGCAGCTGCACCGGCTGGTAGGCGCCGCCCTGGACGACGAAGTTGGGCACGGACCGGTGGAAGATCACGCCGTTGTAGGCGCCGCTTTCGACGTAGCCCATGAAGTTGTCCACGGCCTCCGGGGTCAGGCTCGGGTAGAGCAGGATGTCGACGTCCCCCTTGGTGGTGTTGAGCTTCACCGCCATTTCGGCGTCGGCATCGGCAAACTTGCCGGTCAGGGGAATCGTCAGCTGCGTGCTGGTGCCGAGGGTCAGGTCGGGCAGGGCCGCCGCCACCGTCGGTCCGGCTTCGTCGGGCAGCACCCGCAGGGTCAGCGGCGTGGTGGCGGTTTCGGCACCCCCGTAGGTCACGGTCATCGGGCAGACGAACAGCCCGGATTCCTGGGGCGTGCCGCTGATGATGCCGGTTTCACTGTCGAAGCTGAGGCCGTCGGGCAGGCCGGTGACGCTCCAGGCGGTGCGGGCGGCGTTGTTGGAGACCGACATCGCGTAGCTGAAGGCGTCGCCGACCTTGGCCGGATGATGGGTGCGGCTGGTGAACCCGTACCGCGGCGTCGCCGTGGCCGGGGTGGCGACCGGCGACACCGAGGTGCCGCCGTAGCGGGCCTCGACGCTGAACTCGTAGGCCGTGCCGATGGCCAGCGGGGTGAAGGTGTTGCCGCCGTCGCTGGAGCTTTCGGTGACGGTGGCGCGGGTGCTGTTGCCGACCAGCGATTTGGCGAACAGCCAGGTCGTGGTGCCCACGGGCCGGACGTAGACATCGTAGTTTGTCTCCGCCTCGGCGATGTCCTGCCAGGTCAGGTCGACGGCGCCGGAGACGCCGGAGGCGGCGGCGGTCAGGCCGGTGGGCGGCGGGAACTCGGTGTTGCGGGTGCTGATGTTGCTCCAGGCGGTGGTGATCGTGGTGATGCCGGTGGCGGCGTAGACGGCGCGCACCCGCCACTCGAGCGAGACGCCGGGACCGGTGGTGATCGTGTAGGCGCTGGTGTTGGCGTCGACCGTCGTGAAGTTCTGCCAGGCCGGGTTGGGATTGCTTTCGGTGGCCAGGGCCTTGTACTGAATCTCGTAGCCGGTTTCGTTGTTGGAGTTGTCCTGCCAGGCGAGCTGGATTTGCGACTGGCTGAGCGTACGGCTGGTCAGGTTGGTCGGGGCGTTGAGCGCCGGGATGGCGAGGTCGGCGATGTTGGACAGGGTGCTGTCATGCGTCAGGTTGGGCGTGCTTGACGCGTTGTTGGTGCGGCGCGTGGCGCGCACCGCAAACTGGTAGGTGGTGCCCGGGATCAGGCCGGCCTGGAACTGGAGCTCCTCGACGTTGAAGTAGTCGAAGGTCAGCGTCGTCCAGGTGGTTTCACCGTTCTTCCGGTAGAAGATCTGGTGGTAGACCTCGTTGGTGCTGTTGTCGTTCCAGGTGAGCTTGACGACGCCGTCGTTGACGGCCGTGGCTGCGAGGCCGGAAGGCGCGTTCATCTCGCCGGTGCTGGTGGCGGGGATCGTCCACTGGACGATGCCGCTGGCGTTGGTTTCGGTCTTGGCGCCGTTGTACTTGTAGGCGACGACCTGGAACTGGATGAGGGTGTTGGCGGCCAGGGCGTTGAGCGGCAGGAAGACCACCGAGGTGTCGGCCGCGAGGTAGCGCAGCGGCGAGAAGGAGCCGACGTTGCCCAGCCGGTAGTCGAGCCGGTAGCCGCTCTCATCGAGCGCATTGTCGCGCCAGCGCAGCAGGTAGGTGTGGAACTGGCCGGAGTCGTTGGAATCGATGGCCAGGGTGAACTGGACGTCGAGATTCGACGGGGCCTTGGGCGCAATGGCGGACAGGCTGGAGGCGGACAGGCCGAGCAGCAGCAGGGCAGATGCCCAGAAACGCCTGCAGAAGAGGGCGGCGGGAGACAGGCGGGACATGGCAAGGGGGGGCGGCTGCGCAGGTCGCATGAGGGCTTAGACTCTGGTCAGCACGGGGTTTGTTCGACCGCCACCCTACCTTTTTTGTCATTACATCGTCAATCCTTTTGCCATTCAAAGTCAGCTTTTGCTCGCCCAGTGCCCGGCTCGGGCGCAAAATCCCCGCCGACATGCGCCTTTGTACCCTCTTCGCTTCACTGCTGGCCGCCGGCCTGCTTCCCGCTCAAGTCACGCCGCGGTTCCAGGCCCAGGAAATCGATTCGGGGCTGGGCATCGGCTACGGCCTGGCCCTGGCCGACGTCGACGGCGACGGCCGGACCGACATTCTGCTGGCCGACAAGGACGTCATTGCCTGGTACCGGAACCCGGCCTGGACCAAGCACGTGCTGGCGGAGAAGCTGACGGAAAAGGACCACGTCTGCATCGCCGCCCGCGACATCGACGGTGACGGCAAGGCCGAGGTGGCGGTGGGCGCCCAGTGGAATCCGGGGGACACGGTCAACAGCGGTGCGGTGTTCTACCTGGAAGCGCCCGCTGACCGTACCCAGCTCTGGAAACCGGTGCAGCTGGCGCATGAGCCCACCACCCATCGCATGCGCTGGGTGCGCAACCGGGCGGGGCGCTACGATCTGGTGGTCGCGCCTCTGCACGGGCGCGGCAACAAGAACGGCGAGGGCGCCGGGGTGCGGCTGCTGGCCTACCACCGGCCGCAGCAGGCCGGCGAGTCGTGGAACACCACGCTGATCCATGACAGCATGCACCTGACGCACAATTTCGAGGTGATTCCAAGCCCACCCGATGAGGCGGAGCCGCTGCTGCTGGCCGGCCGCGAGGGCATCGTGCGCTTGACCCCCGGCGACGCCGGCTGGCAGGCCCAGTGGGTCACCCGCCATGATCAGCCGGGCCTGGCCGGCGCCGGCGAGGTGCGCTGGGGGGCTTTTGCGGGCGGGCAGCCCTACGTGGCCGCCATCGAGCCGATGCACGGCAACCAGCTGGTCCTGTACACGCCGCCGCCGGAGGGGCCGAAGGACGGACTCTGGCAGCGCACTGTCCTGGACGACACCCTGGCCGACGGCCATGCGCTGGCCTGCTTCGACCTGCTGGGCCTGAACAACCGCCAGATCGCGGTTGGCTGGCGTTCGATGCAGCGGATCGGTCCGAAGGTCGGGGTGAAGCTGTTTTACACCACCAAGGAGAACGGCCAGGGCTGGCAGCAGCACCTGATCGACGACAACACCATGGCCTGCGAGGACCTCATGGGGGCCGACCTCGACGGTGACCGCGATGTCGATCTGGTGGCGGCCGGCCGGCGCACCAGGAACCTCAAAATCTACTGGAACCAGCGTCCCTGAGGCGGCTTTGAACCTGACCGACTGGCTTCAGCAGCACACCCTGTTCACCGGCGACGTCCGTGTCCTGGCGCTGGCGTTCGCCGCCGCGCTCTGCATCGGGCTGTCGAAAAGCGGGCTGTCCGGCACCGCGACCCTCAACGTCGTGCTCATGGCCCAGGCCTTCGGCGCCAAGGCCTCGGTCGGCCTGGTCCTGCCGCTGCTGATCGTCGCCGATTTCATGGGCTTTTACCTCAACCGGCACGGCGGCAGCTGGCGGCGCGTGCTGCCGCTGGCGCCGCCGGCCATCGCCGGGGTGGTGGCCGGCTACCTGCTGCTGGGCCACATCGACAACGGCGCCGCGCGCAGCGTCATCGGCTGGCTGATCATCGCCCTGCTCGGCTTCAAGCTGCTGCTCGACGCCCGCCAGCAGGACCTGCTGGCGCTGACCGAGCACCGGGCCTTCGCCTGGAGCATGGGCCTGGGCGCCGGGGTGACCACGATGCTCGCCAACGCCGCCGGACCGGTCATGACCGTGTACCTGCTGTCGCGGCGGATGGACAAACGCGAGCACCTCGGCGTGTTCAGCCGGTTCTTCCTGTTCATCAACCTGTTCAAGGTGCCCTTTTCCGCCGATCTCGGGATCATCCATCCGCGCTCGCTGGCCACCAACCTGGTGCTGCTGCCGGCCGTGGCGGCCGGCATCTGCCTCGGCTGGCAGATCCTCAAGCGCATCCCGCAGAAGCCCTTCGAGTGGACCCTGTTCGGACTGACCCTGGTCGCCGCGGTCTGGCTCATCCGCGCCTGAACGGCGCGGCTCTCAGCGGTAGAACTCGAGCGTGCGCGCCACGCCTTCCTGCCAGCCCACCAGCACTTCGTAGCCCAGCGCTTCGCGCGCGGCGCTGATGTCCGCCAGCGAGTTGCGCACGTCGCCGACGCGCGGCGGCTGGAATTCCGGTTCCAGGTTCTGACCGGTCAGCCGGTTGAGTTCGGCGATCAGCTGCAGAAGCGAGATCGATTCGCCGGCGGCGGTGTTGAAGAAGCGGCCGGCCACCTTTTCCGCGGGCGCCTCCGCGGCCAGCAGGTTGGCGGAAACCGCATTGTCGACGTAGGTGAAGTCGCGCGCCTGCAGGCCGTCGCCGAACACCAGCGGGCGTTCGCCCTTGAGCATGGCGGTGCAGTACTTGGCGATCACGCCCGAGTAGGGCGAGTCGAAGGCCTGGCGCGGGCCGAACACGTTGAAGTAGCGCAGACCGACGGTTTCCAGCCCGTACAGGCGGTGGAACAGCTGGCAGTACTTCTCGCTGGCGTACTTCTGCAGCGCGTAGGGCGAGAGCGGGTTGGGCGGCAGGCTTTCGTGCTTCGACGGCGCGTCGGAATCGCCGTAGATCGACGAGGAGCTGGCGAACATGAAGCGCTTCACGCCGGCGTCGCGCGCGGCGATCAGGACCTTGAGGGTGCCGTCGAGGTTCTCGGCGTTGCTTTCCAGCGGCTGGGCCACCGAGCGCGGCACCGAGGGCAGGGCGCCTTCATGGAAGACCCAGTCGCAGCCGGGCATGATCTTGGCGAGCAGGGCTTCGTCGGCGATGTCGCCCTGAACGAACTCCAGGCGGTCGCCGGGCTGCTTCCAGGCCAGGTTGTCGAGGTTGCCGAGGCTGAGGTTGTCGAGAATGACCACCTCAGCGCCGCGGCGGCAGAGGGTTTCGGCGATGTGGGAACCGATGAATCCGGCTCCGCCGGTGATGAGGGCTTTCATGGATCAGGCTTTGAAGTAGTGCGACTGGCCTTTGAGCAGGTCGGCGAGGGCGTTGCGGGTGTCCACGACCAGGCGGGCGTGGGCGGCGACGAGCGGGTAGGCGACCGCCGCGTGGTGGGTGGCGAGCAGGACCAGGTCGCAAGCGCCCAGGGCGTCGGCCGTCAGCGGGGTGTTGGTCTGGCCGGCCAGGTGGGCGTGCTCGCGCGAGGGCCGGATCACCGGCACGTGCGGGTCGTGGTAGGCGACTTGGGCGCCGGCCGCCGCCAGCAGATCCCAGAGCACGTAGGCCGGGCTTTCCCGGTCGTCGTCGACGTTGGCCTTGTAGGCGATGCCGAGCAGCAGGACGCGGCTGCCCTGAAGCGTCTTGCCCTGGCTGGCCAGCGCCTCGCGGCAACGCTCCAGCACGTAGCCGGGCATGGCCGTGTTGACCTCGCCGGCGAGCTCGATGAAGCGCGTCTCCTGGCCGTACTGGCGGGCCTTCCAGCTCAGGTAGAACGGGTCGATTGGAATGCAGTGGCCGCCGAGGCCGGGGCCGGGGTAGAAGGGCATGAAGCCGAACGGCTTGGTCTTGGCGGCGGCGATCACCTCCCAGATGTCGATGCCCATGGCGGCGTAGACCACCTTGAGCTCGTTGACCATGGCGATGTTGACCGCCCGGAAGATGTTTTCGGTGAGTTTGACAGCCTCGGCCACCCGGCAGGACTCAACCGGCACCAGGGTCTGGATGGCGCGGCCGTAGATTTCCATGGCGCGCTGGCGGCAGGCGGGCGTGAGGCCGCCGATGACTTTCGGGATGCGCGCGACGTCGCTGAGCGGGTTGCCGGGGTCTTCACGCTCCGGCGAGAAGGCCAGGTGGAAGTCCGTACCCGCCTGCAACCCCGAGCCGGCCTCGAGAACTTCGCGCAGTTCGGTGTCGGTCGTGCCGGGGTAGGTGGTCGATTCCAGGACGACCAGCTGCCCTTTCTGCAGGTGCGGCGCGATGGCGCGGCCGGTGTTGAGCACGAAGCTGAGATCGGGTTCCGTGCCTTGGCCCAGCGGGGTGGGCACGCAGATGATCAGGGCCGCGCATTCGGCGGCTCTGGAAAAATCGGTCGTGGCGGTGAATCGGCCCGCTGCGTGCATGGCTGCCACGTCCGCGGCCGGGATGTGCAGGATGTAGCTGCCGCCAGCGTTGAGCTGCTCCACTTTGGCGGGATCGATGTCGAGGCCCAGGACCCGGCTGCCGGCTTGGGCGAAGCGCAGACTGAGCGGCAGGCCGACATAGCCGAGGCCGATGATGCCGATGGGAGAGTCGGGAGGCATGGAGCGAGAGATGCGAGAGCTGGCTGCCTATGCAGGAATTCCGCCACCGGCGCCAGCAAATTTCGGGCAAGTTGCCTGTTTTAACGGAAACTGCCACGTGGGATCGCCTATTCTTGTAGCTTGCAAAGGCAGGGCTCTGAGGGATGATTCTGATGCCGCCGGTTTTCCTGCCGTCGGTTCACATTGAGTCCAACATTCCTGTTCCGTCATGATCCTGCGCCTCACTCTTCTTCTGGTGGCCGGCAGCCTGCTCAGCAGCTGCGCCTATCCGTTCGGCCACAGCCACAACGGCAACTACTATGGCGGCCAGGGAGCCGGGCTCGCCCCGCGCCAGCGCGTGCCAAAGGAATTGCAGCGCGAGCGTTCGATGTTCTAATGGCATCGCTGATGCTTCGGGGTTGAGGTCGTGCTGACGCCCGACCCGGAAGTTCATTCTTTTTCGCTCGCCTGCTCCACGCCCATGCGCCCCTTTGTCCGCCGCCGCCCTGCCGCTTTCACCATCCTCGAGTCGCTGGTCATGATCGGACTCATGATGGTGCTCGCCCTCATGACGTGGGCCATCTACCTGAAGGAGTCGGATCCGGAGCGCAAGGGGCCTGGTGTCTGGGAGGCGATCGAAACGCCGTTTACACCTGCCATTCGCAGCGTCGTTTTGCCCGGCGGCGCAGCCTCTGGAATGCCGCAGAATGAGCCGATTTCCAGTGCGGAATCCGGCGCCAAGGCTGATTGAGCCTGCGTCCGCGTGCGGACGAAATTTGCGCCATGGACGCCGAGCCGAACGCCCCCGCCAATCCGCTGCTGGCCAAAGCTGGCCAGGCGCTGCTGTCGGCAGCGGAAAACGAGGGGTGTTGGCCGCTGGTTTACCGCTGGCTGAAACGTCTCACCTGGTGGACCGTGGCAGCCTACTGTGCAGGTCTGCTGCTGCTGCAGGCGGCCTTGCGCTGGGTCGGGGAGCTGAACCCCACCACCGCGTTCCTGCTGTACCTGCCGCCTTCGCTGTGGTGGCTGCCGGCGCTGCCGCTGGCTTGTCTGGCCCTGCTGCTGCACCGCCGCGCCCTGCTGCTGCTGCTGGCCGTACTGCTCTGGTTCGGCTATGGTTTTCTGGGCTGGCGCCAGGGCCGTGCGCGGCCGGAAGCCGGGCCGGTGCTGACGCTGATGACCTACAATCGCGGGCAGCACATGAATCAGAGCCTGCAGCCTTTCAAAGCGCTGACGAACCCCGACCTGATCGTCATGCAGGAAGCCTTTGGCCGCGCCGCCGGCTATGCGCAGGCGCCGGAGTATGCCGAGTTCAAGCACACGCGCAGTCTGGGCGAGTTCACGCTGCTGAGTCGCCACCCCGTGCTGGAGGAGCGGCTGGTGCCCGCCGCTGCCGGACGGGAGGTGCGCGCGGCGCGTTTTGTCATCGACTGGCAGGGGCGTCAGCTGGCGGTCTACGCCGTGCACCTGCAAACACCCCGCGACGTGCTCATGTACCAGATGCGCGGCGCCTTCCTGTACGGGGTCATCGGCTGGCCCGGGACTCCCTGGGAGGACAACCGGCTGGAGCTGCAGAAGTTCTGGGACGGCCAGATGGCCGACGCCCAGGCGGTCCTGGACGCGGTGCGCGCCGATCCGCTGCCCGCCCTGGTGGCCGGCGATTTCAACGCGCCGCACATGGGCCACATCCACGATTTGATCACCCGCGAGCTGGGGGATGCGCACGCGGAGGCGGGCGCCGGTTTCGGCTTCAGCTTCCCCGGCACCACGCGCAACCCGCTCAGTGCCGGCGGTCCGTGGATGCGCATCGACTACGTCTTCCACAGCCGGCATTGGCAGGCGCTGAACTGCACGACCGAGGCCAGCCGGCCCTCGCAGCATCGCGCGGTGGCGGCCACGCTGCGCCTCAGCGCCCCGTGAGCGGCGTCGGCTGCCAGAGCCGCAGGGCGTCGCGCCGGGCCTGCAGGTAGGCGGCGAAGGCGCGCAGGCAGGCCAGTTGCAGCAGCAGGAAGCCGGCGGGCACCGTCACCGCCTTGAAGCGCCAGCCCGGCCGCAGCAGGCCGGCCAGCGCGGCGGCGTAAGCCAGCAGCTGGGCGCCCTGCAGGCCGCGGATCCACAGGCTGGGCGGCGCGAGCAGCGACAGCAGGGCGGTGGCGATCAGCAGCCAGGGCACGGCGAGACGCAGGTACTTGTGCGACAGCAGCGCCCACCAGAGGCGGTTGCCGCCCGGCAGCAGCCACTCCGGGAAATGCTCGATCAGCTGGTAGTTGCCGGCCAGCGTGCGCAGCTTGCGCCGCTGTTCCAAGGCCGGGTCGAGCGACTGGGGATCCCAGGCGACGGCCTGCGGTTCGTAGAACACCCGCCGGCCGGCCGCAAGGATGCGCATCGGCACCACGACGTCGTCCAGAATGGTGTCGGGACGCAGGGGCTCGAACAGATCGCGGCGGATCGCGCAGATGGCTCCGGTGCAGCCGATCACGGAATCGTGGCGGCCCTCCCATTCGCGCAGCTTGCGCTCAAGTTTCCAGTACAGGTCGACCCCCTGGCCGCCGCCCGTTTTCGAGGGGGCGATTTCAAGGAGGCCGCTGACGGCGCCGACCTGCGGATCAGTGAACGGCGCGGCGAGATGCCGCAGGGCGTCCGGGTGGAAGTCCTGG
The DNA here is from genome assembly GCA_964472185.1 of uncultured Prosthecobacter sp. Taxonomy (GTDB): domain Bacteria; phylum Verrucomicrobiota; class Verrucomicrobiia; order Verrucomicrobiales; family Verrucomicrobiaceae; genus Prosthecobacter. Next base: position 13,376 of record CAYYJK010000044.1, read on the forward strand.
CGGGCGTCGCAAAGCACGACAAGCGCATGCCGGCAGGCCGGGATGGCCTCGTTGAGCGCGCTGGCTTTGCCGCGCTGCTGCGGATGGCTGAGCACGCGCACGCCGGGATCCGCCAGTTCGGCGATGCGCTCCGCCGTGCCGTCCGTGCAGCCGTCGCAGAACACCACGATGTCCAGAGCGCCCGGCCAGCGGCAGGCGCGCAGGTTGCGCAGGCGGTCCTGGATGCGCTCGGCGGCGTTGTGCACGCACAGCACCACGCTCAGCCCCTCGGCGGGGGCTTCGCCGGCCTTCAACGGGCGCGGCCGGTGCCGCGCCAGCAGGGCCATCAGCAGCGGGTAGCCGGCATGGACGTAGGCCAGCAGACCCAGGCAGACGAGCAGAAGCAACCCGGCCATGATTCAGGGTTTGCGGGCCAGCACGAGGTACTGGCCGCCGATCGGCAGCTTGCAGAGCCGCGGCTCGAGGGGGCGCAGCACGGCCAGGCTGGCCGGGAAGATGAACAGCGAATCGGTCAGGACGATGTCCAGGCCCGCCTGGCGGAGCAGGCGGCGCGCCTCGTGCGGAAACAGCATCACGGCGTCGCGGTCAAACGGCACCCGGCTCATCAGCAGGTGCACGATGGGATTCCACTTGTTGTTCTCCCAGAAGGCGAACCAGCCGCCCGGCTTGAGGCTGGCGTGGACCTGCCGGCAGGCTTCGGCACGCGCCGCAACCGGGATGTGGTGGAAGACGCCGTTGCAGAAGGCCAGGTCGAAGGCCTCGCGCGGCAGCCGGCTGGCGTCAGCGACAAACGTGAAACCGCCCTCGGAGTGCTGGCGCTGCGCCTCGGCAACGGAGTCGGCGGACGGATCGTAGCCGGTGTAGTCCGTCAGTCCGAGTCCGCGCTTCAGCAGGGTGGCGGAGGTGCCGGTGCCGCAGCCGAAATCAAGACAGGCGCGGGGCGCGGCGCCGAGCGCACGCAAGCGCTGCTGCAGCCACCGCACCCGCTGCTCGGCGAAGTATTCCTTGGCCTCGCCGGTGAATTTCAGGCCCTCGTTGATCGCCGCGTCGTAGTCGCCGGCATAGGCGTCGAATTCGGCCCGGGTGACAGGGCTGGGCGGCGGAGCGGACATGCGCGGAGTGGGGCTTCAGGCCTTCAGGGCCCAGTCGAGCAGCGCCTGCGAGTCCTTCCAGACTCCGCTGTCGGTGTCGTTGAGCACGACGACGATGCGGCGGCGGCCGTTGCGTTCGCCGCTGGCGACCAGGCAGTAGCCCGCCGCATCCGTGTAGCCGGTCTTCATGCCGTCGCAGTAACCCGCGGTGCGCAGGACGCGGTTGGTGTTCGACAGCTCGGTGATCCGGCCGCTGGGCCAGAGGAACTTGTAGCTCTGCAGCTTGACGATCTTGCGGATCTCCGCCTGCTGGTCGCACACCTTGGCGATGACGCTGAGGTCGCGCGCGGTGCTGTAGGGTTCGTTGCCGTTGCGGGCGGGCAGGCCGTGCGGATTGACGTAGTGGCTGTTCTGCAGGCCGAGCTGGACGCAGCGGGCGTTCATCTTGGCCGAGAAGGCCTCGACGCTGCCGGCGTTGTCGCGCGCCAGCGCCTGGGCGATGTCGTTGGAGCTCTTAACCATCATGGCGGTGAGCAGCTGGCGGCGCGTGTACTGCTCGCCGGCCTTGAGACCGATGCGCACCGGCGAGCACTGGGTGTCGCTGTGCTCGATGGTCACCGTCTTGTCGAGGTCGCCGGCCTCGACCACCAGCAGCGCGGTGAGCAGCTTGGTGGTGCTGGCGATGGCGCCGCGCTTGTCGGGATTCTTCTCGAACAGGATCTCGTCCGTGGCCGGGTCGATGACGATGACGCGGTCGGCGGTCACCTGCGGGATCGGGCCGCGCAGCTGGCGGATCTCGATCTCGCGCCGCACCTTGCGGGTCTTTTCGACCTCGGCGGCGAGCTGCTGCTTGAGCTGGTCGACATTCTTCTCGCGGGCCAGCAGGTCGAGGCGGGTGCTCTCCAGCACCTGCTTGTCCTTGGCGAGCTGCAGCTCGCGGCGCACGACGTCGGCCTCCTTGGCGTTCACTTCCTCCTCGCGCCACTTCAGCTTCTGCTCGCGCTGCGGGTCTTCGCAGCCGGTGAGCGGCAGCAGCGCCAGCAGCAGGCCCAGCCGGCCGGCCTTGAGAGGGGAGAAACGCGGGTTCATGTCACAGTTCGGCAAGCAGTTCCTTCAACCGGGGCGCAGGCCACTGGCCGGGGGCGTTGGCTTCGCCAAGGTAGCCGTAGTTCAGCAGGCTGCCACACTTTGCAAGCACCAACCGCGAGACCCGGCCGAGCGGCCCCATGCCCATGCTGGACAGGCGCAGCCGGTGGGGCTCCGCCGTCAGCGCAATCAGCCGCGTCAGGTCGGCGGGCGAGTTCAGGAAGGTCGCGATCTTGACGGCATCCAGACCGGCCGGCTGGGCGAACTGGATGGCTCCGCGCAGGATTTCGTCCCCGGGCGTGGCCTGGAAGTCGTGGAAGGAGCCGATCACGCGCACCCCCAGGCCCTGCGCCTTCTGCACCAGCGGCCGCAGCTCCAGGGCGCTGCGCAGCTCGACGTCCATCAGGCTGGCCAGGTCGAGCAGCGGTTCGAGCAGCGCCCGGCGTCCGGCGGCGTCCTCGCTGCCCTGGCCGCCCTCGGCCGGATGGCGCGCGGTGAGCAGCACCGGCGTGGCGCTGCCGGCCAGCGCCGCGCGGACGTCCGCCACCGGCAGCTTGAGGGTGTCCAGCCGCAGTTCGATCACGTCGCAGGCCGCTTCCCGCTGGGCCGGCGACCAGCCCGCCCAAAGCGCCAGGGTGGCCGGATCCGGAATCACGCCGACCGCCAGCGGGCGGGCGGAGAGCAGCAGGTCGCTGGAATTGAGCAGTTGGGGCATGCGCGAAAGGAGTGAAAAGTATGCCGGGAGGGCGGGGGAAAAGCAACGGCCGGCTGCGTCAGGGCGCGGACTGCTGCAGCAGGCGCTCATACACCGCCTGGGTGCGGTCGATCTGGGTGGCGAAGCTGAGTTCGCCCAGGGCGTGCTCGCGGGCCCGCTCGGCCATTGACCGCGTCGCCTCGGGCTCGGCAAACACCCGGCGCAGGGCCTGTTCCAGGGCCGGGGCGTCGCCGGGCGGCACCACGCGGCCGCGCACGCCATCCTCGACCACCTCGGTCAGGCCGCCGGCGGACGAAGAGATCACGGGGGTGCCCACCAGCATGGCCTGCGGAAGCACCTGCGAGGTGGCTTCGTTCTTCAGCGAGGGCAGCACGCAGACGTCCATGATGCGCATCAGCGCGGCGACGTCGGTGCGGTGGCCGGTCATCACCACGCGCGGCTGCAGGCCGGCTTCGGCGATGCGCTTTTCCAGGGTCGGGCGCTGCGGCCCTTCGCCGACGATCAGCAGGCGCGCTTCGGGCAGGTCGCGGGCCAGGCCGGCGAAGGCCTCCAGCAGCACCTCATGGCCCTTCCAGCTGCGCAGGACCGCGACGATGCCGATGACCTTGTCGGTCGCGGCAAAGCCCAGCGCGCTGCGCAGCCCGCCGACCTCCACCTGCGGATGGAAGACGGCGGTGTCGGCGCCGGCGGGGACCGACACCTGGCGCTTGGGGTTGCAGCCGCAGTCGTGGACGAGGTGGTCGCGGATGTGGCGTCCGCTGGAGATCACCGCCTCGGGCAGGAGGTCGTAGACGATCTTGGAGTTCAGCCCGCGGCGCACCGGCGAGGAGAGATGGCGGCTGCGCACCATCGGCACGCCGGCCAGTTTGGCAGCCATGCCGCCGACCCAGCCGTCGACCGAGCTGTGGGTGTGCACCAGGCGGATGCCGTCGCGGCGGATCAGGCGGGCGAGCTGCAGGACGGTCGGCAGATGGAAGGCGGAACGGAAGGGCAGGTGGCTGACCGGGAAACCGGCTTCCCGGGCGCGCTGGGAGATCGTCGAGGCCTCGCGGCAGGCGAGCCGCATGTCCCAGCCGCGTTCGCGGAACGCCTCCATCTCACGCAGGATGCGAATCTCCTGCCCCCCCCAGCCGAGGGACCATTCGGTGTGCAGGATGCGGCGGGCCGCGGACGATGAATCTGACATGCCTGTCCGATGTCTCTGCGCCGGGAGGCGTCAAGCGATATCGGCGGCTCCGTCAGCGGCCGGCGAAAGCGCGCCGGATGAACTCGCCGCGCGTGGCCGCCGTGTCGAGGCCGTCCGTGCGAACGCCCAGGCGGCGTGCCTGTTCCAGCCAGCGGTCGCGGGTGGCCGCGTCCAGGGCGCGGGCGGGTTCGGCGGCATGGCCGGGATTGGCTTGATAATACTGCCCGTGCAGGTTCGGGCCGCGCTGGCCCGGTTTGGCGGGCATGGGCGCGAGGCCGTGCAAGCCGCCGGCGGTGCCCCACCACTGCACCGCTGCAAACAGTTCGTGCCCCGGCGGCACGTCGCTGACGTAGATCGTCGCTGAACGGTCCTGGTGCAGCCGCTGCTGCAGGCTGGCCACCGCGACGTCCTGGACGCGGCCGCTGCTTTCGGCCACCAGGGTGGCCGCGTGGCCGGCCGCCTGGCCCAGCGACATCCAGATCGGTTCCAGCCGCAGCGCGCAGAAGCCGACGTGCGACGAGGAGACCGCCACCGGCACCAGCAGGTTGACGCACTCGTTCGGCACTAGGCAGCCGTAGGGGATCTGGTAGGGCGGTACCGGGTTGTAAAATTCGCCGCCATGGCGGCCGCCGGTCAGCGGCCCCTCGTGCGACGTGCCGTGGCAGTTGTTGCCGTAGTCGCCCATGGCGATGGCGTCGCGGTGCAGCAC
>CAYYJK010000045.1:0-18020 GCA_964472185.1 uncultured Prosthecobacter sp.
GCGTGGTGCGCCTGGACCTGTCGATCCCGCTCGACCGCATGGACCTCGTCGCCCTGGCCCACCAGGAGGGCAAGGTGCTCGCGGAGGACTACGAGCGCGGCCTCGCCGACATCCAGTGCGTGGTGCCGAAGCGCTTCGAATCCCGCTTCCTGCCCTACCTGGCCGGCAAAAAATGACCCCGTCGGCGGCGTAGAAAGCAGATGCGGCCCGCCTCTCTCCTGCTTTCGACCGTTCTGTTCGCGCTTGCATCCGCCGCTTCGCTGCGTGCGGAATTCGGGCTCGCGACCTTCAGCGTCGACATCACCATCCCGCTCGGCCATCCCTGCATGGGCGGCGGCATCGCCCCGGCGCAGGCGGTGGCCGACCCGCTCTACGCCAAGGGTTTCGTGCTGACCGGTGGTGACCGGCCGTTCGTGCTGGTCAGCCTGGACTGGTGCGAGATCCGCGGCACGTCGTTCGAAAAGTGGCAGCGCGGCCTGGCCGAGGCCGCCGGCACGACGCCGGAGCGCGTGCTGGTCTCGACCACCCATGTGCACGACGCCCCGGTCATGGACGAGGAGGCGGAAAAGCTGCTGCGCGACATGGAGGCCACCGGGGCCTGGAAGCACCTGCCGAAACCGCCGACGACGGCCCCCATCCAGACCGCCTCGGTCTGCTGGCCGGCCTTCAACGACGAATGCATCGGCCGTGTCAGCCGGGCCGTCCGCGCCAGCCTGCAGGCGCCGCGCCGCATCACCCATTTTGGCACCGCCCGCGCCGAGGTGCACGAGGTTGCCAGCAACCGCCGCTTCCTGCGCGCCAACGGCGCGGTGTCGTACGGCCGCGGCAGCCGCACCACGGATCCTGAAGCCCAGGCCGCCGATCCAGGCGACATCGACCCCTGGCTGCGCACGCTGAGCTTCTGGGACGGCGACACGCCCGTGTGCGCCCTGCATGGCTACGCCGTGCATCCGATGAGCCGCTACGGCGAAGGCCGCGTGTCCGCCGACTTCCCCGGCCTGGCCCGCGCACGCATGCAAGCCGCGCACCCGGACGTCCTGCAGATCTACGCCAGCGGCTGCTCCGGCAACGTCACCGCCGGCAAGTGGAACGACGGCGATCCCGCGCGCAAGGAGACCCTGGCCGGCCGGCTGCACGACGCCATGCAGCGTGCCTGGGCGGCCACGGTCCGGCAGCCGCTGCAGCGCATGGAATTCCGGCTCGCCCAGGCGGCGCTCGGCGCCCGCAACACGCCCGGCCACACCGAAACCATCCTGCGCGGGCAGCTGGCGCGCGGCGAACGGCCGTTTGACCGGGCCGAAGCGGCGATGGGGCTGGCCTGGTATGCACGAGTCCGCAACGGCCACCGCATTCAGGTGCCCTGCCTCGACCTCGGCGCCGCCCAGATCCTGCTGCTGCCGGCGGAGACCTACGTCGAATTCCAGCTGCACGCCCAGGCGCTGCGCCCCGCCAGCTTCGTCTTTGTCCTGGGCTACGGCGAATGCGGTCCGGGCTACATCCCGGTCGAGCGCGCCTGGCGGGAAAAGGACAGCAACCTGCAGGGCTGGACCTGGGTGCCTCCGGGCAGCGAACCGGTGCTGAAGTCGGCCATCCGCGCGGTGCTCGCACCGTGAAAAGGCTGGCCAGCGCGCGGATTCCGGAAAAGGGTGCGCGACCCGCCCTGTGAAACAGCTTTGCCTCATCTCCACGATTCAGCACAATGTCGGCGACGACTTTGTCCGCGAAGGCATCGTCTGGCTGCTGCGCCAGGTGCTCGGCGAGGTGCGCTGCCGGGTGGTGCACAAGCATTTCCCGGCGAGCGTTCGCGGCGGCTTCTGGGAGCAGCTCGACCGGCAAAGTCGCGGGCTCGCCAACCGCCCGGCCTGGCAGCAGCGGCTGTCCCGGCTGGCGGACTGCGCGCCGCTGGACGCCGGCACCGACGCCGTTCTGACGGCCGACCTGGTGGTGCAGTGCGGCACGCCGGTGTACTGGCGCAACGCCTACTCCAGCTGCGCGCAGGCGGAATGGATCCGGCCGCTGATCGAACGCCGCTGGCAACGCGTGCGTGAGCGCGTGCCGCTGCTCAACCTCGGCGCCGGCGCCTGCCAGCCGCTGGGCAGCGACGGGCGGGAAATCGTCGAGGACGCGCCCTGCCGCGCCTTCATCGATCGCTTCACTTCGGCGGCGACCCTGACGACGGTGCGCGATCCGCTGGCGCAGTCGGTCGTCCGCAGTTGCGGCCACGACGTCCCGCTGCTGCCCTGCCCGTCCATCTTCGCCCAGCACCAGGCCGGCATCCGCCCGCAAGCGGGCGAGTACGTCGCGCTCAACTACATGCCCACCGGCGGCCACTACGATCCGGGCGGCCGCGACACGGCCTGGCAGTGGGAGCAGACCTTCCGCCACGAAGCCCTCAGGATCGCCGCCAGGCACCCCTGCCTGCTGGTCTGCCACGACCGCGCCGAACTGGCGGAAGCGGAGCGCCTACTGCCGGAGCTGCCGCGCTTCCACAGCCCGCGCTGGCAGGACTGTCTGGAGGCGTATGCCCGCTGTCGCTGGGCTCTGGTCAATCGCGTCCACGCCGGCGTCGTCATCGGCGCGTTCGACCGGCCGGCCGTCCTGGTCGGCAACGACACCCGCCTGCTCACCGCCGCCGCCATCCCCGGCATCACCGCCCTGCCCGTCAGCGCCGATCCGGCCGAGGTGACCGCCGCCGTGGACCGCCTGCTGGCGGGCGCCGAACCGCCCTCGAACGCGGGTTTTTTGGAATCTGCGGCCGCCGCCTACCGTCAGCATCTCGAGCGCGCCCTGGCCGCATGAAATCCAAGCTGCGCCGTCTTCTCTATCAAGGCGCCCTGCGGATCCAGCCGCGGCGACCGCCCGCCGCACGGTCGCGCCGCTACCGCCTGGCCATCCTCAAGCTCGACCGCCTCGGCGATGCCGTACTCGCGCTCGGCGCCGTCCGCCGCCTCGTGCGCGAGTTCGGCGATGCCGACACCCTGCTGATCGTGTCGCCGATCGCCGAACCGCTGTTCGCCGCCGAGTTTCCCGGGGTCGAACGCCTCGTGCTGCCGGGGTTCTGCGCCTCGTTCTGGCCGGACTACCTGAGCTTCCTCAGTTCCTGGAGCGCAGCGCTGCAGTCGCTGGACATCGACACCCTGGTCTGCCTGCGGCATCAACGTTCGGACTACCTGCACGCCGTCGCGCAACTGCTCGCGCCGCGCCGCTGCTTCGCATCGCGGTGGACGCCGGTCTGGGAAGCGCGTTCCCTGGACTACCCGGCCGCGCGCCTGAGCGACTACCCGGAGACGGTCGACACCGGCTGCCTGGAACTGGAAGCGCATCGCCGGGTGGTGGCCGCCGCGCTCGGCCGCGAACTGTCGCTCCAGGAGGTGCAGCCCCGGCTCACGGCGACCGCCACCGCTGTCCCCGGCCGGCTCCTGGTCTGCCCCGTGGCGGGCGAGGCCATCCGCGAGTATCCGCCCGCGCTGCTGGCGGAAACCCTGCGCCTGCTCGCGGCGCGGCAGCCGGTGAACCTCCACTTTTGCCTGCCGCCGCAGGCCGATGCGGCGCCCTGGCAGAACGCCCTGCAGCAGGCAGGTGTTGTCTGCGAACAGTGGCACCAACCAGCCACCTGGGCGGACTTCCGCAGGTGTCTGGACGAGGCGGAAGCTGTGCTGGCGCCGGATTCCGCCCCCGCCCACCTGGCCACGGCCTTGGACAAGCCGGGCGTGTTTCTGCTGGGCGGCGGCCATCCCGGGATGTTCGCGCCCTGGCAGCGCAGCGACCGGCAACTTTGGCTGCGCCAGCCGCTGCCCTGTTACCACTGCCGCTGGTCCTGCCCGTTCGAGCAGGCCCGTTGCCTGACCGGCATCGCACCGGCGACCGTGACTCAGGCGCTGGCCGAACGCCTGACGCCCGCCCAAACCAACACCGCAAGGCCAACGCCGGACACCTGGATCGTGATCCCCGTGCACAACCGCTGCGCCACCACGCGCCGCTGCCTGCAGCACCTGCAGGCTCTGGGCGTGCCCGACTGGGCCACGGTGCTGGTGGTCGACGACGGCAGCAGCGACGGCACTGCGGCAATGCTGCCCGCCGAATTCCCTTGGGCCCGCGTGGCCACGGGGGATGGCAGCCTGTGGTGGGCTGGCGCCATCCGACTCGGCATGGAGACGGCCGTCCGCGCCGGAGCTGGCTGCATCTGCTGGCTGAATGACGACAGCCTGCCCGAGGCTGGCGCGCTGGAAACCCTCGTCGCTTTGGCCGTGGCCCGGCACGCCATCTGCGGCGGCGTCTGCCGGGATGCCAACGGCGGACCGTTTATTTATGCGGGGGGACGCATGGAAGGTACATGGCCGAAAGGATGGACCGATCCGCCGACTGCGCAGCAGCCGCCGCGCGCCGTGGACTGGTTGCACGGCAACTTGGTGGCCGTTCCCGCCGCCGTCTGGCGGCGCATCGGCCTGCCGGAGTGCCGCTGGATGAAGCACAACTTCGCCGACGTCGAGTATACCTTCCGTGCGCGGCGTCATGGCCTGCCCGTGCTGCTGGTCGCCGAAGCTCGTGGCGTGGCCGACACCAACGATTCGGCTTCGTATCGTTCCTGGGCCGATGTGCGGCTCGATGCCGGGGCGATCCTGCGCGGGTTTTGGAACCCCAAGGTTTGGTGGTACGCGCCGGGCTTGGCGTACTTCAAGATCCGCAGCTTCGGCCCGGTCGGCGTGGCAAGTTTTCTGGTGCTGCTGCTGAAGGCCCTGTGCGTCGTGCCGGCGAAGTTCGCATCGGCCTCCTGGCTGGCGGCGCAGCACCGCCGCTGGCGCGGCAAACGGGGCGCCGCCCCCCGCACGTGAGGCGGCGCTGAAAAACATTGCTCTTCAGGCGGTCCGAAGTCTTTTGTCCCGTTTCCGATGGCTGCCTTCCTTTCCCCGATCCTGCGCCGCTGGTTCCCGCAATGCTGCGATGCGGCGGGCATCGCCCGGATCCTGCTGCAACGCCAGGGATGGTGGCGCTCACGCAGAACCGGCCGACCTGAGGATGCCCAAGGCCGGCCGCTGCCCTGGATGACCTACCCCATGCTGGCATGGCTGGACCAGCTCGACTTCACCCAGGCAAGGGTCTTTGAATACGGGGCGGGATGGAGCACGCTGTACTGGGCGCGCCGGGCGCGCGAGATCGCGGCGGTCGAAGTCCGCGCCGCCTGGGTGGAGGAACTGCGGCCGCGCCTGCCCGCCAACGCCACGCTGTACGGACCTCTCGACGGCCCGGAGTACGTTCAGGCGGCGCGGCCGGGCGCGCCCTGGAACGTGATCGTCATCGACGGCCAACATCGGCTCGACTGCACCCGTGCGGCCGCGGATCTGCTGCAGCCCGGAGGCATGATCATCCTGGACAATTCCGACTGGTTTGTGGAGGCGGCGGAATGCTTGCGCAGCCGGGGCTTCACCCAGGTCGATTTTCAAGGCTTCGGCCCCTGCAATGCCTACACGTGGACCAGCTCGGCCTTTTTCGCCGGCCCTCTCGACCTTCCCCGGCTCGACCCTCCGCAGCCAGGGCCGGGCAGCATTCCCTACCAGCCATGAGCCGGCGCGATCGCCTCTGTTCCTGGCTGCGGCCCGTCCTGGAGTTTCTGGGCTGCGCGCGGCTTTCACATCCGGGCCTGAACGGCCTCGACCGCAGACTGGAACGTCACCTGCCCGAGCGGGACGGCTGGTTTGTCGAAGCCGGCGCCAATGACGGCTTCCGCCAGAGCAACACCTACTACCTGGCGCGTTTCAAAAACTGGCGCGGCGTGCTGATCGAACCGGTGCCGGAGCTGGCGCAGGCGTGCACCCGCCGCCGCCGGGAATCCCGCGTCTATTGCTGCGCCTTGGGTCCGCCCGAAGCCGCCGGCACGACGGTCCGGCTGCGTTACTCCGGCCTGATGACGCATGTCTGCGGGGCGATCGGCGATGCGGAAACCGAGGCCCGGCGCGCGCTCGCCGGGTTGCGCCAGCAGGGACTGCCGGCGGAGCCCCGTTTCGTGGACGCTCCGGTGCGGACGCTCACCGAAGTGCTCACGGACAGCGGCACGCCCGCGGACTTCGATCTGCTCAGCCTGGACGTGGAGGGGCACGAAGTGGAGGTGCTGAAAGGCTTGGATCTCCAACGCTTCCGCCCCCGTTGCATCTGCATTGAGGTGCGCCACAGCCATGAGGCCGCCGTGGCCGCCTGCCTCAGCCCCTGGTATCGCAAGGTCGAAACCCTGCATCAGGGCACGGCGCACAGCGACAGCCTGTGGGCGCGCCTGGACGAGCCCCGTCCAACTTAAACGGCCGGCCCGCTGCACAGGCAGCGGCACCGGCCGTTCGAAGATGCGCCCGTTCAGCGACCGTTCGCCGCCTGGAGTTGGACCGCGCCCGAGGCGATGGGGCTGGTGCTCGCAGTCGTCCCTTGCGCCGCGTCCGGCAGTCCGGCGCGCAGGAAGTAACCGACACCGCGCCACTCGCCGCCGTCGTTCACGATCAGCCCCTGGTAGGTCACGGTGCGCGACGTCACCGGCCCGCCCTCGACCGCGCTGTCGCGGGTCGTGTAGCGGCCGCTGAAAGCGCCCGTGTCCGGCTTCACGACCAGGGTCAGGCGCTTCGGATTGGCGCCGCTCACCACGGCGGCACTGCCCGCCTGCAGGTCGACAAAAACATCCGCCGACACCGGCACCGTCTCGGCGCCGACGAGCGCATCAAACCGCACAGCGGCGTTGTAGGCCGGATCTCCGGAAGCGGCGGCCAGGCCCATGACGATGGCATCCTTGGCCGGAGCCGTGTGCCGGCCGCCAAAGGCGGTCAAGGTCAGCGGACCGAAACCCTCGCGATACACGCGCGCCTTCGGCGCGGCGTCGGCCGGCCGCAGCCAGCTCAGGGCCGCTGCGTTGGCGAAGGCCGAATCGTCCGAAGCCAGTTCAAGCGCACCGACCACGCTGCCCTTCAGCGCGGTTTTGTAGAGGCTCTGGAACACCAGCACCTCGCCCTTCGGTCCGAGCTGGCCGGTGGTGGCGAAGCGCTCGCCGTCGGCCAACTGGCCGCTCACCGTCGCCTTGCCATTGCGGGCCACGGTCACCGAGCCGAAGCCCCAGCCGCGCGGCGCGGCCGGATCCTCGCTGCCGGCGCCCAGTTCGAGACCGAAGGTGTGGTAGCCGGCAAACGCGTTGTCGGCTTCCGGGGCCAGCCAGGGATTGCGCCAGGCGCTGAATTCCGCCTCGCCGTCCTGAAGGCCGCCCGTCAGGGTCGCCGTCTCCGGCAGCGCATCGCCGGCGTCCGTCACCGTGAAGGCGACGCGGAGCGACTCGCGCCCCTTCGGCTTGATTTCAAAGCTGCCGCTGCCCGAGGAGGCGTCCGCCGAAGCGACGCTCAGGGCGCCCTTGACCGCGAAGGTCTCCGTGCCGGCCACCAGCTTGCCGGAATAAGCGCCCGTCGCCTGAATGGTCAGATCGAGCCGGCCACCCAGCCGCCCGCCGAGATCGCCGCCGCGGGCGATCGGGCCGTTGAACACGCCCGCCAGTCCGGCCGGCAGCGGCTTGATGCGCAGTTTGACCTGCACGCTGCGCTTCCATTTCGCCGTCTGCAGCACCAGGCTCAGGGTGTCACCCTCCGCCTGATCGCGGCTCGCCAGGGTCGGCGTACCGCTGATCCGGCCGCTCCTGGCATCCAGCTTCAGGCCGGCCGGGAGTTTGCCGCTGAAACGCTTGGCGCCGGCCAGGGCGTCCACCGGCAGCGGAAAGGCTTCCTCATAAGCCCCGCCGACGATTGCGTCCGGCAGACGGACCTGCAGGGATGCCGGGTTGCCGGCCACGTTGGGATCGAGGCCCAGGGCGTACTCCTCGAGGTTGGTCAGGCCGTCGCCGTCCGGATCTGCATCGTCGGCGGCAACCGGGGTGCCGGCCAGGGCGCCGAAGTGCTGCGTGCGCCAGCGCTCCAAGTCGGAAATGGCCTCGACCTGCAGCGCAAACGGCAGGTTCAGCGTCAAGTCGTCGCCCTTGTGCGCCAGCAGGCGCAGCGGCAGACTGCCGCCCGGCACGCCGGTGGTGTCGAGACTCCAGACCAGGTCGCCGGTGGCATTGTTGCGGTTCACCTGGCCGACCGGCCGGCCCTGCTCGTCGACAGCCTGGAACTGCAGCGACGCATTGCCGCCGGAATCGGAAAACTGCGCGCTCATCTGCGCCAGCTCGCCCGATTTCACCGGCACCTGCGGCCGCAGGTTCACCACATCCACCGCCAGCGCCTGGCCGGCGACGGCCAGACTGAATCCAAGGAGACCAACTGCGTTATTCATGACGTTCATCCGTTGTCGGTTGCAGGGTTCAGTGCGTTAGGGGAACAGGCGGACCACGAGGATTTTCCGCTGCCCGGTCGTGTCGGTCGTGTAGCCCGTCATCCAGACGTTGCCTTTCGGATCGAGCCTCACCTGCTTGATCGAGTCGTCCCGGTCGTAATAGCCGTCGAAACCGCTCTCGTTCAGGATCTCGCCGGTCGTGCTGCGGTTTTTCGACAGGTAGACATCCTTGGTCGCATCCGGCAGGGTCGTGTAGCCCGTCACCACGGCGTTGCCGAGGATGTCGAAATTCACCGTGAAGTTCTCGTCGTTGGCGCCCACCACGCCGGCGCCGTAGGGCTTGCGGTTCCACAGCTCGGCCCCGGTCACCCCGTTGAGCTTGAGGGTGATGCCGTCGCGAACACCCGCCGAGGGGTAGGAGTTGCCGACGACAAAGGCGTTGCCGACGCGATCCACCGCCACATCCCAGGCGGCGTCGGAGGAGCCGCCATTGAAGTGGCTCTCCCAAAGCAGAGCCCCCGAATCGGCGGCATACTTCGCCGTATAGATGTCGTAGTTCGTGCGCCGGCTGAAGCCGGCAACGATGACATTGTTGGCGCCGTCCAGGGCCAGGCCCGTAAGCGTGTCCGGGCTGCTGGCGTTGAAGCTGTAGGCGCGGCTCCAGGCCACGGCGCCGTCAGCCGCCGCAAACTTGACCGTGAAGGCGAATTCGGACTGGCTGGCGTAGCCGCTGAGCAGCGGACCCGAGCCGCCGGCCAGGACAACGCTGCCGTCCGTGCCCACGGCCATCTCCACCGGCGTGTCCGGATGGCTGGCCGCGCGATTGGCGCTGCGCTGCCAGGCGGCGCCGCCGCCCAGATCCAGCGGCAGGCCGGTGGCAAAGTTGAGCTTGGCGGCGAAGAAGTCGCGGCCCGTGCCGGAGTTGGTCACGTGACCGCCCACCACCACGTTGGTCGTGCCCTCAAAGGCCACCGCCACCGCCGTATCGGCGCCGTTGGCGGTGCCGTTGTAGGTGTACTCCCACTGCAGGTCGCCCGCCGCGTTGTACTTGGCCACATGCAGGTCGCGGCCGTTGGCCGCCGTGGTCCGGTAGCCGGCGACGGCCACATCGCCGTTGCTGGCCACGGCCACCGCCAGAGCCTCGTCGTCCGCGTTGGCCGCACCGTTGAGCGTCCGGGTCCAGACCTGCTGGCCGACGCCGGTGTCCTGCGGCGGAACGTCGGTCGTGTAAACCTGGGCGTACTTGGTGAGCAGCAGATCCTTTTTGCCGTTGGCATCGAGGACGAAGCCCGCGACATAGGCCGCATTGGCATGCCCTTCCGGAGCCTGGTGCAGGGCGATTGCGTTGCCTTCGCCATTGGCGATCGAGGCCGGCTGCGCGGGGTCCAGACGGGACCGGTCACGCCAGTTCAGCGTCGACGTGTTGGTGATGACGATGCTGCCCAGATCGACGCCCGTGACCGTCGCCGTGACGTTGGCGGCGGCCGAGAAGCGTTCGTCGCCGGTCTGGCTGGCCTGGACGGTCACCGCGCCAGCCGCACCCAGGGTCAGGACGCCGCTGTTGGTCGTGGCGGTGCCGGCCGTCACCGTATAGCTCACGGGCAGACCGCTGGTCGCCACGGCCGTCAGCGGCCAGGTTTCCCAGACGCCGTTGACCTTGTAGATCGTGGTCGGCAGCGCAAAGCTGATCGTCTGGGCACTCAGGTTGACCGCGAAGGCCTGGTCCACCGGCGTGGCGGCCAGGTAGTCAGCCGTGCCCGGCTGCCAGGCGCGCACCGTCACCGTACCCGTGCCGGTGAACGTCAGCTGGCTGCCGCTGAGCACCGCAGGACCGCTGAGCACCGAGTATTGCACCGGCAAGCCGCTGCTGCTGGTCGCCGCCAGCGTCAGCGCCGCACCCGCCTGCTGGGCGCCCGGATTGGCAAAGGTGATGGTCTGGGCCTGGCGGGCGGAATTGTCATAGGCCCGATAGCTCTGCACCAGAAGCTGGGTCGTGCCGCCCGCGACCGTGGTGTAGCCGGCCACAAAGGCGTTGCCGGACGGGTCGACCGCCATTGCCGTCGGCTCCTCGTTCAGGCCGGCCGCACCGTCCAGGCGCATGCCCCAGACGAAGGAACCGTCCTCGGCGCGATATTTCGCCGTGTAGATGTCGTAGGTGCCGTCGGCGTTCTGGCTGTAGCCGGTCACCACCGGGTTGCCGAACACGTCGGCCCCCATGGCCACCATCTGGTCCTGCTTGTTGGCCGGACCGTTGTAGTCGGCTCCCCAGCGCAGCCCCGTGGCGCACTGGCCGGAGAAGCGCAGGGTGTAGCCGTTGAAGGCGCCGGCGCTGGAGTAACCCGCTCCGGCCAGAATGACGTCGTCGCCCTGAACCAGGGACATGTCCCAGGTGCTGTCGGAGGAGCGGTTCACGGGGTGATCGGCGCGGCTCTCCCAGAGGATCGTCGTGCCGCCGCCGGAACCGGTCTTGTTGTAGCGCACACTGACCATGTTGAAGGTGGCCTCCTGGGTGTAGCCGCCCACCACCGGGTGCTCATCCTTGTCGAGCAGCAGGGTCAGCATCTTGTCCGGCTTGCCATTGTCGTAGCGCTGCGACCAAACCAGGGTGCCCGAGGCGTCGAACTTCACCGTCACCGCGTCCAGGCTGGTGCCGTCGGAGCCGCCGGTCGCATAGACGTTGCCGGTGCTGTCGACCGCCACGGCATGGCCGTAGTCGTTGCCGAGGCCGAGATCGTAGCTGCCGCGCCAGGCGAAGTTGCCCGCGCTGTCGTACTTCAGCACGACCAGGTCCAGATTGCCGGCAGCGTTGGTGACGTGACCGCCAACCACGACGGAGCCATCGGAGCCGATCGCCAGGTTGCGCCGGCCGAGCGGCTGGCGGCCGGGTGCATCATAAGAGTCGTAATGCGCCAGGCCGTCCTTGCCGAAATCGGCGGCACCGTTGCCGGCGAAGGTCTGCACCCAGAGCTGAGTGCCATCCTCGACGGCGTACTTCGCCACCAGGATGTCCGTGTTGCCGGCAGCGTTGGTCACTTGGCCAGCCACGATGACGTTGCCCAGGCTGTCGACCGCGACGGCATTGGCCTCGTCGGCACCGTTGGCGGCGCCCGCGTAGGTGTTGCTCCAGAGCTGAGCCCCGGTCACGGCGTCATGCCTCGCGACATAAAGGTCGCGGTTGCCGCTGGCGTTGGTGACGTAACCGGCCACCGCCACGTGCGTGGCCGCCCGCGGTGCCGTGCTGCCGATCAGCGCAAAGCTCGAATCGAAGCTGGAGCGGGTTCCGGGTGCCGCAAAGAGTTCCAGCACTTCGCCGCCGCCGTGCTCAAAGAAGACCAGTTCCAGATCATGCACCCCAGCATTGAGGTAAACCGTGCCAAAGCGATCCTCGGGGGGATGCAAGCTGTCATCAAAGATGGTGTTACTGCCGTCAATCTGAAGTCGGACGCCGTCGTCCGTATTCGTGCCGAACGTCCAGAAACCAGATTCCGGAACAACCACACGGCCGGTGACGCGCACGGCGAAATCATCCAGCCCGGGTGCGGAACCAGGGAAGGCCGCGTCATCAGGGAAGTTGCCGGTAGCGCCATCGCCGAAATTGACGATCGCCGTCGTCGTGTCCGACACATTCGGAGCGACAGCGCTGCCGAGCAGGGCGTCGGCGCTGGCCAAGTCAGCCACCTCACCACCGCCCCAGGCCGTTCGAACGTCAAAATGGCCGTCTTCGACCGTCAGCCGGTTGGGAACCTGAAGGGCCACGGCCGTCGCCTTGGCATTGGCGGTGCCGTCGGCGTAGGTGACGCGCCAGCCCTCCTGCACGCCGGTCGGAATCGAGATGTCCAGCGCCTGGATCGTCTGATCGACCGTCGGTGCCGCCTGATAGGTGGAGTTGCCGGACTGGGCCGCGCGCACCACGACCGCACCTGCGCCGCTGAACGTCAGCTGGTTGCCCGACACCGTCGCGGGACCACTGACCACGCTGAACTGCACCGGCAGACCGCTGGTCGCCGTCGCGGTCAATGGCAGCATCTCGTGGCGCGACGCCGTCGCCAGAGCGCGGAAGCAGATCGTCTGCGCCACGGTGCCCGATCCAGCAAGGATAGTGTCGTCGTCCTGGATGGTGCCGACGCCGCCCGTGGTGTTGGGGCTGCCACCGGTGTTGGTGGCGATCAGCTTGAACGTCTCGTTGATCTCGGCCGTGCTGTCGTCCTCCGGCAGGATGTTGACGCGAACGCGCAGCGAGGTGCCCACCAGGCTGACGTAGCCGCTGGTGTAGTTCTGCCAGTTGCCAGTGCCGTCCAAATCATACTGGATCGCGCTCAGCCCTGTCGTGGAGACGTTCTGCAGGCTCAGGCTGACCTGCTGGTTGCTGCCGCCAGTGACCGAGAATTCAAGGTGCGTGCTGCCTTCCAGTTCCATGAAACTGTCCACCGTCAGCAGGCGGTCGTCGTCCAGCGTCGGATAGCCGGCATCCGTCGCCAGATTCGGCGTCGCCGTGGGGTTGCCCGCCAGGAACACCGAGCCCGTGCCGTCATCCTTGATCGTGCCGGTGCCGCCCGTGCTGGCCACGTTCGTCACGGTCGTCGCCACCACCTTGAACGTCTCGCCGTTGTCCGGATCAGCCTCCTGCTCGGGGCTCAGCGTCACTCGCACCAGCAGCTTCGCGCCGCTTTCGCCCGCCGTGGCGTCGCCGTCAGACGGGAAGGTCAGGTTGCCGCTGGTGTAGCTGACCCAACTCAGCGTGCTGGCGTTGTACCATTCCAGCGTCGTCAGACCCGCGGTCGTCGTGTTGGTCAGGCTCAGCGAGGCCTGCTGACCTTCGTAGCCTGTCAGTTCAAACACCGCGTACGGCGAGGCTTCATTGACGGTGACATTGCTGAACGCCAGACCCCGGTCGTCATCCAGCAGCGCCGGATAGCCGGCATCCCCCGAACCGTTCGGCGTTGCCGTGGTGTTGCCCGCCAGGAACACCGAGCCCGTGCCGTCGTCGCTGATCGTGCCGGTGCCGCCCGTGCTGGCCACGTTCGTCACGGTCGTCGCCACCACCTTGAACGTCTCGCCGTTGTCCGGATCAGCCTCCTGCTCGGGGCTCAGCGTCACTCGCACCAGCAGCTTCGCGCCGCTTTCGCCCGCCGTGGCGTCGCCGTCAGACGGGAAGGTCAGGTTGCCGCTGGTGTAGCTGACCCAACTCAGCGTGCTGGCGTTGTACCATTCCAGCGTCGTCAGACCCGCGGTCGTCGTGTTGGTCAGGCTCAGCGAGGCCTGCTGACCTTCGTAGCCTGTCAGTTCAAACACCGCGTACGGCGAGGCTTCATTGACGGTGACATTGCTGAACGCCAGACCCCGGTCGTCATCCAGCAGCGCCGGATAGCCGGCATCCCCCGAACCGTTCGGCGTTGCCGTGGTGTTGCCCGCCAGGAAAACAGAACCCGCGCCGTCATCCCGGATCGTGCCATGGCCGTAGCCCAGCACTCCGGACGTCGTGAAGGCCTCCAAGTGGAAGACCTCGGCTCCCTCATAAGTCGTATCCCGCTCCGAAACAAGGCGGACGCGCACCAGCAAGGTCGCCGTTTCAGCGAGTGTGGCATCGCCGTCCGTGGGGAAGGTCACGAACGAAGGCGTCAAAGCCGTGTGATCGTAAGCGACCCAGGCGGAGCCGGACCAAATCTCCATCGTGAACAGCGTCACGTTGGCCACCAGCAGATCGTGCAAGACATCGTCCTGAACATCAAAGCGCACGCTCTGCAACTCCTTGCCCGTCGCCGTGAAGACGATGTACTCGGACGCTTCATTCACCGTCACGTCATTGACGGTGATCATGCGGTCGTCGTCACCGCCAGGCACGGAACCGTCGTCGAAGATGGCGCCAATGCCGGTGTCGCTGGTGCCCGAGGTCGTCGAGGCCGTCAGCGTGAAGCGCTCCTGGCCCTCCGAGACCGCATCCTGCTCGCTGGTGATGAGCACATGCACCGAGAGAATGCCGAACCCCGGGGTCGACGGACGTTCGGGAATTTCAACAAAACTGCCAGCAATGTATGGTTCAAGAATGTGCTCACCGAAAGCATCCAGACCCGTCGAGTAGTAGATGGTGAAGCCGCTGCTGGTCGCCGACGGCACGGCTCCCACATAATCGGCCAAGCTCAACTGCACGAGCTGGCCCGCCACGCCGCTGACGTCGAACACAGCGTGCATCGAAGATTCAGCCACCACCGGGTCGGTCACCAAAACCGGCCGGTCGTCGTCCATGACCGGATAACCGCTGTCGGTGTTCACATTCGGCGTTGCCGTGGTGTTGCCCGCCAGGAACACCGAGCCCGTGCCGTCATCCTTGATCGTGCCGGTGCCGCCCGTGCTGGCCGTACCGCCGGTCGGCTTCGCCACCAGTGTGAAGACCTCCGGGCCATCCGCCGCGATGTCCTGCTCCGGACTCAGCGCCACCCGCACCAACAGCGCGCCCGAAAGCGGAACGGTTACGAAAGTCCCGCCCGTGTAGCTGACCCAAGCGCTGCCATTGTAGTACTCGATCGTGCTCAGGTTGGCGCCGTCAGCGTTGTTGGTGATCGTGAACTCGGTGACCTGACCCGCAACCCCGGACACCGTAAACACGGCGTAGGGTGAAGCCTCGTTGACCGTCACGTTGCTCACCGCCAGCGCCCGCGTGTCCTCGGCCACGTCGATCTCAATGACGAAGGGGTTGGTGCTGAAGGCCGTGGTGCCGCCGTTGGTCGTGGTGTTCGTCAGACCGCCCGCCGTGCCGCTGGTCTGGTCCCAGGCGCGCAGCGTCAGCGATGCGGTTTCGCCGCCATCCGGTCCCGGATAGTCAGGCAGGTAGCGCAGGCGATAGGTGGCGGGCAGGAGACGCGCCGAGCTGACGCTGACCGCACCGACCGCCGTCCAGGCGGTGCCGTCGGACGAGTACTGCCATTCGCCCGCACCGCTGCTTGCGGTGATTGCCGCACCCCGGACATGGCCCGTGTCGACATCGCCGTAGTTCAACGCCCCGGTGGCCAGGAAAGTGCTGACCAGCACCGGCGTCGAGGCCTGGTAGTCGCTGGCCGCAGCCAGATCGATGACCACCGGCGGGTTGCCGGCGGTCGACTGCAGGCTCACCGTGGGCGCGTCGTTGACGTCGGTCACGATGATGCCGGCGCTGTTCTGCTGGGTCGAGTAGGGCGTCGAACCGCCGGTGGCGGCGATGTTGGCGTAGTCGCCCGGGAAATCGCTGCTCTGGTCCCAGGCGCGGTAGGTGAAGCTGGAGGTGGTGCTGCCGTTCTGCTGGTTGGGCAGGAAGCGCACCCGGTCGGTCGCACTCAGCAGCAGGGCGTTGCTGCCGCTGACCGCCCCCGTGCTGGTGAAGGTGGGTACGATGGTGACGTTGCCGAGATCATCTTCTTCCACCGTGTAGCTCACCGTGGATCCGGCCGGGATCCAGTTGGCGCCCCCGTCGAGCGAGTACTGCCAGGTGCCGTTGACAGCCGTCAAGCCGGTGATGGCGATGCCCACAATGTCACCGTTGGCGTCGCTTTCGGAGGTTCCCAGCAGGTCGGAAACCAGGATGCCGGTGTTGCTGATGTTGTCCTCGTCAATGCTCGGCAGGGCGGGCGAAGCCGACGTCATGACCGGCGCGACGGGTTCGTAGACGTCCGTGACCGTGATGCTGAGGGTCTGCTCGTCCGTTTTGACCGGGCTGCCGCCGTCGGTGACGCGGACGACGACTTCAAAAATCTTGCCACCGGGCAGGGTTTCATAGTCCGGGGCGGTGATGAAGGACAGCTGGCCGGTGGTCGGGTTGAGGGTGAAACTGGCCGCATCGGCGCCGCCGGAGATGCTGTAGGTGGCGCTGGCGGCCACCACCGTGCTGGCGATGTAGTCGCCGGCGTCGGAGGACGTCACCGTGGTGACCGAGGTGCTGTTTTCCGCGACCGAGACGGTTGCGGTCGCCCCGGCCCCGTTGCTGGTGATGATCGGCTGGGCGTTGGCGCCTTCGGGCGCGTCGGTCACGTAAACGGTGATCAACTGGGTGTCGACACCACCCTTGCCGTCGCTCACCTGGACGGTGACCAGGTAGCTGTTGTTGCCGTCGGCGTCCGTCGGCGCCTCATAGTTGGGCGCGGTGATGAAGCTGAGTGCGCCGGTGACCGGATCGATGACGAACTTCGCGCCGTCGACGCCGTAACTGCCGCCCGTCAGGATGCTGTAGGTCAGCAGGTCGGAATTGGCGTCGGTCGCAGTCACCGTGGCCACCGGGGTGGTGTTTTCCGCGATGGTGTAGCTGGCGGTGGCACCGCCGCCACCGCTGGAAATGACCGGCACCGAGTTGCCCAGCGTGGTTGTCGGACTGATGATGCCCAGGCTTTCCCAGGTCTGATTCTGCTGGGTTGTCGACATGCGGCCAATGCCGCCGAAGTCGGAATTGAGGGCATTGGGTTGGGTGGAGGTGGCGATGATGAAGCGGAACGGCGTCACCTCCGTGAAGCCGGCGCGCAGGTCGGTGTTGAGGATGTCGCCGATGGTGGTCTCAGGTCCGGGAGCGTCGATGGTGCTGTTGAGCAGCAGCGGATTCAGCACCGTGGCAAGGTCGGCGAAATTGACCTGGTAGGTCAGGAAGTAGTCCGGATCCGCGTCGGCACCGCTGTAGGAGTTGGCCGCAACCGCGGAGATGCCCTCGATGGTTTCCACCTTCGCGTAGTTGGACATCGTCAGCGTGTTGTAGCCGGGGATCAGGTAGCGGGTGCCGATGCCCGTGGTGCTGGGGGACGTGTTGGCGCCCGTGGCCTCGTAGACGTAGACCTTGGTGCCCTTGGTGGTGCCCTCAAGGGCGATGAAGGCGTCGATGTCGCCGTCGAGCTCAAAGTCGTAGCCGACAAAAACGTAGCCGTTGTACAGACTGGCGCTGTTGAGCGAGTCGTCGACGCGCAAACGGAAGGTCACGGTGTCGTCCGCCGTGCTGGCCGTGCCCTTGTCATCATACTTGCCGTACAGCAGCGGCGTGCCCGCCGTGCCGACCAAGTCCGGACCAGAGCGTGCCTGCTGGTCTTCGGACGGGTCGAAGTTGGCGGCGTTGAGCAGGCGGGTCCAGTTGGTCGAAGGCGAGGTGATGCTGAACACCTCCGCCGCCACAACGATCTGGGTGTTGACCACCGACGAGGTGCGGACGCCGTCGCTGGCGCTCAGGCTGATCGTGCGCGTGCTGGCCACGGCGCTGTCGCTGTCGGCATCCTGATAATAGAGGCTGCGCAGCAGGTCCTGGACGCGGGCCGGCGTGGCGTTGCTGTTCAGATCGATCTGCAGCGGATTGCCGTTGAGACCGTTGTTGGCGGCGGAAACCGTGCCGATCAGGGTGGCCGAATGATAGACACTGACGGTCGAAGTCACCAGGTTGGTCACCAGGGTGATGTTGTTGATGGCCTGGATGCCCAGGCGGTCTTCATCGGCCACCTCATTGACCGTGATCTCGGCGCGCAGATAGCCGCCATTCAGGTTCGACACCGAGGCATCGACCGCGAAACCCGCCGCCGGCGCCAGGAGCAGTTGGCCGGTTGCGCCTTCCGTGTAGTTCTGGCTGGCCGGCACCGCACTGATCACCGGCCCCGTGATGTAGGTTACGCGCAGCCGGCCCGCCGCGCCGGCGCCGCCTGCCGAATTCTTGTCGCCACCGCCGCCACCGCCGCCGGGGGTCGATCCGGCAGTGTTGTCCGCTCCGCCGGCCCCTCCCGCCACATCGCTGCCCCCCTGAG
>CAYYJK010000046.1:0-17943 GCA_964472185.1 uncultured Prosthecobacter sp.
TACCACTCCATGATCGGCGTCATCGACGCCGACAACGCCATGAGCGTGGCCCTGCACGAGCGCCTGGGCTTCGAGCTCTGCGGGCGCATTCCGGAGGCCGGCTTCAAGTTCGGCCGCTGGCTGGACTTGGTGCTCTACCAGCGCCGCCTGCCCACGCCGCTGCAGCCGGTGGACGGCTGAACGCAGGAATTGGATGGCATTCGCCGGTGAACCGGCTAAGGCATGGGTTGACGCCATGTACAGCCACGCCCGCGAAGTCGCCGCCCACCTTGAACCGCGACGGGGCCGCGTGCGCGCGGCCGCCGTTGCCTACGTCGTGCTGACGGCGGCCTACCTGGTCTGGCGGGCGACGGTGTTCAATCCGGACGCGCCCTGGTTCTCCTGGATCTTCTACCTGGCCGAGGTCTACGGCGGCCTGCTCGGCCTGACCCTGGTGTACTGCGCCTGGCGGCAGCGCGTGCGCGACATTCCTTCGCCGGCGCGCCGCTACACGGTGGATGTGCTGGTGCCCGTCTACACCGAGCCGGCGGAGATGATCGAGCTGACGGTGATCGGCGCGAAAGGCATTGCGTACCCGCACCAGACCTGGCTGCTGGACGACGGACGCCGGCCGGAACTGAAGGCCATCGCGGCCAAGCACGGCGTGCACTACGTCACGCGCCTCGACAACCGCGGCGCCAAGGCGGGCAACCTCAACCACGCGCTGCAGCTCTGCCGCGGCGACGTCGTGGCCGTGTTCGACGCCGACCACATCGCCCAGGCCGAGGCGCTCGACAAGCTGACGCCGTTTCTGGACGACCCGGCCGTCGGCATGGTGCAGGCGCCGCAGTGCTACTACAACGAGGACGCCTTCCTGTACCGGGACCGCTACGTCGGCGGCGGCCGCTGGCATGAGCAGGCCTACTTCATGGACGTGATCCAGAGCAGCCACGACGTTCACGACGCCTGCACCGGCATTGGCACCGGGGTCGTGTACCGGCGGGCGGCGCTGGACGCCATCGGCGGCTTTCCGGAAAAGACCATCACCGAAGACATTCACACCTCGCTGCGGATGCACAAAAGCGGCCTGAAAACGGTCTACCTCAACGAGCCGGTGGCCTGGGGCGTGGCGGCGGCCGACGTGTCGGAGTTCAACAAGACGCGCCGCCGCTGGGCCCACGGCAATCTGCACGCGCTGCTGGTCGAGAACATCCTGTTCTGCCGCGGCCTGCCCTGGCGCAAGCGGCTGCCCTACCTGATGATGGGCCTGCACATGCAGGAAGGCTGGCAGCAGCTGGTGTTCCTGCTGGTGCCGGCCTGGAGCATGATTTTTTACGTCACGCCGTTTGAACCGTCGCTGTTCAACACCTGCCTGATTCTCGGCGTGCCGCCGCTGGCGATCCTCACGCTCATGGTCGCCGGCGCCGGCTACCTGCCGTTTCTGCCCACCCAGGTCTTCGCCACCGGCAAGATGCTGGTGCAGCTGGCGGCCACGCGCGGCCTGCTGGGCAAGACGCTCGGCTGGCAGGTGTCGCTCAAGAACGTGCTCGGCCGGGTCTCGTTCGGCATGCTCGCGCCGCATTTCGCCATCCTGATTGTCGGGGTGCTCGGCCTGCTGTTCACCTTCCTGCGCGTCGGCGGCTGGCTGCCCTTCCTGTCGCCGCCGGTCGGCGGGGAAATGATCCTCAGCCTGGCCTGCTTCTGGGTGGGCTTCAATCTCTGGCGCTCCTGGCGCTGGATCCGCGACACGATCGGGTTGACCCTGAAAACGCACCAGGAGTACCAGTTCGAGGTGCGCGTGCCCGTCGTCGACGAGTGCGGCCGCTGGCTGGGGATCACGGAGCGCCTGTGCACCACCGAAGGCCGGGTCGACTGGATGGATCCCGCGGGCGTGCCGCCCGGCCAGGTGCTGCACTTCATCCTGCCCGGCCACGCCGTGCGCGCGACGGCGCTGGAGGCCGGGGGCGACGGCCGGCTGATCTTCGCCTGCGCGGATGCCGAGGAGCTCGACTGGCTGCGCCGCGCGCTGTATTCGGTGGACTGGCACCGGCAGATCCGGCTCGCGCAGTGGGCGCACGAGGCCCACCGGCAGGGGTTGGGCGGTGTCTGGAAAGCCGCCTGCCTGCGTCTGGGCGAATCGATCACTTGGGCCATGCTGCTGCCGCCGGCCTCGCCGGGCAGCACCGAGGCGCGCCTGCTGACCTCGGTGCCGCTGCGGCCGGGCGACCGTGTCGAGGTGCAGACTCTGGACGGCAGTCTGGTCTCGCGCCTGTCCTGGCGCATCCTGGCCGAAGTGATGCCGGATCAAGCGATGCCGCAGGGGCTGAATCGGCAGGCGTTCAGGTTTTTTAGCATTGACTCTTAGAGATCGTGTTGGGAAACTGGTAGGGTTAGTCAAAATCAACCATCCCGACATGAAAACCATTGCCACGCTTCTTGCTTCGGCCTCTCTGGCGCTCGCCGCCAGTGCGGGTGACGCCAAAGCCCCCGCCAAAAACCCGATCACTCCGGTGATCGATCCGCATGCCAACGTCGTCTTCGCCGGCCTCGACATGCGCGAGTACTCCTGGTATACCCACCTGGGTTACATGTACGCCCTCAACGGCGACCTCGGCACCAGCGGCCTGTTCGTCCGCGCCTTCAGCGGCCTCGGCGAATACGAATACCGCCAGCGCGGCCTCAGCAATCCGGAAGTGGGCGGCCGTCTCTTTGACGCCGACCTCGCCCTCGGCTACCGCTACGTCACCGGCAACTGGGTCATCGGCGGCTTCGCCGGCGTGCACCTGCACGACTTCGACCTGTTCGATTCCGACCCGACCAATCCCGGCGAAGGCACCGACTGGGGCGCCCGCTTCGGCCTCGACATCACCGGCACCACCGGCCCGATCTACTGGAGCGCCATCGGCCAGTACTCGACCGTCGAGGAAGCCATCTGGTCGCGCGCCCGCGTCGGCTACATGTTCGGCCGCGTCACGATCGGTCCGGAATTCGTCTACCTGGAAGATGACCGCTTCGACGAGTACCGCATCGGCGGCTTCGTGCGCGTGAAGATCCTGGAAAACCTCAGCGTCACCGGCGCGGCGGGTTCGGCCTATTACGACGGCCAGTTCCAGGACGACGACCAGTCCTTCTACGGTTCGCTCGGCCTCGTGGTGACCTTCTGATCGGTCTCCGGAGTTCGCGTTCATTCCCGGCCGGCGGCAGCGATGCCGCCGGCCTTTTTTGCACCCGGGCCGGGCGTTTCAGGCGGCCAGGATGGTGCGGAACTGCGTCAGCGCCCGCTCGACGTCGGCGCGGGTGTTGTAGCCGTGCACCGCCAGGCGGATGCGGCCGGCGTTGTGCATCACGTGCACCTCCGCCTGTTCCAGCGCCGCATGGATCTCGGCGCAGCGCTCGGGACGCAACGCCAGGATGCCGGTGGGGCGTTCCGGCCGGTGCGGGCACAGCGGCGCCAGGCCCAGTTCCCGCAGGCCGGCGTGCAGTTCGGCGACCAGCGGGTCGGCGTGGGCGGCGATGGCGGCGATGCCCACCGCGTCGAGGTAGCGCAGCGCGGCGTTGAGGGCGTACAGGGCGGCGAAGTTGGGCATGCCGACGGAGAAACTCGGCGCGCCGGTGCGGGTGACGGCGCGCTCGAAGCGGTCGGCGTCGAAGGCGTTGCTCAGGTGGTACCAGCCGCCGGCGTGGGTGGTCAGGCGCTCGGCGCTGCGCTGTGGAATGCCGATGATGCAGCCGCCGTGGACGCCCAGGGTCCACTTGTGCGTGCTGCTGATCAGGATGTCGGCGCCGGCGCAGTCCAGCACGACACGCCCGAAAGCCTGGGTGATGTCGACCGAGATCAGCGCGTTCGGCGCCAGGCGGCGCACGGTGTCGTGCAGCGGCTGCCAGTCGATCCGGTGGCCGTTGTAGAAGCTGACCAGCGACACCTGCACCAGCCGGGTGCGTTCGCTGAGCAGCGGCGCCAGGTCGGCGGCGTGCAGTTCGCCGTCCACGGCCCGCCAAAGCTGCAGCTTCGGCGGCGTCGCTGCGCGCAGCCAGGGCGTGGCCCCGGCGGGGAAGTCCAGGTCGGTGACCACCACCTCGTCGCCGCCGCCGAGGTTGAGGGCGCTGGCCAGCAGGTTGTAGGCCTCGGAACTGCAGGAGCAGAAGGCGACCTCCGAGGGGATCAGGCCGAGCAGCTTGGCGCTGATCTCGCGGCAGGCCTCGACGGCGGCAAAGTGGCCGTCACGGCCGCGCATGCCCTTGAGCTTGTCCTGCCAGTAGGCCTGCAGGGCCTCGCCGACGCAGCGCGGCGGGATGCTTTCCGCGGCGGTGTTCAGGTAGGTGATGCCGGTCAGGCTGGGGAAGTCGCGGGTGCGGGTGGCGTCGGTGAGCATGGGGGAATCAGGCGCGGGCGGGTTCTTTGGTCCAGAACAGCTTCATGGCGATCACGCCCAGCCAGGGGGCGAGGCCGGCGATGACCAGACCGGCGTCGTAGGACTGCGTGCGGTCGGCGATCAGGCCGAACAGGCTGTGCAGCGGCGAAGTCACCGCCCAGACCCACATGCTGAGCAGGCCGGTCAGGCGGCCGACATGCTGGTCGGAGAGCTCCTGGACGAAGCTGTAGTAGCAGGGGAACAGCGCCAGCGCGCCGGCACCGATGAGCAGCAGCACGCCCAGCAGCGGCCAGCCCTTGCCCAGCCAGGGCAGGGCGACGCTCAGCGAGGTCAGCACGCAGGCGCCGGCGTACACCCAGCGGCGCGCGCCGTGCGCGCTCAGGCTGAAGCGGCGCGCCAGCCAGAGCGAGGCGATGCCGGCGAGGAAGCAGCCGATGTCGGTCGAGATGAAGTAGACCGAGTTGAAGTTGAGCGCCTCGGTCTCGCTGTAGCCGCGGCCGGTCTGCAGGAACTTCATCAGCCAGACGCGGTAGATGTGCCAGACCGTCTGCGTGCCGGTGATCAGGATCGCCAGCGCCCAGAACGGCTTGCTGAGCAGGATGCTGCCCAGGCTGGGGCCCTTGTGGACGGCGCCGTGCGTGTGCGAAGCCTCCAGATCGCGCGGTTTCAGGCACAGGAACCAGACCGCGACCCAGACTAGGCCGGCGGCGCCGACGACGACGAAGGCGCCGCGCCAGGAGCCCAGCTCGTCGGTCATCAGCCACTTCATCACCTGCGGCGTGATCACCGCGCCGATCGAGGCGCCGCTCTGCAGCACGCTGTTGCCCATGGTGCGGTCCTTCTCGCTGAGCAGGGCGAAGGTCGTCTTCAGTGCGCAGGGCCAGTGGCCGGCCTCGAAGAAGCCAAGCAGGGTGCGGCAGACCAGCAGGCCGGTGTAGTCCTGGGTCCAGCCCGAGACCATGCCCATGACCGACCAGCCGGCGAGCACGCACGGATACAGCCAGTAGACGCGCAGACGGTCGGCCAGGAAGCCGAACACCAGCGAGCCGGCGGCGAAGGCCCAGCCGAAGACCAGTTCAAGCGTGCCGTACTGCTGCTCGCTCAGGCTGAATTCCTGGGTGACGCGCACCGAGGCGTTCGCCAGGGTGACGCGGTCCATGTAGTTGATTGTGGTGGCCAGCAGCAGCAGGCCGGTGATCCACCATTTCCACAGCGACGATCGGTTCATGCTCATCCTTCCCAGCTCCTTCCGTTCCAGGCAAGCATGCGTTCCAGCATCGCCACCGTGCCGCCGCTGAAGTGCGCGAACAGCGCCTCGCCCTTCTCCGCCGAGGCCTGGCGCGGATCGCCGACATGGCCTGGCGCGCTGCGCTCGGGCATCGTCCAGCCGCGCGCCGCGGGCTCGAACGGATTGCCGAAGGCCACGGGTTCAACCCGCGCCGGGTCTTTCACCTGGGCGGGCGCCAGGCGCAGGACCATCGAGGTCTCCCACTCGCAGGCGTGGCCCATGACCGTCTGCGCCAAATCGGGATGGGCCAGGTGCGCGTCGGGCGCGAGGTTCCAGTAGGTGGCGAACAGCAGCAGCAGGTCGCGGCGCTGGCGGTGCTTCTGGCGCGTCTCAAACACGGCCTGCTTGCCGGGCACGTCGTTGCCGCCGTGGCCGTTGAGGATCAGCAGGCGCCTGAACCCGTGGCTGATGAAGTTTTCCAGCAGGCTGTTGAGCAGGTCGATGTACAGGCGCGGCTCGGCCGACAGCGTGCCCGGGAAGTCGAGGTGGTGGTGCGAATTGCCCAGCCACTGCAGCGGCGCGAACAGCACGCGTTCGCGTAGGGCCAGCTCCGCCCGGCGGGCGATCTCGCCCATCAGCAGCGAGTCGGTGAACAGCGGCAGATGCCGGCCGTGCTGTTCCAGCGCCGCCACCGGAAACACCACAGGGGTGTCGCGGTCCAGCGCATCGATGTCGGACCAGGTCAGGTCGGAAAGAAGCATCCGTCACCTACGCCACCCGGGCCGGCGATGATTCAGCGCGCGACGGATTTTCGGAGGCCGTTGCGGCGAGTTCCTCACGCCAGCAGCCCCTTGACGACGTGGCCGTGGATGTCGGTGAGGCGGTAGCGGCGGCCCTGGAACTTGTAGGTCAGGCGCTCGTGGTCGATGCCGAGCAGGTGCAGAAGCGTGGCGTGGAAGTCGTGGATGTGGACGCCGTCGCGGACGACGTTGTAGCCGAACTCGTCGGTTTCGCCGTAAACGCTGCCGGCCTTGACGCCGCCGCCGGCCAGCCAGGCGGTGAAGCAGCGCGGGTGGTGGTCGCGGCCGAAGTTCTTCTGGATCTTGCCCTGGCAGTAGGCGGTGCGGCCGAACTCGCCGCCCCAGATGACCAGGGTGTCGTCGAGCAGGCCGCGCTGCTTGAGGTCCTTGATCAGGCCGGCGGCGGGCTGGTCGGTCTCCTTGCACAGCCGGGGCAGCGCGCCGGGCAGGCCGCCATGGTGGTCCCAGTCCTGGTGGTAGAGCTGGATGAAGCGCACGCCGCGTTCGGCCAGCCGGCGCGCCTGCAGGCAGTTGGCGGCGAAGGTGCCGGGCGTGTGGACGTCGGCGCCGTACAGGTCGAGCACGTGCGCCGGTTCGTCGCGGAAGTCGGTGGCTTCGGGAATGCTGCTCTGCATCCGGTAGGCCATCTCGTAGTGGTCGATGCGGCTCTGGATTTCGACGTCAGGCGTGCCGGCGAACTGGTGCTCGTGCAGCTCGCGCAGGCGGTCGAGCAGCTGCCGGCGGTTCGAATCGCTGACGCCGGCCGGGTTGCCCAGGTACAGCACCGGATCCTTGGCGGCGCGGAACAGCACGCCCTGGTGCCTGGTGGGCAGGAAGCCGCTGCCCCAGAGGTGCGCGCCCAGCGGCTGGCCGCCCTTGCCCTGGGTGATGAGCACGGTGAAGGCGGGCAGGTTGGCGTTGGCCGAGCCGAGGCCGTAGCCGAGCCAGGCGCCCATGCTCGGCCGGCCGGCGATCTGCGAGCCGGTCTGGAAGAAGGTGACGCCGGGGCCGTGGTTGATGCTTTCGGTGAACATCGAGCGCACAACGCAGAGATCGTCGGCGATGGAGGCGGTGTGCGGCAGCAGTTCGCTGAAGCTGGCGCCGGCCCGGCCGTACTGCCGGAACTGGAAGGGCGAGCCGACCATGGGGATCGAGGCCTGGTTGCCGGACATGCCGGTCAGGCGCTGGTTGCCGCGCACGGAATCCGGCAGCTGCTCGCCATGGCGCCGGTTGAGCAGGGGCTTGTGGTCGTAGAGGTCGATGTGCGAGGGGCCGCCCGACATGAACAGGTAGATGACGCGCTTCGCCTTCGGCGCCGCATGCGGCGCGCCGAGGATGCCGGCATCGGCCGCGGCGCCGCGCGCCTGGTCGCGGGCGAGCAGTTCGGCCAGCGCCACGCCGCCGAGGCCCATGCCGAAGCGGTTGAGCAGCGCGCGACGGGACAGCCGCGCATCCGGGAGGGGAGAAGGAAGGGGAGTGGAGGACATGGCGGAGCGGGGGTCAGCGTTTCACCACGGCGGCGTCGTGGTTGATCAGGGCTTGGGCGAGCATGGCCGCGGCGGCGATGGCCGGCGCGGGCGTTTGGGTGAGGCGGGGCGAGCTGCCGGCTTTCAGCAGGGTTTCGGCGGCCTGCGGGTGTGCCTGGTAATGGCGCAGCTGCTCGGCGTGCAGCTGCCGGCAGACGGCCTTTTCCCGGGCGTCGGGCAGGCGGCTCAGGCAGCGCAGGAACGCCTGGTCGATCATGGCTTCCAGGTCGCCGCCGGTGTCCCGGTGCAGTTTCTCGCCGAGCACGCGCGCGGCCTCGACGTACTGCGTGCCGTTGAGCAGGATCAGGGCCTGCAGCGGGCTGTCGGTGCGCTCGCGCTTGGCGCTGCAGACCGCGCGGCGCGGCGCATCAAAGGCGATCATGGCGGGCGGCGGGCTGGTGCGGCGCCAGTGGCTGTACAGGCTGCGCCGGAAGCTGTGGTCCGGGGTCACGGGCTTGAAGGCCTCGGTCATCTCGTAGGCGTTCACCGGCGGGCCGCCGATCGCGGCGTCGAGCAGGCCGGCGCTGGCCAGCGCGTTGTCGCGGATCATTTCGGCGCTGAGGCGGAAGCGCGGGCCTCGCGCGAGCCACTGGTTGTCCGGGTCGTCCGCCATCGTGGCGGCGTCGGCCAGGCTGCGCTGCTGGTAGAGCTGGCTGCCGACGATCTCGGCCAGCAGCGCCTTGGTGTCCCAGCCGCTGTCGATGAAGCGCCGCGCCAGGTAGTCGAGCAGTTCGGGGTAAAGCGGCTTTTCGCCCTGGCTGCCGAAGTCCTCGCTGGTCTTGACCAGGCCGCGGCCGAACAGGCTCTGCCAGAGGCGGTTGACCTGCACGCGCGCCGTCAGCGGATGGTTGGGGGCGGTCAGCCAGCGCGCCAGGCCGAGGCGGTTGCGCGGCGCCCCGGCGGGAAAGGGCGGCAGCACGGCCGGCGTCACCGGCGGTGCGACCTCGCCGCGCTTGTCGTACTCGCCGCGGGTGAGGACGTAGGCGGTCTTGGGCTGCGGCAGTTCGCGCATGACCATGATCTCCTGTTGCGCATCGGCGAAACGGGTCAGCTCGGCGCGCGCGGCGTGCAGTTCCCGGTGCAGCGGCTCCAGTTCGGGACGGCGCGGCCGGGAGAGGTCGCGGTTGAACACGCGCAGGTCGTCGATGAGGCCGTCCTTGAAGCCGCGGTCGCGGAAGCGTTCGCCGAGGGCGATGGTGTCGCCGCCGCCGCCGGTGATGTTCTTGGTGAGGTGGTCGCGGACGACCTCGACCTCGGCGCGCCGGCCGTTGACGTAGAGCTGCAGGCCGGCGGCGCGGCTGCTGCCGTCGTTGGTGGCGATCACCTGCACCCAGCCGTTGACGGGCAGGGGAGCCCGGGTGCGGACCGAGACGGCGTTGCCGGGCCAGAAGTGGATGAGCGACCACTTCAGCCGGCCTTCCTCAATCAGCAGCTCGTAACCGCGGCTGGCGGCGTCGGTCCAGGCCCGCGAACGGTGCAGCACGACGGCGCGCTCCTTGGCGTCCGGCGTTTTCAGCCAGAGCGAAACGCTGAACGGATCGTGGCGCTGGAAATTGCCGACCGGCGTGTCGACGGCGTCGTCGCCGGTGAACTGCACGGCCTGGCCGAGCTTGCCGGGCGCGAGCCGGTTTTCGCCCTTGAGGATCGCCGAAGGGCTTGGCGCCGGTTTGGCCTTGGGGTCCTTCGGCGCCGGGGGCTCGGCATTCAGGGCGTCGGCGAGTTTGCTGCCGACGAGGGCGTCGAAGGGGTAGTGCGCGATCTGGCCGGCGAGGTCGGCCGGAGCGTCGTTGGCAAGCGGGATGGCGTCCAGCACCGGCGCTGCGGCCGCCTGCAGACGCTGTTCCAGTTCCGCCACCCGGCGCTGCAGCCCGGCCTGGCGCTGCTTGGCAGGTGCGTCGAGCAGCATCATCGCCGGCGTTGGCGGCGAGTCGGTGAAAAACGAATACAGCCCTGCCTCGTCGATGTTCTGCAGAAAGGCGGCGAGGCCGTAGTACTCCTTCTGGGTGATGGGGTCGTACTTGTGGTCGTGGCAGCGGGCGCATTCGAAGGTGAGGCCGAGGAAGGCGGTGGCGAAGGTCTGCACGCGGTCGGCGACGTACTCGGTGCGGTACTCCTCCTCGACCGAGCCGCCCTCGCTCTCCTGCTGGTGCAGGCGCTGGAAGGCGGTGGCCAGGACCTGTTCGTCGGTGGCGTTCGGCAGCAGGTCGCCCGCCACCTGCCAGGTGATGAACCGGTCGAACGGCAGGTTTTGGTTGAAGGCCTGCACCACCCAGTCGCGCCAGGGCCAGACCTCGCGCGGGCGGTCGACCTGGAAGCCGTAGCTGTCGGCGTAGCGGGCCACATCGAGCCAGTCGCTGGCTTGGCGTTCGCCGTAGGCGGGCGAGTCGAGCAGCTCGCGCACCTTGCGGGCGTAGGCATCCGCGGAGCGCGCATCGGCGTTCAGGAAAGCTTGCACCTCGGCCGGCGCCGGGGGCAGGCCGGTGAGGTCAAAGTGCAGGCGGCGCAGCAGCGTGGCGGCATCGGCGCGCGGCTGCAGCTTCAGGCCGCGCCGGGCCAGGCCGCGGCTGACGATCGCGTCCATGGCGGAAACCGTTCCCGGCGCGGCGGATGGAGCCACCGGCGCGGGCGGGATGAAGGCCCAATGCGCTTCGTAGCCGGCGCCCTCGCGCACCCAGCGCTGCAGGGTGGCGATCTCCTGCGGGCTCAAACTGCCCAGCTTCGACTCCGGCGGCGGCATGTGCTCGTCCGGATCGGTGCTGAGGATGCGGGCGACGATCCCGCTGCGCTCGGGAGCCCCCGGTACGATGGCGCCGTCCTCGGTGGCGCCTTCGAAGGTGTCGAGCCGCAGGCCGGCTTCGCGCTTCTTCGGATCCGGGCCGTGGCAGTGGAAGCACTTGTCCGAGAGGATGGGCCGGATGTCCTGGTTGAAGCGCAGCTTGTCCGCCGCGTCCAACCCGGCAGGAAGAGCGGTCAGCAACAGGGGCAGCAGGAGCGTGCGGTGCATGTGAAGTCAACGTGCCGGGGGCGTGCAGGATTCTGGAAAAGCTGTGTCGGATTCTGAGGTTGGCGTTGAAGGTGGCTTTGCAAACAGGGCTTGTCCGGCCTTTGGGCATGTCGGATTGTTAGAACGTCATGCCACTGCGCCGCCGCTACCTCAACTACACCACCCCCTGGGGCGTCGGTCTGGCGCAGGTCGCCAAGGCCGGCTGGTCCGCCTTCCTGATTCATGAAAGCGGCTATCAGGAGGCGCTGGAAGGCTGGAACCACGAGGGCGTCGACAGCCCGTTCTGGCGCTTGTACCACAACCCCCGGCCGGGCTGCCATCTGAACTTTCGCGGCGAACGCCTGCCGCTCGGACCGGAGCATTTTGTCCTGATCCCGGCGAACACGATTTTTGACTGCTGCGGGCCGGTGCCCGCCTGCCATTTCTGGCTGCACTTCACGGTCACCCGGCTGGCCGGCGACGTGGCCGAGGCGCCGGTCGTGCTGCCGGCCACGCCCGTGCTGCGGATGCTGGTGTCCGCCGTCATCGCCACGCACCGGCAGCCGGTGTCCGCGCCGCGGGACGAGCGTCTGCTGCAGCAGAGCGCCGCGCTTCTGCATGCGGTCTTTGCCGACTGGGTGCTGCCGCCCGGACCGGTGCTGCCCGAGCGGCTGCTCGACGTGCTGGCGCTGATCCAGCGCGCGCCGCATTCGGACTTGTCCAACCCGTTCCTGGCCGAGCGCGCCGGCATGAGCGTCGAGCGCTTCATCCGGGCTTTCCGTGAGCACACGGGGGCGACCCCGGCGGCGTACGTGCTGAAGACGCGCCTGCGTCTGGCCGGCGAGCAACTGGGGCTGACCGACAAGTCGGTCGACCAGATCGCGGTCGAGCACGGCTTCGCCAACCGGCACTACTTCAGCCGGATGTTCGCCCGTCAGTTCGGCTGCGGCCCGGCCGAGTTCCGCGCCCGCCAGCATCGCCGGCGGGGGCGGTGAT
Source organism: uncultured Prosthecobacter sp. (assembly GCA_964472185.1). GTDB lineage: Bacteria > Verrucomicrobiota > Verrucomicrobiia > Verrucomicrobiales > Verrucomicrobiaceae > Prosthecobacter. Next base: position 11,886 of record CAYYJK010000046.1, read on the forward strand.
CCGGAACGGTCAGGCGAGGCGCGCGGCGATGTCCTGGTCGAGCCAGGCCCAGAGGCTGTCGAGCGAGGCCTTCACGCGCGTCTTGGCGGCGGCGAGTTCGTCCGCGCCCAGCGTCCGGCCCTCGGCGGGCACCTGGCGGCCGAACATGTAGTACTTGATCTTCGGTTCGGTGCCCGAAGGGCGCACGGCGAAGCTGCGGCCGTCGGCGAGGTCGACGAACAGCATCTTCTCCTTTGCGGCCAGCTCGCCCTCCTCGTCGCGGATCTCGTCCTTGCGGAAATCGCGCACCTTGATCACGGCCGAGCCGTCCACCTGCTGCGGCGGGTTGGCGCCGTAGCTGTCGGCCAGCTTGGCGATCTTGGCGGCACCCTCCGCGCCCTCGAAGGTCTTGCTCTGGTTGACTTCCAGGAAGTAGCCGACCTCGGCGTACACCTCGTCGAGCAGCCCGGCGACGGTCAGCCCGCGGCTGGCGGCGTAGGCGGCGAGTTCGGCGAACATCACCACGGCGCCGTTGCCGTCCTTGTCACGGCTGAAGTCGTCGCCCATGTAGCCGTAGCTCTCCTCGCCGCCGAAGACGAGGAACTTGCTGTGCTGCAGGCGCACGGCGCGCGACTCGGCGGCGGGCAGGTCGCGGTAGCTGGCGAGGATTTCGGCGGGCAGGGCGGCCTCGTACTTGGCGAGCTTGGCGCTGATCCACTTGAAGCCGGTAAGGGTGTTGATGCACTGGACGCCGTACTTGGCGGCGATCGTGTCCTGCATCGGGCTGGTGACGTAGGTCTTGAGGAAGACGGCGTTCTTGCGGTTGGCCTCGTTGAGGATGCCGAGCTCGAACATCGTCTTGAGGCGGTACCAGCCCATCAGCGAGCCGGTCTGGTTGCCGGTGAGCAGGACCATTTCACCCTGCGCGTTGCGCACGCCGACGCCCATGCGGTCGCAGTCGGGGTCGGTGCCGATGATGATGTCAGCGCCTTCGCGGTTGGCGAGGTCGACGGCCATCTGCAGGGCCGGCGCGTTCTCCGGATTGGGCGATTTGACCGTCGGGAAGCGGCCATCGCGGACGTCCTGCTCGGGCACGGTGAGGAAGTTGAAGCCGAGCTTTTTCAGCAGCACGGGCACGTGCACGCCGCCGGTGCCGTGAAGGGCGGTGTAGACGATCTTGAGCTTTTTGGCCTGCTCGTCCTGCAGCAGTTCCGGGCGCAGCATCATGGTTTCGACGCGCGCCAGGTAGCGGGCGTCCATGTCTTCGCCGAGCGGGGTGATCCGGCCCTGTTCGGCGGCCGGCAGCGGGGTGTAGGCCTCGCCGGCGATGGCGTTGACCTCCTTGATGATGCCGCTGGCGTGGGGTTCGACGATGCCGGCGCCGTCGTTGAAGTTGACCTTGTAGCCGTTGTCGTGGGGCGGGTTGTGCGAGGCGGTCAGCATGACGCCGGCGTCGGCGCGCAGTTCGCGGATGGCGAAGGACATCTCCGGCGTGGCGCGGCAGCTGTCGAACAGGTACACGTCGGCGCCGTTTTCGGTGGCGATCTGCGCGCATTTCTGGGCGAACTCGGCGGAGAAATGGCGGGTGTCGTAGCTGAACACCAGGCTCGGGCGGCCGTTGAAGCCGGCGCTGGCGCGCCAGGCCTTGACGTAGGCGACCAGGCCGCGGGTGGCGCGGCCGATGTTGTAGAAGTTCATCGCGTTGGTGCCGACGCAGGGATGGTCGGGACGCTGGTCCGCCGGGGCGCCGCCGCGTTCGGCGGCGGTGACGATCCGGCCGATGGTGCGGCCGCGCAGGCCGCCGGTGCCGAACTTGAGCGCCTGGTAGAAGCGGTCGTTCAGCTCCGACCACTGGCCGGCGCCGGCGAGTTCCTCGATGCTGGCGCGGTAGACCGGGTTGTCACTGGCGGCGAGCAGGGCCCGGATGTTGGCAAGGCTGGAGGGCAGGAGCTGACCGGCGTCAGCGGCGGCTTGGAGCTGGGCGTCGAGGGACATGGTGCGCCGAGAATAGCGCCGGCCCGCCGATGCGCAATGCTGCGCGCAGCGCGATTTTTGGCCTCGCGGAGCCGGGCGGTGCAACGGAGCGGCCGCCGGCGCGGGTCAGGCGAAGAGCTGCGTCACCGGTTTGGCCTTCACCAGCTCGCGCGGCTGGTTGAGGTGGTTGTACACGATCGTTTCCGGATCGATGCCGACCGCGTGGTAGATCGTCGCCAGCAGTTCGGTCGGGTGCACCGGGTTTTCCGCGGGGGCGGAGCCGGTCTTGTCGGACTTGCCGTGGACGTAGCCGCGCTTGATGCCGGCGCCGCCGATGATGGCGGTGTAGCAGTAGGGCCAGTGGTCGCGGCCGTCGGCGCTGTTGCCGTTGCCGGAGGTGGACACGCCCTTCTCCGGACTGCGACCGAATTCGCCGAGGGCGACCACGAGGGTCTCCTCGAGCAGGCCGCTGGCGTCGAGATCCTCGAACAGCGCGCTCAGGCCCTGGTCGAGCATGGGGCCGCTCTGGCTCTTCATGCGCTGGGTGAGGCCGACGTGGTGGTCCCAGGAATGGTTGTCCGAGTTGGCGACCTTGGGCCAGATGAGCTCGACCACGCGGGTGCCGGCTTCGAGCAGGCGGCGCGCGAGCATGCAGCTCTGGCCGAAGGTGTTGCGGCCGTAGCGGTCGCGCAGCTTGGCGGACTCGCGGTCGAGGGCGAAGGCGTCGCGGGCGCGGCCGCTGGCGATCAGGTTGAGGGCCTGGTTGTAGTAGCTGTCCAGGCTCATGTCCTTGACCGCCGCCTCGATGGTGGGCATCTGGTCGTTGATGGCGTCGCGCAGCTTGGCGCGGCGCTGCAGGCGCAGGCTGAACAGGTCGGGGCGGAGCTGCAGGTCCTCGATCTTGATGCGGTCCATCTTGCCCATGTCGAGGTCGTCACCGTCCGGGTAGAGGGTGTAGGGGTCGTAGGCCTTGCCGAGGAAGCCGGCGGTGCCGCCTTTGCCGACGACGTTCGACTCCTGCAGCGGGCGCGGCAGCATGACGAAGGGCAGCATCGGCTCGTCCATCGGCTTGAGGCGGATGATGTTGCTGCCGAAGTTGGGAAAGTCCTTGGCGTTGGGCGGTTCGAGCTGGCCGGACGGGCTGACCTTGTCGGTCGTGTAGCCGGTCATGATCTGGTAGATGGCCGCCGTGTGGTTGAACAGCCCGTTGGGCGTGTAGCTCATCGAGTTGATGGTGGTGAACTTGTCGTTCACCTTCGCCAGCTGCGGCAGGATCTCCGTGAAGTGGTGCCCGGGGATTTTGGTCGGGATGGTCTTGAAGGCCGAGCGCACCTTGTCCGGCACGTTCTCCTTGGGGTCCCAGAGGTCGAGGTGGCTGGGACCGCCCTGCAGGTAGATCATCAGCACGTGCTTGGCCTTGCCCCAGCCGGCGCGGCCGGCGGCGGGCGAGTTCACCGAGGCGGCCTGGGCGCGGAACAGGTTGTTGAGCGTCAGCCCCATCATCGAGGCGCCGCCGACGCGCAGGAGGTCGCGGCGGGTCAGGCCGAGGTTCTGGTCGCAGAGGTCTTTGCCGAGGGCTCCGGGAAGGCGAAACATGGGCGTGCGGGTGTGGGGCTGGCGTCAGCATAACGGGCCGGCCCGGAAACGGGCAAGCACCAAACCGACGCGGCGGATACGCCCGGGAGGGGGCGATCTTGCCCGACCGGCCGCCTTCGCTCGCCGCCTGCGGGAAAGTCCATCGGGGCAAACCGGATCGGCCATCCGGAGGCTGCTCAGGCCATCGGGGCGATGACCCGGTAGATCACGTAGGCCAGCACGGCGGTGATCGGGATGGTGAGCACCCAGGCCCAGACGATGCGTTCCACCAAGCTCCAGCGGATCGAGTTCCAGCGCTTGGCGGCGCCGACGCCCATGATCGAGGTGGTGATGGTGTGGGTGGTCGAGACCGGCATGCCCATGTGGCCGGTGACGGCGAGGATGGTGGCGGCGGTGGTTTCGGCGGCGAAGCCGTGGACCGGCTTCATCTTGACCATCTTGTGGCCTAGGGTCTTGATGATGCGCCAGCCGCCCGCCCAGGTGCCGGCGGCCATGACCAGGGCGCAGGTGATTTTGACCCAGGCGGCGACCTCGAACTTGGGCGTGTGCAGGAAGGCGAGCCAGCCGGGCACCTGGTCGAGGGTGCCGGCGGTGGTGGCGGTGAACAGGGTCAGCGCAATGATGCCCATGGTTTTCTGGGCGTCGGCGAAGCCGTGACCGAAGCCCATGTAGGCGGCGCTGGCGATCTGCAGCTTGGCGAAGACGCGGTTGATGGTGTGCGGGCGCCAGTGGCGGATCAGCCAGAACAGCATGCCCATGACCAGGAAGCCGACCACAAAACCGAGCACCGGCGAGGTGATCATCGGAATGATGACCTTGTGGTAGATGCCGTCCATGGTGACCGCACCGGTCTTGGCGTCGACCTTGGCCTTGGACCAGATCAGGACGTGCCAGTTGCCCTTGGCGGAGGCGAGCGTGGCGCCGCAGAGACCGCCGATGAGGGCGTGGCTGCTGCTGCTGGGCAGGCCGAAGTACCAGGTCAGCAGGTTCCAGATGATGCCGCCGAGCATGGCGCAAAAGATGGTCAGCGTCGTGACATGGGCGATGTCGACCAGTCCGCTGCCGATGGTCTTGGCGACCGCCGTGCCCCAGAAGGCGCCGATGAGGTTGGCCACGGCGGCCAGGGCGAGGGCCTGGCGCGGGGTGAGCACCTTGGTCGAAACGACCGTGGCGATCGCGTTGGCGGTGTCGTGGAAGCCGTTGATGTATTCAAAGGCCAGCACCACCAGCAGCACCACCAGCAGCAGAATCAGGGCGGAAGTCATGCGCGGCGGCTTACGAGTACTTCAGCACGATGGTGGAGACGACGTTGCCGGCGTCGCGGCAGCGGTCGTAGACCTTCTCCATGAGTTCGTAGAGGTCCTTGAGCATGAGCGCCTCCAGCGGGTCGCGGCGGCCGGTGTAGAGCTCGCGCAGCAGGTCGAGCATGAGCTTGTCCGCGGCGCCCTCGATGTGCTGGAGCTTGGCGTTGTGGTCCTTGACCCGTTCCAGGTGCAGCTTCTTGCGCAGCTCCTTGACGATGCTGACCACGGTGCCCGTGGCATCCTCCATCATCGACAGGTGGCGTGAAAAATCGACGTCCTTGAGCCGGCCCTCGGTGATGATGACCCGCTCGGCGATCTTCTCGACGGTCTTCGGGATCTTGTACAGGACGTTGGAAAGGGCCTCGATGTCCTCGCGCTCAAGCTCGGTGACGAAGGTGCGGCACAGCTCCTCGTTGATCTGCTCGGTGATCTTCTTGTCCTTGCGCCGCGACAGGATCAGCTCGTCCAGGTTCTGGGCGGACACCGGCTGGGCGATCAGCTTGGCCAGCGCCTGCACGCTGTGGCGCGCCTCCTCGGCACTGGCCTCCAGCAGGTCGTAGAAAATGTCGTTTTTGCCGAAAAGCTTCTGCAGGGAGATCATAGGAGGTCGGGAAAGGTCCTCCCAGATGGAGCAGAGCGGGTCGATTGTGTCAATTCCGTAACATGATCCGATCCTGCGCCGCCTCAGCCGGCCGCCGGCTCCTGCGCGCCGTGGGCTTCGAGTTCCTCCGCCGTCTTTTCCCAGGCGGCGGTCTGGCGGGCGACGGCCGGCTCCAGCTTCTCCAGCTCCTCGCTCAGGCTGCGGAAGCGAACCGGGTCGGCGTAGGTGGCGCCGTCCTGCAGGAGGCCGACGAGTTCGAGCTTGCGCTGTTCCATGCCGGCCAGCTCCTGCTCGATCTGCGCCAGGCGCTGCTCCAGCTCCTTGCGCATCCGGCTGCGGGCGTTGCGCGCCTCGGCCTCCTGCCGGCGCTGCTCCTTGGATTTTGGCGGCGCCGCCACCCGCGCCGGGGCGGTCCAGGCGCCGGGCTGGCTGTTGCTGAGCGTGGCGGTCAGGGCCTCGCGGGCGGACCCGGCGCGGGTCTTGTCGAGGTAGTACTGGTAGTCGCCCTTGTAGGGGGTGAGCACGCCGCCGGCGATGTGGATGACGCCGCGCGCCATGGCGCGGATGAAGTGCACGTCGTGGCTGATGAACACCAGGGTGCCCT
>CAYYJK010000047.1:0-14856 GCA_964472185.1 uncultured Prosthecobacter sp.
GGCCGCCGCGCGCCAAGTCGGTGATCTACATCTTCCTCTCCGGCGGCCTGGCCCAGCACGAGAGCTTCGACCTCAAGCCGGACGCGCCGCTGGAGATCCGCGGTGAGTTCAAGCCGATCCGCACGCGCACGCCGGGCACGCACATCTGCGAGCACCTGCCGCGGCTCGCCAGGATCTCGGAGAAGTGGTCGCTGGTGCGCTCGCTTACCCACGGCAGCAACGACCATTCGCAGGGCCACCACATCATGCTCACCGGCCGCAGCGACCTGCCGCTGGGCTTTGACCCCTCCAAGCCGAAGAAGTCCGACCACCCGGGCATCGCCGCGCTGGCCACCGCCCTGCTGCCGCGCGCCAACAACCTGCCGCCGGCGATCCTGCTGCCCGACAAGATCGTCCACCGCACCGGCCGCACCCTGCCCGGCCAGTTCGGCGGCCTGCTCGGCGCCCAGCACGACCCCTGGTTCCTGGAGATGGCGCCCTTCCATCCCGACCACTACGGCGCCTTCCCGCAGTACCTGTTCCATCACCAGCATGGCCTGCAGGCCGACGCCGGTCTGCGCTTCCAGGCGCCGCACCTGTCGCTGCCGCAGGGCCTCGACCTCGACCGCGTGCTCGACCGCGTGTCGCTGCGCAACTCGCTGGAGCAGCAGAGCGGCAACCTCGCCGCGCTGGCCGGCGACGAGGCCTTCGACGGCATGCGCCAGGCGGCGGTGTCGCTGCTGTCCAACCGCCGGGTCCACGACGCCTTCAGCCTCGACAAGGCCGATCCGAAGCTGCTCGACCGCTACGGCCGGCACAGCTTCGGCTGGTCGCTGCTGATGGCGCGCCGGCTGGTGGAAAGCGGCGTCCGCCTCGTCCAGGTCAACCTCGGCAACAACGAGACCTGGGACACCCACCAGGCCGCTTTTCCGAACCTGAAGAACTTTTTGTTGCCGCCGATGGACCAGGCGGTGAGCGCCCTGCTCGAGGACCTCGACGCCAGCGGCCTGCTTCAGGACACGCTGGTGGTCATGGGCGGCGAGTTCGGCCGCACGCCGAAGATTTCCAGCCTGAGCAGCACCGCGCTGCCGGGGCGCGACCACTGGGGCCACGTGCAGAGCCTGCTGCTGGCCGGCGGCGGCATCCAGGGCGGCCGCGTCATCGGCTCCAGCGACAGGATCGGCGGCTATCCGGACAGCGATCCGCAGACCCCGGAAAACCTCGCCGCCACCATCTACGAAGCGCTCGGCCTGCCGCGCGAGCTGATGTGGCACGACTTCACCGGCCGCCCGCATCCGCTCTACCACGGCACGCCCATCCGCGGGCTGACCTGAAGCCGCGCGGCGGCAGACGGCGGCAAAATTTTCGCGGCGCCTGCCGTATTGCTTCCGACCCGAATTTCCATCCCTGGTTATGCTCACACTCCAAGGCGCCTCCCGACCGGGCTTCTGCGACGGCAGAACGCGGCGTGACTTCCTGCGCATCGGCGGCCTGGCCCTGGGCGGGCTGACGCTGCCGGATCTGCTGCGCGCGGAGTCGCTCCAGGCGTCCGCGGCGCGGCACAAGGCGGTGATCATGGTCTTCCTGCCTGGCGGCCCTTCGCACCAGGACATTTTCGATCTCAAGCCGGACGCGCCGGCCGAGGTGCGCGGCGAGTTCAAGCCGATCGCCACCAACGTTGACGGCATCCGCATCTGCGAGCACCTGCCGCAGCTGGCGCGGCTGATGGACAAGTGCACGCTCATCCGCTCGATGGCGGACTGCGACTCCGGCCACGACGCCTTCCAGTGCCTCACCGGCCGCAGCGCCCGCCGCCAGCCCCCCGGCGGCTGGCCGGCCATGGGCTCGATCGTCTCGCGCCTGCAGGGGCCGGTCAACGCGGCCATGCCGCCCTTCGTCGGCCTGTCGCCGAAGATGGGCCACATGCCCTGGGCGCGCAACGGCGAGCCGGGCTACCTGGGCGTGGCGCACGCGCCCTTCCAGCCCAACCGCGGCGGCGGCACCGACGACATGACCCTGCACGGCATCTCGCTCGACCGCTTGCACGACCGCGCGGGGCTGCTGCGGAGTTTTGACCAGCTGCGCCGCGACCTCGACGCCAGCGGCCTGATGGCCGGCATCGACGCCTTCAACGAGCAGGCCGTCGGCGTGCTGACCAGCCCGAAGCTGCTGCACGCACTCGACCTCAGTCGCGAGCGGCGGCCCGTTGTCGAGCGCTACGGCCGCGGCGAGAACCGCAACCGCGACGACGGCGGCCCGCGCCTGACCGACCACTTCCTGGCGGCGCGCCGCCTGGTCGAGGCCGGCGCGCGCGTGGTGACCCTGGGCTTCAGCCGCTGGGACTACCACAGCAACAACTTCGGCCAGCTGCGCGAGGACCTGCCCCTGCTCGACAGCGCGCTCAGCGCCCTGATCACCGACCTGCACGAACGCGGTCTCGACCAGGACGTTGCCGTCGTGGTCTGGGGCGAGTTCGGCCGCACGCCGACGATCAACGCCCAGGGCGGGCGCGATCACTGGCCGCGCGTCTCCTGCGCCCTGCTCGCCGGCGGCGGCTTCCGCCACGGCCAGGTCATCGGCGCCACCGACAAGCTCGCCGGCGAGGCCGTCGACCGGCCGGTGGCCTTCGGCGAGGTCTTCGCCACGCTCTACCAGCACCTTGGCATCGACGTCGCCAAGGTCACCCTCAACGACCTCAGCGGCCGTCCCCAGTACCTCATCGACGGCGGCCACCAGCCCCTGCCGGAACTGCTTTGAACTTACCTCCCATGCGCGCTTTCCCTCTACTTGCCTGCAGCCTCCTGCTTGCCGCCGCCGGCCCGGCCGCCGAAGCCCCGCGGCCGCTCAACTTCGCCAACGACATCGTGCCCATCCTGACCAAGGGCGGCTGCAATTCCGGCGGCTGCCACGGCAAGGCCAGCGGCCAGAACGGCTTCAAGCTGTCGCTGCTCGGCTTCGAACCCCAGGAGGACTACGAGCACATCGTCCACGAAGGCCGCGGCCGGCGCATCTTCCCCGCCGCGGCTGAGCAGAGCCTGCTGCTGACCAAGGGCACGGCCCAGCTGCCGCACGGCGGCGGCAAGAAGCTCGATCCGAAGTCGGAGGACTACCAGGACCTCGTGCGCTGGATCCGCGAGGGCATGCCCTACGGCAGCGACGCTGATCCGAAGCTCGCCGGCATCAGCGTCGAGCCCGCGGTGCGCACCATGCCGCTCAAGGCCAGCCAGCAGCTCAAGGTCACCGCCCACTACACCGACGGCAGCACCCGCGACGTCACCCGGCGCGCGCTGTACGAAGCCAACGAGAAGGCCATGGCGGAGACCAGCGAGACCGGCAAGGTGCAGCTCTTCGACCTGCCCGGCGACGTCGCCGTGATGGTCCGCTACCAGGGCAAAGTCACCACTTTCCGCGCCACGGTGCCGCTGGGCGCGCCGGTGGACCGCCTGCCGCCGGTGAGCAACGCGGTCGACGAGCTGGTGTTCGCCAAGCTCAAGACCATCGGCATGCCGCCTTCCGAGGTCTGCGACGATCCGGTCTTCCTGCGCCGCGTCACGCTCGACCTCACCGGACGGCTGCCGACGCCGGACGAGATGAAGGAGTTCCTGGCCGACACGCGGCCCGGCAAGCGCGCGGCGCGCATCGACGCCCTGCTCGACAGCCCGGAATACGCCGAGTACTTCGCCAACAAGTGGAGCGCCCTGCTGCGCAACCAGCGCACCCAGCCCGGCTACGCGCGCGGCAGCTACCTGTTCTGGTCCTGGATCCGCGACAGCCTCGCCGACAACAAGCCCTTCGACCAGTTCGCCCGCGAAGTCGTCGCCGCCTCGGGCAGCCTCGACCAGCATCCGCCGGTGGCCTGGTACCGCCAAGTCAAGGAGCCCAAGGCGCAGATGGAGGACGTCGCCCAGCTCTTCCTCGGCACGCGCATGCAGTGCGCCCAGTGCCACCACCACCCGTTCGAGAAGTGGAGCCAGCAGGACTACTACGGTTTCGCCGCCTTCTTCGCCAACGTCGGCCGCAAGGCCTCCGGCACCAAGGACGAGGAGCTGGTCTTCCACAAACGCGGCGAAGCCCGGATGACCAACCTGCGCACCAAGCAGCCGGTGCTGCCGACCAGCCTCGGCGGCCAGGCCGCGCAGCTGCGGCCGGACCAGGATCCGCGCCAGGAGCTGGCGAACTGGATGAGCCGCAAGGACAACCCGTTCTTCGCCCACACCCTGGTCAACCGCTACTGGAAGCACTTCTTCAACCGCGGCCTGGTCGAGCCCGAGGACGACATGCGCGAGACCAATCCGCCAGTGAATCCGGAACTGCTCAACGCCCTGGCGACGCAGTTCGTGGCGAGCGGTTACGACCTCAAGGCGCTGGTGCGCACCCTCACCAACTCGACCACCTACCAGCTCAGCGCGCAGCCGAACCGCTGGAACGCCGCCGACCGCCAGAGCTTCAGCCGCTACTACCCCAAGCGCTTGAACGCGGAGGTCCTGTACGACGCCGTCCACACCCTGCTTGAGGTGGAGAGCAGCTTTGCCGGGCAGGCCGCCGGCACCCGCGCCGTGGCGCTGCCCGACAACAGCTACAACCAGAGCACCTACTTCCTGTCCGTGTTCGGCCGGCCCGACTCGTCAAGCGCCTGCGAATGCGAACGCACCCAGGAGGCCAGCCTGGCGCAGAGCCTGCACCTGCTCAATTCGGCGGAGATCCAGACCCAGCTCGCCCGCGGCCAGGGCCGCGCCGACCGCCTGGCGCGCGACCCGCGACCGGATGAGGACAAGATCACCGACCTCTACCACGTCGCCCTGACGCGCGAGCCCACCGCCCGTGAACTCGAGCTCGCCCAGGGCCACCTGGCGCGCAAGGCGGCCGGCAAGAAGGAGGCGGAAGCCGTCGCCGCCCGCAAGGAGGCCTTCGAAGACATCCTCTGGGCGCTCATGAACACCAAGGAATTCCTGTTCAACCACTAAGACGATGCGTCTCCTCCGCTCGGCGATCCCGCATCGTCATCTGTCCGCGCTGGCCCTGCTGCTGGCGCTCCCTCCGGCCGCCGTTTTCGCCCAGGCCAGCTTTCCCACCCCGGTGCTCACCTCCATCGCCCCGCTGGGCGGCCGCCCGGGGGCGAGTCTGGAGCTCACCGTCCGCGGCAGCGATCTGGACGGCGCCGGCCGGCTGCTGCTCAGCCCCGTTTCTGGCGGACCGGCGCAGGCGCTGCCGGTGACGCCGGTGGCCGGCAAAAAGGGGCTGCTCACCGTCGCCCTGCCCAAGGAACTGCCCGCCGCGACCTACGACCTGCGGCTGGTCGGCAGCTACGGCGTCTCCAACCCGCGGGTGTTCCAGGTCGGCGCCCGCCCCGTCATCGAGTCGCCGGGCAGCAACAGCAAGCCGGCGGCGGCCCTGGCGGTGCCGACCGATGCGGCCATCCACGGCGTGTTCAAGGCCGGGGTGCCGCACTGGTTCCGCTTCGACGCCAGGAAGGGCCAGCGCGTGCTGGCGAGCTTCGCCGGCGCCGCCTTCGACACCCGGGTCTCGCTGGTTGGCAAGGTGACCGACGACCGCGGCCGCGAATTGGCACGCCTGCGCGGCGGCCTGCTCGATTTCCAGGCGCCGGCCGACGGCAGCTACCGGCTGCAGGTCAACGACCTCCTGTATGGCGGCGGCGACGACTACGGCTACCGCCTCAACCTCACCACCGGTCCGGTGGTCTGGGCCGCGGCCGACGGGCTGCTGTACGGCTGGAATCTGCCCGGCGGCCAGATCCTTCGCGAACTGCGGGTCAGCCAGGCGGCGCCGCTGGAACGGCTGCGCACCGATGCCGCCACCGCCGCCCGGCTGCGCGCCGAAAGCCCCCTGCCGGTGCTGCCGGCCTTCGCCGACGAGGAATCGCCTGAGCAGGCGCCGCCTGCAGCGCCCGCGCCCCTGCAGGTCGGCCAGAGCTGGAGCGGCTGGTTCCCGGCTTACGGCGGCGCCCGGCGCTTCGATCTGGCCTTCCAGGCCGGCGACCGCTTCACCCTCGAAGTCGTCTCCCAGCAGGCGGGTTTTCCCACCGATCCGGTGCTGGTCGTCGAGCAGGTCAAAAAGGACGCGGTGGGCAAGGAGACGCTGACCCTGCAGACCGAGCAGAATGATCCCGCGGTGCCGCCCCTGGCGGGCAGCGCGCGCGTGGCGGTGCTCGATCCGGTCTACGCCTACGAGGCCAAGGCGGCGGGCGTGTTCCGGATCACGCTCAGCGATCCCCTCAACGCCGCCAACGGCCGCCGCCATCCCTGTCAGCTGCGCGTCGTCCGCGCCGGCGCCCCGGCCGCGACTGCGCCGCTGGCTCTGCATCCGGCCCTGCCCAAAGCGGCGGCGACCGGCCCCTACGAAATCGCCAGCGCCAACGTTTGGCGCCAGGGCATCGCGGCCGTGGAAGTCCTGCTGCCGGGCCGCAGCGCCCTCAGCGGCCCGGCGGAGGTGACGCTCGACGGCCTGCCGGCAGGCGTCACCTGCCTCGGCGGCTTCGCCGGCCCCGGCCAGTCCGTCGCCTACGTCGGCCTGCGCGCCGCTGCGGACGCTCCGGCCGGCGCGGCGGTGCCTGGCGGCCTGACGCGCACCGCCTGCCTCACCTGGGCGGTCAAGGACAGCAACCGCGAGGTGCTGCAGGCGCGCGTGGCGGGCGCCCCGGCGGTCGGCGTGGTCGCCCAGACCGGCCCGGCCCTGCTGGAAACCGCGGCCGCGGCGCCGCCGGAAGCGCCGGTCAACGGCAAGCTCGATCTCGTCTTCAAGATCACCCGCCACCCCGGCTGTACGGAAGCGCTGAAGCTGAAACTGCTCGGCTTGGGCGACCCCGCCAAGGCGCCGGAGCTCAGCGTCCCGGCCAAGGCGGCCGAGGCCCGGCTGACGCTCGACCTCAAGGCGCTCAAGCTGGCGCCGGGCGAGTATGGCGGCATCCTGCAGGGCCCGGCCAAAATGCCGGTGCGCCGCAACGCCGAAGCGGTGACTGCCGCCGAGCAGGCGGCCCAGGCGGCGGCCGCGGCCGAAACGGCGGCCAAGCAGCGGCTGGCCGAGGCCCAGGCGGCCCTGAAGGCCGGCAAGCCCGAAGATGCCGCCGGCCAGGCCGCGCGGGCGGCCGCCGTCAAGGACGCCAGCGCGGCCCTGGCGCAGGCGGCCAAGACCCGCACCGAACGCGACAAGACCGCCAAGGATCTGGCGGCCAAGAACCCGGCCAAGGACGCCACCTTCATCGTCTGCTCCAACCCCATCCGCTTTCGCGTCAAGGAAGCGGCGAAACCATGAAACCGGCCCACGCACTTTTCCTCGGCCTCGCCTGCATTGGCGGCGCTCCCTTGGCCGCGGCGACCGTCAACTACGAGAAGGAGCTGCTGCCCCTGCTCAAGGACAACTGCCTCGCCTGCCACAACAAGACCACCACCAAGGGCGGCCTGAACATGGAGACGCCCGAGCAGATGCGCCAGGGCGGCGACTCGGGCGCCGGTCTCGAACCCGGCCAGGGCGACAAGAGCCTCGTATACCTGGCCGCCGCCGGCGACTGGGATTCCGAGATGCCGCCCAAGAGCAACAAGGTCGGCGCCGTGGCGCTGACCTCGAACCAGCTGGCCCTGCTCAAGCAGTGGATCGACGAGGGGGCGCTGCACTCGGCCCGCCAGGAGCAGACGATCGCCTGGCAGCCCCTGCCCAAAGGCTTCCTGCCGATCTACGCTGCCGCCGTCACCGCCGACGGCAGCTACGCCGCCGCCGCGCGCGGCAACCAGATTTCCGTCTACCACCTGCCGACGCAGGCCTTGGTGACGCGCCTGACCGATGACGCCCTGCGCAAGTCCGGGCTTTATCCGCAGCCCGGCGTGGCGCACCGCGACGTCGTGCCGGCCATCGCGTTCAGCCCCGACGGTGGCCTGCTGGCGACCGGCAGCTTCCGCGAGGTCAAACTCTGGCAGCGCCAAGCCGCTGCGCCGCAGAAGGTCGCTGCCCCGGCGGCGGCCGCACCGTCCGGCAAGTTTCGCCTCGCCGCTGCCGGGGCGGATGCCGTCCAGCTGATCGATCAGCCCACCGGCCAGCCGCTGCGCACCGTCAAGGCGGGCGGCCCGGTCACGGCCTTCACCCTGAGTCCCGACCAGCAGCGCTTCGCCACCGCCACGGCCGACGGCGCGCTCCAGCTCTGGGAAACCGCCACCGGCAAACGCCTGCTCGAGCTCCGCAGCGACTGGAGCACCGTCCGCCGGCAGGCGGAGCAGGCCGATGCCGCCGCCGGAGCCGCCGTCGAGGCCGCCTGGCAGGCCGAAGCCCTGAAAAAGGCCGAGAAGGAGGTCGCCGACCTCGCCGCGCGCCTGAAGAAGGCCAACGACCTGGCGGTCGCGGCCAAGAAGACCCTGGAGGACAAGCGCAAGGAGGCCCAGGCCAAGACGACGGCCCGCACCGCCGCCGACCAGGCTCTGGCCGCCGTGCGCGCCCAGACGGCCCAGGCCGCCAGTGGCAAGCCGGACGCGTCGCTGACCAAGAAGCAGGCCGACGCCGAAGCCCTGGCCGCGAAAGCCGCCACCGAGGCCACCCAGGCCCAGGAGGCGCTGGAACGGGCGGAAGCGGCGATCCAGGACACCGCGGCGGAGATCAAGCTGGTCACGGAGCTCAGCGCCCAAGCCGCCCAGGCGGTCGCCGGCGTGAAAACCGCCCTGGTCGCCGCGCAGAAGGCGCTCACCGAAGCGAATGCCGCCAAGGCGGCCGCCGGCAAACCTGTGCCGCTGCCCGTCGCCATCGCCCTGGCCTTTGCCCCCGCGGGCGACCGCCTCGCCGCGCTCGATGCGGCGGGCGGGGTGCGTCTCTGGGCCAGCGCTTCCGGCAAGCCGGTCAGCCAGCACCCCGCCGCGGCCGTCGGCAAGGCGCAGACCCTCGCCTGGCCCAGCGCCGCCGGTTGGGTGGTGAGCGGCGATCAGGGCAGCGTGCTGCAGCCGGACCCGGCCCGGGCCGAGTGGCGGCTGGTGCGCAGCCTTGGCTCCGGCGATGGCAAGTCGCCGATTACCGACCGGGTCGCTTCGCTCGCCTTCACGGCCGATGGCAAAACCCTGGCGGTGGGCAGCGGCGAACCCTCGCGCAGCGGCGACATCAGCCTCTGGGACCTCGCGTCTGGGCAGCTGCGCACGCGCTTTGACGAGCGCCACCTCGACACCGTCCTCAGCCTGGATTTCTCCCCGGACGGCAAGCGGCTGGCCTCGGGCGGCGCGGACAAGGCGGTGCGCGTCACCGACCTAGCCTCCGGCAAGGTGGTCAAGGTCTTTGAGGGCCACACCCACCACGTCCTCGGCCTGTCCTGGCGCGCCGACGGCCGCCTGCTGGCCAGTGCCGGCGCCGACAACGTCGTCAAGATCTGGGACTGGATCGCCGGTGACCGCCGCAAGAACATCGACGGCTGGGACAAGGAGGTGACTTCGCTGCGCTACGTCGGCCGCAGCGACCTGCTCGCCACCACCTCCGGCGACGGCAAGGTGCGCTTGGTGACCAGCGAGGGTGCGGGCTCCAAGGTGCTCGCCACCGTGCCCGGTTTCGTCAACGCCCTGCAGCCGACCCGCGCCGGCGACGGCCTCGTCGCGGGCGGTCAGGACGGCGTGCTGCGCGTCTGGGACGTCGCCGCCGGCAAGGAGAGCGCCCAGTTCACCGCCGAAGCGCGCTGAGCCTGCTCACCGCCTGCGTCCGCGGCGCGCCCTTCAGAATCAGCGCACGCAGCAGGTGGCGGTGGCAGTGTTCGGCGTCCGGCGGGCAGGAGCAGATCAGCGTCAGGGTCTGCGTCCGCGCCAGGGCTCCGAGCAGCTGCAGAACGTACTTCTGCCCCGCGTTGCGCTGGCGCGGGTTGCGGCCGGATTCGTCCGTGTAGCCTTCCAGCATCTCCGCCTTGTAGGCCCGGGCGAATGCGCGCCAGGCGATCTCGCCCTGGTGAAACTGTTTCAGCAGCCGCTCGCTCGGGCCCAGGTTGGGCAGCCAGGCGTCGCATTCGGCGCGCCCGTGGCCGCGCGGCCAGTAGCGGGTGACGAACAGGCGCAGGCCGTCATCCTCGGCGGCCGCTTCGCTGGCGGAGCGGGTGCGGATCATGGATTCAGCCTAGCACGGCCGCGGCCGGCCTGGCCAGCCCGATGCTTCGTCACTTGAGCGGACGCGGATTCTGCCGCATAGGCGCGGCCAGCATGTCGGAGCGCATTCCTGTCATCCTGAACCCCGCAGCGCGCAGCACCCAAGCGGCGGCGCGCGAGCAGGCGATCCGGGCGCTGACCCCGGCGCCGGAACTGATCCTCACTTCCCGGCCGGGCGAGGCGGCGCAATTGGCCGAGCAGCTGGCGCGCGCCGGTCACCCGCTGGTGGTCGCCGCCGGCGGCGACGGCACCATGAACGAGGTGCTGCAGGGCCTGTGCCGGGCTCAGGCTGACCGGCCGCCGGGTTCGGCGGCGACCGCCCTGGGCGTGCTGCCGGTGGGCACGATGAACGTCTTCGCCCTGGAGCTCGGCCTGCCCGCCGCCGATCTGGCCGAATGCTGGCGGCGGATCAGCAGCGGCCGCCGCCGCGAGATCGACCTCTGGCAGGCGAACGACCAGTACTTCGTCCAGCTCGCCGGCGTCGGCTTCGACGCCGAAATCATTCAGGAGACGCCCTGGGAGCGGAAAAAGCGCTTCGGCCCGCTCAGCTACGTGCTCTCCGCGGCCCAGGTGCTGACCCGGCCGCCGCCGGTGCTGAGTGTCCACATCCCCGGCCGGCCGGCCCTGATCGGCTCGGTGGTGCTCGTCGGCGGCGGCCGTCACTACGGCGGGCCGGTGCCGGTGTTCCCTCAGGCTTCGAACCAGGACGGCCTGCTCGACCTGCTGGTGTTCCGCGGGCTCGGCGGCTGGGAGCTCGCGCAGATGATCCACGCCATCCTCGTCCACGGCTACCAGCATGCCGAGGACATCGACTGCCTGCAGGTGGCCGAGTTCACGGTCACGGCCGACCGCGAGGCGCCGGTGGAGGTCGACGGCGAACTGGCGCAGGCGGTGACCCCCGTGCACTTCCGGGCGGCGCCGTTCCGCCTGCAGGTGGCGGGTTGAACCGGCGGCTCAGGAACGCCGGCGCGGATTCTTGCGGGCGGGTCCCGAACCGGTCGGACGGCTGCCGCCGCTGCGACGCGGGCCGCTGCTGCCGGCCGGGCGCGGTTTGGCGCCCCCGGAGCGGGCCGGCCGGTCACTTTCGGGGCGGTCGCTGCGCGCGAAGCGCGAGCGGCCTTTCGGGCCGCTATCACGGTGGTCGCTGCCGCCGCCGCGTTTGGTGGCGGGACGCGCGCTGCGCGGCCGCGGCGTTTCCGCCTCGGTTTCCGGGCGGCGCACTTTCGGCACCTTTGGCGCGCGGCCGGTGCCGCCGTCCTTGGCAAAAAAGCGCTCCACTTCGGTGGCGGTGAGTTCCTTCCAGTCGCCCTTGGGCAGACCGCGCAGTTCCAGCCAGCCGATGCGGGTGCGGGTGAGGCGTTCGACCTCGAAGCCGAGCTGGTAAAACATCAGGCGAATCTGCCGCTTGAGACCCTGCTTGAGCACGACGTGGGCGCGGTACTCGGTGGCGAGCCAGGCGCGTTCGGCCTTGGCGTGGCCCTCTTCGGTGGGCATGCCCCGGACCAGCTTGGCCATGGTCTCCTGGTCCATCGGCTTGTCGACAATGACCTCGTACTCCTTTTCGGCGCCCTGGCTCGGGTGGATGAGCCGGTGGGACAGGTCGCCGCGGTTGGTCAGCAGCAGCAGGCCTTCGCTGTCCTTGTCCAGCCGGCCGACGTGGTGCAGGGTCTGGAACTGCTTGGGCAGCAGGGCGTAGATCGTCATGCGATCCCGCTCGTCGCTGCGGCTGCAGATGTAGCCGCGCGGCTTGTTCAGGGCGATCACCACGCCGGTTTCTGCGCGCACCGGGCGACCGTCGACAATGACTTTGTCATCCGCGCCGACCTGGGTGGCCAGCTCACGGATGACGTGGCCGTTGATGGAGACGCGCCCCTCCTGGATGATCTGCTCGCAGCTTCGGCGGGAGCCGAGGCCACACTGGCTGAGGTAGCGGTTGAGACGCACGGCAAAAGGCGGGAGCGACCCCGCTCAGACTATTCGGACTTGGTCTTCGGCAGGCCGGTCGGCAGGCGACCTTCCTTCCACTGACCGCGCGCCTTCATGAGCTTGATGCGCTCGCCGCGCTTCAGGACGCTGCGCTTGGTGCCAACGGAACCGGCGGTTTTGAGGCTGCGATGCTGGGACATGGGAAAGATGAGTTCGGGTTGAAAAAGGGGCGCGGAGCATAGACGCCCCCGCTGCGGGTGCAACTGGTTTGTTTGCCGGCCGGCCCCGGACCGGGTTCAAACGGCGGCCGGCACCGGCTTTTTCCAGATCGGCACCCGGGTCTTGACCTCGCGAAGGTACCAGTGGCAGAGCTCGAAGGCCGCGGCGCTGTGCTTGGTCCGCACCCGGATCAGGATCGAGGCCTCGGCCGCGGCGACAAACCCCAGGCGATGCTGGATGAAGGCCTCGTGCGGGCCGTGCTCGCGCGCCCCGGCCTCGAGCAGCTCGGCCAGCATCGCCTCGGCCATCGGCTGGTAGGCGCTGTACTCGATGCCGCTGAGCGTGGCGTCGCCCTCCAGCTCGCGCACCACGCCGAGAAAGCGCACCTCGGCGCCCTGGCCGGCGGCGAAGGCGGGGGTGCGGTCCGGGATCGGGTCGGGGCTGAGCAGGAAACGGCGGTCCATGGCCGGCGGAACTCATCCGTGCAGCCGGGGCGCCTGCAACCGGATCCTTGGGGCTGGAAAAACGCGCGTCCCGCGCTCTGGTGCGGCATGGAGAGCCTCGACAGCCTGTACCAGCACCTCGGCGAGGAGCGCCTGCGCCGCCTCGTGCACCTGTTCTACCAGCGCGTGCGCACCGACGACCTGCTCGGGCCGATGTACCCCGCCGACGACTGGGCGGGCGCGGAAAAGCGTCTGGCCGACTTCCTGGTCTACCGCCTTGGCGGGCCGCCGACCTACCTGGAGGAGCGCGGCCACCCGCGCCTGCGCGGCCGGCACCTGCCTTTCTCCATCGGGCTCGCCGAGCGCGACCGCTGGCTCGACCTCATGGGCGCCTCGATGCGCGAGGCCGAGATCCCGGCCGAGCACGTGCCCCTGCTGGGCGCCTTCTTCGCCCAGATCGCCGACTTCATGCGCAACCGGGAGGAGCCGGCATGAAACCCGCGGTCCTGCTCCTCGCGCCGCTGCCCGGTTTCCTGCTCGAGCCCCTGCGCGCCGTCGCCGAGTGCCACGACTACGCCCAGGCCGCCGACCGCGCCGCCCTGCTCGCCGCCGTCGCCCCGCGCATCCGCGGCATCGCCCTCGCCGGCGGCAGCGCGGCGCCGGCCGAGCTGCTCGAACGCCTGCCCGCCCTCGAGATCCTCAGCGTGTTCGGCGTCGGCTACGACGGCGTCCCGCTCGACTACTGCCGGCAGCGCGGCCTGCGGCTCACCAACACCCCCGATGTGCTCACCGACGACGTCGCCGACACGGCGGTCGCCCTGGTGCTGATGTGCAGCCGGCGCCTGGCCGAGGCGGAGCGCTTTGTCCGCGCCGGCGCCTGGCTCCAGGGTCCGTTCCCGCTGGCCCGGGCCCTGCGCGGCAAGGTCGCCGGCATCCTCGGCCTGGGCCGCATCGGCAAGGCCATCGCCGACCGCCTGCAGGCGCACGGCCTCGAAATCGCCTACCACGGCCGCCAGCCGCAGCCGGTGCCCCACCGCTACTGTGCTTCGCTGGACGAACTGGCCCGGGTCGCCGACTTCCTCATCGTTGCCTGTCCGGGCGGGCCCGGAACGCACCACCTGGTCGATGCCGGGGTGCTCGCCGCGCTTGGCGCCGGCGGCACGCTGATCAACATCGCCCGCGGCAGCGTCGTCGACGAAGCGGCGCTTATCCAGGCCCTGCAGGCTGGGACGATTCGCGGCGCCGGCTTGGACGTGTTCGAGCATGAACCGCAGGTGCCCGCCGAACTGATCGCCAGCGGCCGCACCGTCCTGCTCCCGCACGTCGGCAGCGGCACCGAGGAAACCCGCCGTGCCATGGCCGCGCTCTGCGTCGGCAACCTCGAGGCGCACTTCGCCGGCCGCCCGCTGCTGACACCGGTGCTGTAAGCAAATGGCCGGTTGTCAGCCGCTGCCGCGAGCTGCACGATGGCGGCATGAAACTTCTCCTCGCCGCGTTGCTGGCCGCCCTGGTGTCCTTCGCCTGGGGTTTCCTCTCCTGGAGCGTGCTCGACTGGCATGACGCCGGCCGCCACGATTTCAAGGACGAGGCCGCCGTCGCCGAGGTCATCAAGGCCAACGCCACCCACGGCACCGGCCTCTACCAGCTGCCGTTCCCGCGCCGGCCGCTGTCGATCGCCACGCCGGACGAACGCGCCCGTCAGGAGACGGCCTTCCGCGCCGCCGCCAACCAGGGCCCCTACCTCTACGCCATCGTCCGGCCCGGACGCCAGGAGTGGAACCTTGCCGCCAACCTGGGCTGGAGCTTCGCCCGCTCCTTCCTCGCCGCCCTCCTGCTCGGCGCCCTGCTCAAGCAGACCGTCCTGTCCTTCCCCGGCCGGCTGGCTTTCTGCGCCGCCGCCGCGGTCTTCGCCGTGCTCGTCTGCGTGCTGCCCCAGCGCATCTGGTTCGAGCTGCCCGCACGCGAAGTCATTGTCGGCCTGGCCGACGCCTTCATCGAATGGCTGCTCGCCGGCCTCGTGCTGGCGCTGTTCCTCGGCCGCGAGCCGACCGAGCGCGACCTGCGCTGAGCCGCCGGCTCAGCCCGGGCCCTGGCCGGGCGGTTCGGGCACGGCCGCCAGCAGCCACTGGCGGTAGGCCGGCGCGACCTGCTCCGGCCGCAGGGCGACGATCTCCGGCACC
>CAYYJK010000047.1:14956-17926 GCA_964472185.1 uncultured Prosthecobacter sp.
CTGGCGGTAGGCCGGCGCGACCTGCTCCGGCCGCAGGGCGACGATCTCCGGCACCGCGTAGGGATGCAGCACGCGCAGGCGCTCGGCCAGCGCCGGGTAGGCGGCCACCGTGGTCTTGAACAGGGCCAGCACCTCACCCGCCGTTTCCACCGTCCCCTGCCAGCGGTAGATCGATTCGATCCCCGGACACAGATTGACACAGGCTGCGAGTTGCGATTCCACCAGCAACGTGCCAATTTGGCGCGCTTTCTCCAGATCCGGGAAGGTGCTCAAGACCACGAGGATGTCCGTCATGCCCGCCAGCATATGAGATCCGCCTTCATCGACAAGCTTCTCAAGCGCCTGGACCGCCTGGAACCCGGCGAGGTGCAGGGGATGGTGCTCGAACTCCTGCGCGAGAAGGGCTTCCTGGAAAAGACCTTCCAGGCCCTGCAGGAGGGCGTCATCCTGCTCGATCCCGACGCCAAGGTCACCTACGTCAACCGCGCGGCCTGCCAGATCTTCGGCCTGCAGCAGGACCAGGTGCTCGGCCAGAAGCTCGCCCAGGGCATGCGCGGCCTCGATTGGAACGAGCTGCTCAAGCCCGGCACCGTCGTCAGCCGCGACCTGGAGATCTTCTACCCGGAGAACCGCTTCCTCAATTTCTACATCACCAGCATCGACGACGACCAGCCGCTCGGCTTCGTCATGCTCATCCGCGACATCACCGAGACGCGCAAGCGCACCGAGGAGCAGCTCGAGAGCGAGCGCCTCAACGCCTTCACCCTGCTCGCCGCCGGCGTCGCCCACGAACTCGGCAACCCGCTCAACTCGCTCACCATCCACCTGCAGCTGCTCGACCGCCGCCTGCGCAAGATGGGTGCCAAGGCCGAGCCCCTGCGCGAGCACCTCGACATCGCCACTGGCGAGATCAAGCGCCTCGACTTCATCATCGGCCAGTTCCTCGCCGCCATCCGCCCCACCCGCCCGCAGCTCCAGCGCGTGCAGCTGCGCGAGCTCATCGAGGAGTCCCTGCGCTTCCTCCAGCCCGAGCTCGACCAGGCCGGCGTCCGCGTCCGCCTCGACCTGCGCGCCGACCTGCCGGCCATGCCGCTCGACGGCAGCCAGATGAAGCAGGCCGTTTACAACCTCGTGCGCAACGCCGCCCAGGCCATGCCCAAGGGCGGCACCCTCACCATCAGCGGCACCTTCACCGATTTCGAGGTCCGCCTCAGCTTCGAGGACACCGGCAAGGGCATCTCCGCCGAGCAGATGGGCCGCCTCTTCCAGCCCTTCGCCACCACCCGCTCCGCCGGCACCGGCCTCGGCCTGCTCATCGTCCGCCGCATCGTCCGCGAGCACGGCGGCGAGATCGACATCGAGTCCCGCGAAGGCCAGGGCACCCGCGTCTCGCTCTGGCTGCCCCTCGTCGAAAAACGCGTGCGCCTGCTCGGCGAAGGCGCGCCCCCGGAACCCCCGCCCGCCGTCCCGTCATGACCGACCTCGCCACCGTCCTCATCGTCGACGACGAAAAGCACACGCGCGACGGCCTGCGCCTGTCGCTCGAGGAGGACTTCGACGTCTACGTCGCCTCCAACGCCCAGGAGGCCCTCGAGCACCTGCGCCACGACGGCATCGACGTCATGCTCACCGACCTCCGCCTCGGCGCCGACGACGGCATGAAGCTGCTCGACCAGGCCCTCGCCCTGCCCCGGCCGCCGGTCTGCATCATGATGACCGCCTACGGCAGCGTCGACACCGCCGTCGAGGCCATGCGCCGCGGCGCCTACCACTTCGTCACCAAGCCGCTCAACCTCGACGAGGTCGAGCTGCTGGTGAAACGCGCCCTGCGCAGCCGCCACCTCGAGCAGGAGAACACCGCCCTCAAGCGCCAGGTCGAGCAGAAGTTCTCCATCGAGGGCATCCTCGGCCAGGCGGACGCCATGAAGCCGATCCTCGAGACCATCCAGCAGGTCGCCCCGACCCGCGCCACCGTCCTCGTCGAGGGCGAGAGCGGCACCGGCAAGGAACTCGTCGCCAAGGCCATCCACAACCTCAGCGGCCGGCCCAAGGCCAAGCTGGTCACCGTCCACTGCGCCGCGCTCTCGCCGCAAATCCTCGAAAGCGAGCTGTTCGGCCACGAGAAGGGCGCCTTCACCGGCGCCCAGGACCGCCGCCTCGGCCGCTTCGAACTCGCCGACGGCGGCACGCTCTTCCTCGACGAGATCGGCGAGATCGACGCCAGCACCCAGGTCAAGCTGCTGCGCGCCTTGGGCGAGCAGACCATCGAGCGCGTCGGCGGCAGCAAGCCGATCAAGGTCGACGTCCGCGTCATCGCCGCCACCAACCGCAACCTCGCCCAGATGGTCGAGGCGGGCAAATTCCGCGAGGACCTGTACTGGCGCCTGCGGGTGGTGACCATCCAGATGCCGCCGCTGCGCAGCCGCAAGGGCGACATCCCGATCCTGGCCGAGCACTTCCTCAAGGAGCTCGCCGCCGCCAACGGCAAGGCCTGCAAGCCGCTGGGCGAGGACGCCCTGCCCGTGCTGATGACCTACGACTGGCCCGGCAACGTCCGCGAACTGCGCGCCGCCATCGAGCACGGCGTGGTCATGAGCAACACCGGCCGCATCATGGCCCGCCACCTGCCCGCCTACCTCGGCCAGCCCGGCGGCATGGGCTTCCGCACCGCCGCGCCGCCCGCCCCGGAAAGCGCCCCGGCCGGCGGTCGCGAGGCGCCGCCCGCCTCCGACCTCGACGTCGGCCACATGGAGCGCCAGATGATCCTCACCGCCCTCGAACGCGCCCGCAACAACCGCAGCGAGGCCGCCGACCTGCTCGGCATGAGCCGGCGCACCCTGCAGCGCAAGCTCAAGGACATGGGCCTGGTCCGCACCCACCGCAAACGCAGCTAGGCCGCCGCCAGGCGCCTGCCTTGATCTCTTCGTCCCGAAAGGAGATTCGGCACACACGAAGGCCTGATTCCACCGG
>CAYYJK010000048.1:0-7894 GCA_964472185.1 uncultured Prosthecobacter sp.
TGCAGTTCGAGGGATGGCCGGCCATCCAGTTCGTCGGCTGGCCGAGCGTCGCCGTGGGCACCTTCGGCGGCGAGGTCGTGTTCGTCGATGCCGCGGCCGACGCCACCGGCCGTTTCCGCGTTGTCGTCGCGCCCAAGCCCGACGTTTCCATCCGCAACGGCCAGCGCCACGAGGAGCCCTGGCCGGGCAACCGCTGGCTGCGCCAGGGCGTGCGTGCCAACGGCTGGATCCTGCTGCAGCAGGTGCCGCTGTGGAAGGAAGTCTGGCGCCAGATCAACGGCTTCCCGCCGGTGGTCTCGGACACCGAACCCGGCACGGAGGATGCCAAGAAATGAGACTCCGCCTTGCCTCGCTGATTGCCGTCCTTCTCGGTGGCCTGCCCGGCGCCCTGCCCCCTGCGCACGCCGGCGAGACGCTCAAGCTCGAGCAGGTGCTGGAGTCGGTGACGCGCCAGTACCCGCCCTACCTGATGGCCCTGATCGAGCGCGACATCGCCGCCGGCCGCCTGCGCCAGGCCCAGGGCGCCTTCGATCTGAATTTCCTGGCGCGCGGCAGCTTCAACCCCAACGGCTACTACGACGGCTCCAACGCCGACTTCGTGTTCGACCAGCCGCTGCCGTTCTGGGGCGGCAACGTCTTCGCCGGTTACCGGGTCAGCAGCGGCTTCCTCGCCGACTACGACAAGAGCCGCACGCAGACCGACGGCGAACTGCGCGCCGGCCTCAAGCTCAACCTGCTGCGCGACGGCCGCATCGACCGGCGCCGCGCCGACCTGTGGAAGGCGCGCCTCGACCAGGAACTCGCCGACCCTTTCATCCAGCGCCAGCGCCTCGACATCGTCCGCGCCGCCAGCCGCGCCTACTACAACTGGCAGGCCATGGGGCTGCGTCTCGGCGTGGCCGAGCAGCTGCACCGGGTCGCCAAGGAACGCGAAACCGCGATCACGGAACAGGTTCAAAAGGGCATGGTCGCGCCCATCGTGATGACCGACAACGAACGCCTCGTCGTCAGCCGTCAGCTCGCCATCATCCAGGCGCGCCGCCGGTTTGAAGCGGCCGGCATCGAGCTGTCGCTGTTCCATCGCGATGCCGAGGACGAGCCGCGGCTGCCGACGCGCGCGCAACTGCCAGTGAGCCTGCCGACCGCCCGCCTGCCCGCCGCCGAACGGCTCGGCCAGGACATCACCGCCGCCTTTGACCTGCGCCCCGAGCTGCGCCGCATCCGCCTGGTGCGCCAGCGCACCGAGATCGATCAGCGCCTGGCGCGCAACGCCCTGCAACCGAACCTCGACCTCACCGCCGGTGTCAGCCGGAACCTCGGCGACGGCCCCTACAAGGACCGCGAGCGCACCGAAGCCAACGTCGGCATCGAGCTGCGCGTGCCGCTGCAGCGCAACGAGGCCAAGGGTCGTTTGCAGGCCGTGGAGGCCGAGCTGGAAAAAATCGAGCGCGACGCCCAGTTCGCACGCGATCGCATCGTCGCCGAAGTGCGCGACGCTTGGTCGGCCCTGCAGGCCGCGCACGAGCAGATCGGCCAGACCCGGCGCAACGTCGAACTCGCCGTGAAGCTCGAAGCGGCCGAGAACCAGCGCTTCGACCAGGGCGCCACCGACCTGCTCGCCCTGCAGATCCGCGAGCAAGCCACCTTCGACGCCCGCCTGGCCGACATCGACGCCCAAGCCGAGTTCTTCCGCGCCCTCGTCGACTACCGCGCCGCCACGGCCGGGGATCTCAAAACTTCCGAAGCTTCCGCCCCACCCAAGTCCGCCCAGTGATTGGCGATGCAGAGTCAGGGCCTCAGCCGCATCGAGCTCGGATAATCTTCGCTGAACCTTGGCCCCAGCCGCAGCAACTGGTCCGCAGAGAAATCCTGCAGCCTCTCAGACAACGTTGAGTCGTTACGTCCATTGGTATGCTTCGGGTCCTGAGTGCCTGAGATGCTGACTTTCGTCGCTGGGCCCTTTGGCAACAAGTGCTTGATTGCCTCAACGACGCCAGTGGCTTCGCTGGGGACATAAAAGGGTGAGACAACGATTTCTTTGATCAGCACTGAGGGCTTGGTCTTCACTGGACGCCCCGTTGGAAGCTCCGGATCGTCATCCTCCAACACAAAACGAACCTCCTTCTCATGCGCAAAGGCAGCATGCTTGATGAAGTAAGGGTGCTTCGCCAAACGCTCTTGAAGATCAGGCGAATGCTCCTGGTTTGGGCTTAAATAGTGAACTCGGCCATACACCATTGCAGTTTTGCCACGATCACCTTTCGGCTGCAAAACGGACTTCACCGAAGCAACATCACTGCGGATAGCGACCCCGAATTCCCCGTAAATCCGCCACTGGGCCATGCATTCACACTCAGATTGATACCAGCACCAAACAAGCCGCCGCTTCATCAACTCACGCAGGCGCAGTTCCCATGGTTCCGGCAAATAACTGGGTCTCTCCAAGGTCTTCGGCTTCTTCGACCGATTCTTTTCCCACGCCTTTGTCTCTCCATCCTCACGCCGAAGCCATTGCTCCAATTTTTCTTTTTCCTCCCCAATGAGATCAAGCCTGGCATGAAGACTATCCGAATAGAACTTGCCTTCAAACGGATCCCCCTGCTGTAGTGTGCCCAACTTCGGCAGGAAGCTGCGCTTGCTCTTCAGCAGGTACAACAGGGTGCTGAGTTTGATGTAGCGCCAGAGCGGTGCGGTTTCCGCCAACGGCTCTCCATCCAAGGCCAGATCTGGATCGGACATGGGTCAAGATGCGACGCTTGCTGCCCGTCACCAACACAAAACCCAAGGTTCGTCAGAACCTTGGGTTTTGTGGAAGGGTCAGCGGGGAAGCGTTCGCAAGGACATCACACGTGGATCGGGTGCCCCTTGGCGACTTCGGTGGCTTCCTTGATCATCTCGGAGAGCGTCGGGTGGGCGTGGATGGTGGCTTCGATCTCGTCCCAGGTGGCTTCGAGGTTCATCGCCAGGCCGATCTCGGCGATCATCTCGGTGCTTTCGCTGCCGATGATGTGCGCGCCGAGGATCTCGCCGTGCGGTTCGCCGTAGAGGATCTTGACGAAACCTTCGGGCTCGGCCGCGGCCAGGGCCTTGCCGCTGGCGACGTAAGGGAACTTGCCGACCTTGAACTTCAGGCCCTTCTCCTTCGCCGCGCGCTCGGTCAGGCCGATGCTGGCGACCTGCGGGTGGCAGTAGGTGCAGCCCGGGAAGACGCCGACTTTCTTCGGCTTGTGCTTGGTGAAGAGGCCTTCGACGGCCTGGACGGCCTCGTAGCTGGCGACGTGGGCCAGCCAGGGCGGCCCGATGATGTCGCCGGCGCCGTAGATGCCCTTGACGCTGGTCTGGTAGCGGTCGTCGGTCTGCAGCCAGCCGCGGTCGGTGAGCTTCAACTCGATGCCGCCGGGCAGGACCGGGGCGACGCCGATGGCAACCAGGGCCACGTCGGCTTCGATCGTTTCGTTGGCGGCGCCTTCGACGGTGATCTTCACGCCCTTGCCGTCTTCGGAGGTGCCGGTGATCTTGGTGTTGGTGAGGATGCGGATGCCGGCCTTGGTCAGGCTCTTTTCCAAAGCCTTGCTGACCTCGGTGTCCTCGACCGGCAGGATGTCCGGCTGCATTTCAACGACGGTCACCTTGGTGCCGTAGGCGTTGAAGAAGTAGGCGAACTCGATGCCGATGGCGCCGGCGCCGATGACGACGACGCTCTTCGGCTGCTTGGCCAGGGTCATGGCCTCCTTGCTGCCGATGACGGTGGTGCCGTTGAAGGGGAACCCGGGCATCGGGCGGCTCTTGGCGCCCGTGGCGATGAGGATGTTCGCGGCGTCGTGGGTCTCCTTCTTGCCGTCGGCGGCGGTGACCTCCACCTTGCCGGTGGCCGGGATGCTGGCGGTGCCCCGGAGGTAGTCGACCTTGTTCTTCTTGAACAGGAACTCGATGCCCTTGTTGAGCTTGTCGGAGACGCCGCGGCTGCGGCCGATGACCTTGCTCCAGTCGTACTCGACGCTGCCGATCTTCAGGCCGAACTCCTCGGCGCGATGGGTCAGGGTGTGGTAGAGCTCGGCGTTCTTGAGCAGCGCCTTGGTCGGAATGCAACCCCAGTTCAGGCAGGTGCCGCCGGCGCGGTCATTCTCGACGCAGGCCACTTTTTTGCCAAGCTGGGCTGCGCGAATGGCTCCGACGTAGCCCGCAGGCCCGCCGCCGATGACGATGAGGTCGTAGTTCATGAGGGTATGGGAAAGGAACCCCGGAGAAAAGCGCAGGGGGTGGGGCAGTTCAACCGGGGAATGGCGCCCGTCCCGGGAATCCTGCCCCCGGTTCAGCGCATGGCCTCGGCCTGGGCCAGCACCTCGGCAAACGGCACCTTTTCCAGCAGGCCGAAGGCGTCGTGGCGGGTCAGGCGCTCGCGGCTGGTGGCCGGACTGGTCAGGCCGCAGAGGAAGCGGGCCAGCTGGCGGGCGCCGCGCAGCGCGGCGTGGCGTTCGTCACAGAGGGCGCGGATGGCCGCGACGTCCTCGGCGGTGATCGGCGGCGTCTGCCCGCCCGGCAGCTGCCGTGGCGCAGACCGGCCGCGGGCCCGGTCCAGGCAGCTGCTGCAGGTGCCGCAGTCGCCGGCCGGCGTCTCGCCAAAGTAGCGCAGCAGCCAGCTGGTCAGGCAGCCCGGCTCCTGCGCCAGCGTCAGCACCTGGCCGAGGCGCTCCAGGTCGCGAGCCTCGCGCTGGGCAAACAGCCGCTCCAGATCGCGGGCGACCGCCGGCGGATCGAGTTCGCCGGGGCCGGCGGTGAGGCGGAAGCGCTGGCGGCTGCCGCTGGGCTTCAATTCGATCTCGCCCGCCTCCTGCAGCCAGGTGAGGGCCTTGAGCACGCGCTCGCGCGGTTCGCCCAGTTCGGCCGCCGCCGCGTCGGGCTGCAGGGTGGTCCATTTCGGCCCCTTTTTGCCGCAGGCAAACAGCCGGCGGAGAAAGGCCTGGCGCTCGACCGCATGCCCGAGCAGGACGCGCTCCGGCGGCTGCAGCAGCCGGTACTGGTAGCTGGCGTAAAAGCTGCCCAGCGGCCGCAGCAGGCCCTGCAGCTCCAGATGGGTCAGCACCGTCTCGATGACCAGCGGCCGGATGTCGGTGGCCTGGGAGAGCTCGTACAGCGACAGGTCGAAGGTCTCGCCCTGGCGCAGCAGGTGGTCGACCAGCTGGCGCAGGGCCTGCGGGGTGGGCGTGTCGCCGTAGGTGAAGTTTTCCAGAACGATGCGGTCCTCGACGCAGGCGAACAGCTCGCAGAGCGAAAGCTGGCCATCGCGGCCGGCGCGGCCAGTCTCCTGCATGTAGTTCTCCAGCGACTTCGGCAGGTTGTAGTGGTAGACGGCGCGGATGTCCGCCTTGTCGATGCCCATGCCGAAGGCGATGGTGGCGACGATCACCGGCGTGCGCCCGCTCATGAAGGCGTCCTGAGCCTCGTGGCGGTGTTCGTCGGGCAGGCCGGCGTGGTAGGCCAGCGCCCGGACGCCCTGGCGCTGCAGGTGGGTGGCCACCTGCTCGGCCGTGCTCTGCAGGGTCACGTAGACGATGCTGGCGCCGGCCTGCTCCTGCAGACGCCGGGTGAGCAGGTCGAGCCGTTCGCGGCCGGCACAGGGGCTGATGCGGTAGTGCAGGTTGGGCCGTCGGAAGGAGGTCTGCACGTGGTCGTCTTCGCGGATGCCGAAGGCCTGGCGGATGTCCTTAGCCACGGCCGGGGTGGCGGTGGCGGTGAGGGCGAGCACGGGCCGGATGCCCAGCGTTTGGGCGACATGCGCCAGGCGCAGGTACTCGGGCCGGAAGTTGTGGCCCCACTCGGAGATGCAGTGCGCCTCGTCGATCGCCAGCAGGGCGATCTTCACCTGCTGCAGGCGCAGGACAAAGCTCTCGTTGAGCAGCCGTTCGGGCGCGATGTAGAGCAGCTTCAGGCGCCCCTCGCGCAGGTCGTCGAACACCTGCTGCACCGCCGCGGGCGGCAGCGAGGAATCCAGCCGCGCAGCCGCCACTCCGCGCCCGCGCAGGGCCTGGACCTGGTCCTTCATCAGCGCGATCAGCGGCGAGATGACCAGGGTCACGCCGTCGAGCCGCAGCGCCGGCAGCTGGTAGCAGAGCGACTTGCCGGCGCCGGTGGGAAACAGGGCCAGCGCGCTGCGGCCGGCCAGCAGGGCGCGCATCACGGCCTCCTGCCCGGGACGAAAATCCCGGTGTCCGAAGTGCTGCTGAAGCGTCGCCTGAAGATCGGTCGGCATGGCGACCCATGGCACGCCTTCGCCCCCTCCGGCAAGGCCGGGATGGCGGCCGGCCGGCGGACCGCGCGGTTTTTTCTTGGGCCGGGCGGGCGGATTCGGGTACAAACGACCGACCCCGCCATGAAGAACCCCCTTGTCCTGCTGCTCGGCTGCCTGAGCCTGATCTCCACGCTGGCGGCCGCCTGGCTGCTGGCCACGCCGGCGCCGGTCGACCCGCGGGTGGCCCGGCTGGAAGCCGACCTGCAGGAGGCACGGCAGACCATCGCCCAGCTGCGTGCCGACCTGGCGCGCCGGCCGGCCGCAGCGCCGGCCCCGGTTCCGTCCGCGCCCGCCACGGCCGGCAGCCCGGCAGCCGCCGCGGCAGCCACCGCCGCCGAGGTCGCCGCCGCAGCCGCCGGCGGCGGCAACCTGCGGGAAATGTTCCGCAGCCCGGCCATGCGCGCCATGCTCGAGCAGCAGCACGCCGCGCAGATCGATCTGGCCTACGGCCGGCTGTTCGACCGGCTGCAACTCAGCGACGAGGAGCGCGCCCACTTCAAGAAGCTGCTGCTGGAACGGCAGAAGGCGCAGACCGATCTCAGCCTGAAACTGATGGACCGCGCGCTCAGCCCGGAGGAGCGCAGCCGGCTGCTGGCGCAGTACGAGCAGCAGAAGCAGGCGTTTGACCGCACCATCGAGACCTTTCTGAACGAGCCCACCGACTGGAACAGCTTCCGCCACTGGGAGGACACCCTGCCGGAACGCACCCAGTTCGAGACCGCCGGCCGCAGCCTGTTCAGCGCCTCAGCCGAGCCGCTGAACGCGCGTCAGGAGCAGCAGCTGATCGAACTGATGACTGAAGCGCGCAAGTCGCTCGGCAGCTCCGGCCGGCAGGCGGGCAATGCGGGCGCGAACCCGGCGGCGCTCACCGCCGAGGTCATCGAGCGCCAGTTGAGCCAGATGGGCGAGCAGGCGCGCATCGTCCAGGAGCGCGCCACGGCCTTCCTGACGCCCGGCCAGCAGCAGACGCTGCAGGCCTTCCTGACGCAAAGCCAGTCGCTCACCCGCACCGGGCTGGAGATGTCCAAGATGCTGATCCAGGACGGCCGCAAGTGAGGGCCGCCGCCAAAAAGAAGCGCCGCCGACCGGAAGAACCGGCGGGCGGCGCCACGAGCGGGTGTCAGGCACCCGGATGAAGCTTAGTGCTTCTTGGACTTGTCGCAGCAAGCGCTCTTGTCCTTGGCGCAGCAGGCCTTGACGGCCTTGCCACTGGTCGGGCAGGAGGAGCACTCGGACTTCTTGGTGCTGGCGCAGGAGGCGAGCACGAGGGAGGCCGAAACAAGAGCAAGGGAAAGAAGACGCGTCATGGAGAGGAGACCGGTTGGAATCACCGATGCGTGTGACCGGGTGCTGGCACCCGGTCACTCGTCATTCGTTACTTGCTGACCTGGACCGGAGCCGGCGGCGGCGGCGGGGGGGTCTTGGAGGCGCAGGAGACAAGGCCGGAAGCCAGCACGGTGGCGGCCAGAGCGAGGAGGGCGTATTTCATGATGTGATGTTTGTGATGTGTTTGATCCGTGCCAGCCCGGTTCGGAACCGGCACAAAAGCGAGGCTAACGACGATTGACACCTTTGCAATCGGCCAAATGGCAATGTTTTCAGGCC
>CAYYJK010000048.1:7994-9916 GCA_964472185.1 uncultured Prosthecobacter sp.
AGTTCGCGGACGACGCGGCCGTGGATGTCGGTGAGGCGGTAGTCGCGCCCCTGGAACCGGTAGGTCAGCCGCTCGTGGTCGAAGCCGAGCAGGTGCATGACGGTGGCCTGGAAGTCGTGCACGTGCACCTGGTTCTCGGCAATGCTGAAGCCGAGTTCGTCGGTGCTGCCGTAGCCAAAGCCGGCCTTCACGCCGCCGCCGGCCATGAACAGGCTGAAGCAGTCCGGGTAATGGTCGCGACCGAGCACCTTGCTGGCCGCGGTGCGGCCTTCGCGGAAGGGCGTACGGCCGAACTCGCCGCCCCAGATCACCAGGGTGTCCTCGAGCAGACCGCGCTGCTTGAGGTCGCGGATCAGCGCTGCCACCGGCCGATCGGTGGCCGCCATCTTCTGGGTGAGGCCGTCGGTGAGGCCGCTGGCCGGGCTGGTGCCGTGGAAATCCCAGCCCCAGTCGAAGAGCTGGACGAACCGCACGCCCTGCTCGACCAGGCGGCGCGCCAGCAGGCAGTTGTTGGCAAAGCTCGCCTCGCCCGGCTTGGCGCCGTAGGCCTCAAGCATGGCCGGCGGCTCGCGGGAGATGTCCATGACGCCCGGCACGCTGGTCTGCATGCGGTAGGCCAGTTCGTACTGGGCGATGCGGGTGACCGTCTCCGGATGGCCGAGCTGCACGGCCTGCAGTTCGTTGAGTTCCTTCAGCGCGTCGAGCGTGCGCCGGCGCAGGCTGCGGTTCATGCCGGCGGGGTCGGAGACGTAGAGCACCGGGTCGCCCTGGCTGCGGCACTGCACGCCCTGGTAGACCGAAGGGATGAAGCCGCTGCCCCAGCAGCCCTGGCCGCCGCTGGGCTGCACGCCGCTGGAAATGAGGGTGACAAACCCCGGCAGGTCCTGGTTTTCCGTGCCCAGGCCGTAGGTGGCCCAGGAGCCCATCGACGGCCGGCCCTGGCGCGCGTGGCCGGTGAACAGCAGCAGCTCGGCCGGGGCGTGGTTGAACTGGTCGGTGTGCATCGACTTCACCAGCGTGATGTCGTCGGCGATGCCGTGGAAGTTCGGGCAGGCGTCGCTCATCCACAGGCCGGCCTGGCCGTACTGGCGGAACTGGCGGGGCGTGCCCATGAGCTTCGGCACGCCGGTGGTGAAGGCGAAGGTGCGGCCCTTGAGGATCGAGTCCGGACAGTTCTGGCCGTCGCGCTTCACCAGCTCCGGCTTGTAATCGAACAGGTCGAGGTGCGGCGGCGCGCCGGACATGTGCAGGTAGATGACCCGCTTGGCACGGGCGCCGTGGTGGGTGGCACGCGGGGCCAGCGGATTGGCCGGCGCCGGCGCAGCCAGGGCGTGCAGGGCGATGGCGCCGAGGCTGAATTGGCCGGCGCTGCTGAGGAACTGCCGGCGCGTGCGCAGCTGCAGGGAGTCGTGGCGAAGCGGATGCATGGCGGGGACGGGGCGGTTAGCGGCGCATGACGAATTCGTCGAGATTGGTGACCACGTTGGCGACGACGGTCCAGGCGGCGAGCTCGGCCAGGTCGCTACCGGCGGGGGCGGCGCCGAGGGGTTCGGTGGCCATCCTGGCCGCGGCGGCGGCATCGGCGCGGTAGGCCTGCAGGCTGTCGGCATGCAGGCGGGCCAGCGCCGCGGCTTCGCGGTCGCCGGGTTCGCGCGCCAGGCAGAGCAGGAACAGCCGCCGGAGGCGCGCGTCGGTGGTCGGCGCCTCGCGCAGCAGCCGGCGCGCCAGGGCCTGGTGGGTCTCGATGAAGACCGGATCGTTGAGCGTGACGAAGGCCTGCAGCGGCGTGTTGGTGCGGCCGCGGCGAAGCGTGCAGACCTCGCGGTTGGGCGCGTCGAAGGTGCTGAAGCTCGGGTAGGGGCTGTTGCGGCGCATCTCGGTGTACACCGAGCGGCGGTGGCGGTCCTCGCCCGGGCTGGTCG
>CAYYJK010000048.1:10016-17880 GCA_964472185.1 uncultured Prosthecobacter sp.
GGGTGGAAGGGCAGCTCGCCCTGGCTGCCGAACTCCTCGCTGGTGCGGACGATGCCGGTGCCGAACAGAGCCTCCCAGAAGCGGTTGACGGTGACGCGCGCGGTCAGCGGGTTCTCGGAGCTCACCAACCATTGCGCCAAGGTCAGGCGGTTGCGCGGGGCGTCCTTGGGCAGCGGCGGGAACACGGCGGGCGTCCCCGCGGTGACTTCCTCGCCCAAGTCCTGCCAATTGCCGCGGAGCTGGACCCGCGTGACACGGCGTTCCTTGGCGTCGAGCTCCTTGAGGATCGGGACGGTGACCGGTTTCAGGGCCGCCAGTTCGCGGTGCGCGGCGGCGAGGCGGCGGCGTTCCGGCGTCGCCGCAGGGGCCACCTCGCGCACGTAGTGCTGCGTCAGCACCTGCTGCTCGGCCGGACTGCGCGTGCCCGCGGGTTTGGCCACCGCCGCCAGGACGGTCGGCGGCAGCTTGACGATGGTCGCCACACGGGCGTCGCCAGTGTGGCTCAGGCGGAACTTGCCGAGCGTGTGGCGCGCGTGCTCGCTCTGCTGCTCCAGCGTGACGCGCAGCTGCGCGCCCGGAGGCAGGGCGATCGGGGCCGGAGTGAGCAGGGTCAGCACATGCGGACGATCGGTCGCGCCCGCGACGGCCCAGCCGGGATTCTTCTTGGCGTCATAGGGGCGCAACACGGCAGCCGCCGGGAAACCGTCCTGTTCATGATCGGCGAGTGCGACCGTGAAATGCACCGGCACCGGCCCCGTGAGGGCGAAAGCCTGCTGAGCGGCCGGCGCGGGCGTGGCCCCGCTCTTCCAGACTTCGCGCCGCTCGGCATCGAGCAGCACCACGCGGAAGCCTTCCAGGCGCTTGCCGGTGTCGCCATCGGTGCGGTTCCACACCACCACGCGCTCCACGGCTTGCGGGCTCTTCAAATCGAGCTCCCACCAGGGATCGCGGCCCCCGTCCGCGGTGTGCGCCACGCTGCCCTTCGCGTACTCGCCGTCGGTGCGGCCATCGATCGCGCGCGCGGCCGCCGCATCGGTGTAGGTGCTGCTCTGGCTGGCGCTGCCGCGCCGGGCCAGGTTGTCGGTGCCGCGGAACACCTGCACCTCGGCGAGTTGCAGCAGCTTGTTCGTCCCGGGCAGCTCGATGCGGACGTAGCGCGCCTGCGGGGCCGGCTGATCGGCCGGCGGCACGATCTCGGCCTGCACGCCGGTGAGCACAAAGTTGCCAAACCCGGGCTGCGGTGCGGTGGCGATGCGCAGGGCGGTGAGCTGGGAACCGGTGAGCGGGGCGACGACCGTGTGGGTTTCGCGGGTCTGCGGCGCGGGCGAGATCACCCAGCCGTCCTCGGTCGTGCGCGCGCGCTGCTTCGACTGCAGCGTCACCTGTTCGGGCCTCGGGTTGGGCGTTTTCCAGGCCAGCGGACGCGCCACGCCGGCCTCCCATGCGGCCTGACCGGCCAGCCAGGCGGGCTCCGGTTGGCCAAAGCGCCGCTCAAGGGCGTCGATCTCCTGCTGCAGGCGTTGGCGCTGCGCCTTCAGCTCAGGCGTGTCGAACGCGTGCAGGGGGGATTCGTCCTTCTTGTCGGCATCGGCGGTCTGGTTGAGGAAGGCGTAGAACTGGAAGTACTCCTTGAGCGTGATGGGGTCGTACTTGTGGGTGTGGCACTGCGCGCAGGCCATCGTCGTGCCCATCCAGACCGCAAAGGTGGTGTTGACGCGGTCGATCACGGCGGCGTTGCGGAACTCCTCGTCGCTGGTACCGCCCTCGTTCTGGGTCATGGTGTTGCGATGGAAGGCGGTGGCGATGAGCTGCGCGTCCGTGGGCTTGGGCAGCAGGTCGCCGGCCAGCTGCTCGATGGTGAACTGGTCGAACGGCTGATTGCGGTTGAGCGCCTGGATCACCCAGTCGCGGTAGGCCCAGATCTCCCGTCCCGGGTCGCTCGGATAGCCGGCGCTGTCGGCGTAGCGCGCCAGGTCGAGCCAGAGCCGCGCCCAGTGCTCGCCGAACGCCGGCCGCGCGAGGTAGTGGTCGACCATGGCCTCGACCGCCGCGGGCGAGGCCGGGCCGGGCGGAGCCAGACGCTGCAGTTCCTCGAGCGTCGGCGGCAGGCCGGTCAGGTCGAGGGCGAGCCGCCGGAGCAGGGTACGCGCATCGGCGGGTGCGTTGGCCGCCAGGCCTTCACGGCGCAGGCGCTCGTTGAGGAAGGCGTCCACCGGATGGCTGCC
This sequence comes from uncultured Prosthecobacter sp., assembly GCA_964472185.1. Lineage (GTDB taxonomy): Bacteria > Verrucomicrobiota > Verrucomicrobiia > Verrucomicrobiales > Verrucomicrobiaceae > Prosthecobacter. The sequence continues at coordinate 12,242 of CAYYJK010000048.1, forward strand.
CGCCGGCACCTTGGGGCGGACCACCTTCTCGTAGCTCCAGTGCCGGCCCCACTTGGCGCCCTCGCGGATCCACTGCCTGAGCAGGGCCACCTGGGCCGGCGGAATGGTCTTGTGCTGCTTGGGCGGCGGCATGACCTCATCCGGATCCTGCGTGACGATGCGCTGGATGAGCGCGCTGCGCTCCGGATCGCCGGGCACCACGGCGGTCACGCCGTCGCGGGTCATCTTCGCCTCGGTTTCGTCGTCGAGGCGCAGGCCGCCCTCGCGCTTCTTGTCATCGGGTCCGTGGCAAAAAAAGCAGTTCTCCGAGAGGATCGGCCGGATCTCGCGGGAAAAATCCACGGCGGCCGCCCCGTTGAGGGCGGCCAGCGGCAGCAGCAGTCGGCAAAGGGCGCGGCGCATCGACGGAGTCAACGCGCCAACCCGCGCCATCTTCAATCCGGAGCGGATTTTCCAAAGGCCGGGCGCCGCCTCACAAGCCGGGCGGCTTCTCCGAAACCTTGCGCCCCGAGTTCGACGGCGCGGCCGGCGGCGGCGCCGAGGGGTCGAAGAACTGGCCGCCGACGACGGCAACTTCGCCTTCGCCGGACTGGGTGAGCTGCGGCCGGCCGGCGTCGGTCTCGCGGTAGTAGGCGCGCTTTTTGAGGGCGCCGTCGGGGCCGATGACGCAGTGGGCGTAGATGCGCGGCTGGGCGAGGAAGAGCACCTGCAGCTGGTTGGTGCGGTCGATGGTCAGCTGCGGGTCGTGGGCCATGCTCACCGGGCCCAGCCGGTAGGTCTGCAGGCGCAGCTTGCTCGACTCGTCGATGAGCCGGAAATACAGGGCGCTGGTGCCGACGTCGCTGAACAGCGAGATGGAGTAGCGGCGCACGCTGCCGGCGCCCTTGAAGCCGTCGGGCACCCCGAAGGTCTGCTCCCAGAGCGGCTTGCTGTCGACGATGTTGAACATGCGGCGGCCGCTGCTGTAGTGCTGGCCGCTCGGACTGTGCAGGACGCGGGCGGTGAGCGAGTAGTTGCCGACCTCGTTGGGGGCGTAGGCGTCGGTGACGACGACCTTGCGCTGGATCGTGCCGCCCGGCGGAATCCGCACCATGTCGGCGGCGGAGACCTCGATCGGCGCCAGCGGCCGGCCGGCGTTGTCGCTCATTTCGAAGGAGAGCCAGGCGGCGCGGCCGGGGCCGCCGAGCACCGCTTCGGCGCCGGAGCGGTTGGTGATGGTGACGCTGGCCGGGATGGCTTCCAGCGCCATGAAGGTCTGGCGCGGCAGGCTGACGCTGACGCCAAACTGGGCCTGGGCCGTGACCGCGCCGAAGGCGCAGAGGAGGAGAATCAGGAAACGCATGGGGGTGGCAGTATTGAACATCGTCGGACCGGGGATGAATATCTCAAAATGGCGGCGTCACGGAGCGGCGGGCGGCGGCTGGTCGCTGGCGGTGCGGAAGCCGCGCGCCAGGGTGGCTTCGCTGGCCGACTCCGCAAAGAAGCGGGTGGTCAGCAGGTTGCCGGTGGCCTTGAGGGCGAAGTGGCCGCCGCGCACGACCGGCACGTGCAGGTCGGGAAAGTCCGGATGCGCGGGCCAGGCCTCGTTTTTGCTCTCGCTGGCCGTCCACTCCGCGACATTGCCGGCCATGTCGCAGACGCCGTAGGGACTGACGTCCCGGCCCTTGCGGTCGACCGGCGCCCAGAGGTTGTAGCCGTCGCGGCCGCCGCCCTTGCCGTTGGCGTCGTAGTCGTCGCCGAGATTGGCGGCGTCCTTCTTCGGCTGATTGCCCCAGGGATAGGCGAAGCCGGTGCTGCCGCGCGCCGCCTTTTCCCATTCCTCCTCGGTGGGCAGCCGCTGGCCGCGCCATTTGGCGTAGGCGTAGGCGTCCCACCAGTCGACCTGGGTGACCGGCGTGTTCAGGCTGAGCGCCTGGCCGTTGAAGGTGGCGCCGGCCTTGGCGGCGGCGTAGGTTTCCGCCCACTTGGCCGGGACGTGCGAGGTCTTCGCCCGCGGCTGGTCGGGATGGTCGAACGACGCCGCCGGCAGGCTCTCCAGCGCCTCCAGGAAGGCGCCGTACTGGCCGATGGTGACCTCGTGCTGGCTGATCCAGTAGGCCGGCAAGAAACGGCGCTGCTGCTTCTGATAGAGGAACTCGCCGGCCGGGATCGCCACCATGACCGGTTCGCTCATGGCGGTGGCGGCGGCGGTGCCGTTGCGGCCGGCCAGGCCGCCCAGGGCGAAAACCACCACGATGGCCGCCGCCGCGGCCGCCCAGGCCCACCAGGGAATCGGCCGGTGCGACTGCGGCGCGCCCTCCTCCGCCTCAATGCGGCGGATGATGCTGCGCTCGCGCATCGCCTCGCGCACGTCCTCCAGCGCCTCCATCAGGCCCGCCCAGTCCAGATCGGTTTCCGCCAGACTGGCGAGCAGGCCGCGGGCCTTGCCCTCGCTGGCCAGGGGATGGACCAGGTCCAGCAAACCGCTCACCTGCTCGGCCTGGGAGCGCGGGCGGGCGTCGGGCGGACGGAAAATGTTGACGATGCTGGCCTGGTTCTCGGCGTCAAGGTAGACGTCGCGCGGCGCCAGCCGGCGCGGATGCCCGCCGCGCTCGAGGCCGAACTGCATCGCCTCGGCGACGCCATGCAGCAGTTCGGCCACCTTGCGCTCGGACAGGTGCTCGCCGGAGGCCTGGATCTCCTCGAGGTTGCGCCCGCGCGGCAGTTCGCGGGTGTAGAAGATCAGTCCATTGACCGACCCCGCCTCGTAGAGCGGCGCAATGCGCGGATGCGAGATCGACGCCTTGAGCCGCTCGCGCGCCTTGAAGGCTTCGACGACCTCCGACCGGCCCAGGAGGTCCGGGCGCAGCAGCACCAGGGCCACCGGTCGCTGCACGGTGACCTGGATCGCGCGGTAGGTTTCCGACTCGTTTTCCAGGGTCAGGCGGTCGAGCACCTGGTAGTTGCCCAGCATCGTGCCGGAGGCCAGGAAGGGCGGCGGCTCGACGCAGCGCGGCGGCAGGGGCGTGGCCAGCGTCTGGCGCACCTTGCCCACCAGCTTGTCCGGACTGTACGGGGCGTCGCGCAGGACCGGCCAGCCGGCCACCTGGGTTTCGAAGCCGGTCAGATCGTAGCGCGTGGTGAACAGCACACGCGCCTCGGGAAAGCGCGCCAGCGCCACGTCGCGCAGTTCAAAGCCGGTGCTCGCCGCATCGACGATGGCCTCGGTGATCAGCAGGTCGAGCTGCGGCGCTCCGGCCAGCCAGCGGCGGGCCTCGGCGACGCTGGCCACCGCATGGACATTCCAGTCGGGCTGTTGTCGGAGGACACGGGTTCGTTCGCCGCGGGTGGCGGGGTTGGCATCAAGAAAAAGCAGGGTCATCGGTTCGGGCGGGACCCGCCTCAGTTCGTCACCGGGGGAAGCAGCGGGTTGGCCGCGCCCGGCACTGCCTGGGGCGCGGACGAACCGAAGTCCAGCAGGTCGCGCGGCTCGGCAGCCGCATCCTGGAGCTTGTGCTGGTAATAGAGCCGGACGACGTAGCCGTGGTAGGAACGGCGGCCGTGGGCGGCGACTTCTCCCGGGGTGAGGGCGGGCAGGAAATAGGTGAGGTTGAGGGATTCTTCGCCAATGCCACTCCAGTCGACCGGAGCGGTGGCCCATTCGGAAACCGGTTCGTCCGCGATGGTCTGGGCGATTTTTTCGCCGTTCACGCGGTCGAAGAAGTAGACGTCGATGTCGACCTGGCTGGGGTCGATGCTGGCGGTGCCGCGGCGCAGGATGGGGATGCGCAGCACCACCTTCTCGCCGTTGACGGCCGCAGGATCGCGCACCGCCTGGCAGGCGCCCAGGGACAGCAGGGCGGGGCCGGCCGGTGCGGGCGCGAGCATTTCCGTCTCCGCGGCGGCGACGGGAGCGCTCAGGCGGCGTTTGGCCAGCTCGCCGAAGCCGGCCGACTGCGCGGGATTCATGCCGGCGATCTGCCGCCAGAGCAAGGCGGCCTTGTCGGCCAGCCCCATCTGCTCGTAGCACTGCGCCATCTCGGCCAGCACGGCCGGGTGCCCGGGCTGTTTCTCCGCGGCGCTCTTCAGCACTTCGAGAGCGCCCTGCATGTCGCCAAGACTGCGCACCTGCTTGGCCAGTTCGAGGCTCTGCTCCAGGCTCAGGTTCGCCGCCGCTTCGGCCGGGGACACCGAGGCGGTACCGGGCCGGGGCACCGGCGGTGCGCTGCGGGCCGGCGAAGCCGCCAGCGGCGCGGCCTGACCGGGCACGGGCGGCGGAGTGGCGGTAGGCGGCGCCACCGGGGCCTGCAGCGAGCCGACCGGGGGCGGACCCAGCGGCGACGCCGGCCGTGCCGGAGCCGCCAAACTGCCCACCGGGGGCGGACTGAAACTCACGGGCGGCGCCAGGACGGTGGCCGGCGCCGGAAGGGCGGGCTTGGCGACCGGCGCAGCGCTGTGCTTGAGCAGGGCGGCAACCACCAGAGCCACCTGGGCCGAGGCCAGCAGGCCGAGGACACCGAGGGCCACGGCGGATGCGCGGCCCCGGTCAGCGCTGAGAATGGTGGATGCTTGAGCCATGCCGATTGCCGCAGGAAATTCGTATGGTACGGTTCGCCTCCCGCAGTGTCAATGCCCCAGCCCTTTTCCCAGCCAACTCCGACCGGCGCCGCGCCGGCCGGAACGGGCTGGCAGCCGCTGCCCTGGTCGCAGCCCCCGGAGGCGGTGGCGGCGGCCCTGGCGGGACGCGAGGGGTTCGTCTGGCTGGACAGCGCCCTGGCCGGCCCCGGCGCGCGCTCCTGGCTGACCGCGGAGCCCGCCGACGTCCTGCGCGGGCACATCGACCGCGACTGGCCGCAGGTGGAGGCGGCGCTGGCGCAGGGAGGCAGGGCCGCCAGCCCGGGCGGACTGTTTGGCTGGGTGGGGTTTGATGGCGAGTTCCTGCTGGGCGTCTATCCGCATGCGCTGCTCTATGACCACGACCGCCGGGAATGGTTCGATTGCGGCGCGTTTTCCCGGCAGGTGCAGCCCGGCGCGGTTCCCGCCGCCGCCTGCCCCGCCCTGCCGTTCCAGCCACTGGTGACGCGCGCAGCTTTTCTGGAGCGGGTGCGCCGGGCCCAGGACTACATCCGCGCCGGCGACATCTACCAGGTCAATCTGGCCCACCCCTGGCGGGCCGACTGGCCGGCGAACCAGCCCTTCCTGCCGCTGTACCAGCGCCTGCGCACGGTCTCCCCCGCCCCGCACGCGGCCTGCCTCAACCTCGAGGGCACCACCGTCCTCTCCGCCTCGCCGGAACTCTTCCTCCACCTCTCCGGCCGCGCCATCACCACCCGCCCGATCAAGGGCACCCGTCCGCGCTTCCCCCTGGACCCGGCCCGCGACGCCGACGCCGCCCGCGAACTGCGCGGCTGCGAAAAGGAACGCGCCGAACTGCTGATGATCACCGATCTTGAGCGCAACGACCTCGGCCAGGTCTGCGAATTCGGCAGCGTCCAGGTGCCCGGCCTCTGGCAGGTGGAAAGTTTCGCCCAGGTCTACCACCTCGTCTCCACCGTCACCGGCACCCTGCGGCCGGAGGTCAGCCACGCCGCCGCCTTCCGCGCCTGCTTCCCCGGCGGCAGCATCACCGGCGCCCCCAAGAAGCGCGCCCGCGACATCAT
>CAYYJK010000049.1:0-17829 GCA_964472185.1 uncultured Prosthecobacter sp.
AACTCGCCGTCGCCAACGTGCGCGAAGTGCGCGTGCGGGCCAAGCGGTTCAACGGACCGGAACTGCTGCAGGCGCTGGAGATGTATGCTCCCTACGCCTCGGAGGTCGCGCGCCGATCGGTGCGGCCGAAGCCCTTTCAACCGCCGCCGCTGGATGACTATCCGGGCACGGTGGTCTTTGAGCGCGTCTTTGCCGTGAGCAAACCGCTGGATCGCAGCGAAATCGTCCGTCTGAACTGGCGGGAGATGCTCGGCACCGCCGAGGGTGCGCCGCTGCTGGTCGAATGCGAAGGTTACGCCGCGCCGGGCGTGGTTCCGGAAGGCACACGCACCCAGTCGCTGGTGCAGTTCACCGACCTCGGGCTGATGCAGAAGAGCAGCGGTCGCGACAATCTGGTCTTCGTCACCTCGCTGCGGACCGGGCAGCCGCTGGCCGGCGTGAGGCTGACGGCGGTCGATGCGCAGCGCCGGCTCATGGCCCATGCCGAAACGGACCGTCAGGGCGTGGCGGTGCTGACCGGCGCCCCGCCCGCATTTGTGCTGGCGGAAACAGCCGGCGACTGCGCGGCCCTGCGCTGCGAGGAGGCGAGTTTGGAGGCGGTGATCCCCTACGACATTCCGCGCGCCTGGCGCAACGTCTGGAAGCCGCAGATGCAGGCCTTTGTGTTTTCCGACCGGCCGCTGTACCGGCCGGGCGAGACCGCGCACTTCAAGGTGCTGGCGCGCCAGCGGCTGGCCGATGCGTTGCGTCTTCCCGACACAGCCCGGCAGGCATTCCTGACGCTGCGCGATCCGCGCTACCGGATCGTTGTGGAAAAGTCGATCACCCTCACGGACCAGGGATCCTGGACCGGCGATTTGACGTTGCCCGAGGGCCCGCTTGGCCGCTACGAATTCAGCCTCCGCTTCGGAGACGATCAAGAGGTGATCGACGGTTCTTACGCCTTCCGCATCGAGGACTACCGGCCCAACACCTTTGAGATCCGCCTGGACGCCGCCGGACTGGAGCGGCTGCCAGACCGTCTGAAGCTGCCCCTGAGCGCCAGCTACTTCATGGGCAAGCCGCTGAGCCGAGCCACCGCGGCCTGGAGCGCCTCGGCCACGCGCCGGTACGAACCGCCGGACCGCTACCAGGACTACCACTTCGGTGCGGAGCCGCCCTGGCTGCGCTACGGTCAGGAAGACGATGCGGACGGTCGCGAGGCGAATGACGCGGCCCTGGGCGAATGGTGGGCCCATGGCGAGGTCCAGCTGGACCCTCAGGGGCGCGCGCTGCTGGATCTGCCGCAGCCGCCGCCGGATCAGGCGGCCCTGCCGCAGCAGGTGGAGGTCACCGTCGAGATCACCGACATCAACCAGCAGACGATCAGCTCGACCACCGAGTTCACGCTGCCGGGGGCCAGCCTGCTGCTCGGTCTCCGGCAGTCGTCGCCCTTCGGCCGTGCGGGCCAGGAGATGGACCTGGAGTTGGCAGCCATCACCCCGCAGGGCGATCCGGCGGCCGCGCCGGTTTCGGTCGAAGTCAGGGTGGAGCGCCAGGAGCACCACACGCTGCGGGAGGCGACGGCTGGCGGCGGCAGCACGACGCGGGAGCAGGTGACGCTGCACGAGGAACTGCGGCAGACCCTGAACCTGTCGCCCGCCGCCAGCGCCACCGCCGGCACGATCCGTTTCACGCCGGCGACCGGCGGCTTGTACTTCGTCACGGTGACCGCCGCCGATGCCGGTGGCCGTCGGGTGTTTTCACGGCTGCCTGTGCATGTGCTGGGCGGGAACGAATTTCCCTGGGCCGCCGAGGACGGCGCGCGCATCCGCCTGGAGCCGCTGCAGGCGCGCTGCAAGCCCGGCGAGGAGGCGGTGATCGCCGTCAAGACTCCGATTGCGGGCACGGCCCTGGTCAGCGTCGAGCGCAACCGCCTGCACCGTCACTTTGTCACCCGCATCACGCCGGACCAGCCGCTGATCCGCGTGCCGATCGGCGAGGACGAGGCGCCGAACGTGTTCGTCTCGGTCCTGCTGGTGCGCGGCAGCGCCGACAGCCCGAAACCGCACGCGATGCCCGAGTACCGGATCGGCTACTGCGAGCTGCAGGTCGAGTCGCATGCGAAAGAGCTGAAGGTGGCGCTGGCGCCGGCCCAGACGGAAGTCCGGCCGGGCGAGACCCTTGAGGTGACCGGCACCGTCACCGACGCCCAGGGGCGGCCGGTCGCTGGCGGCGAGGTGACGCTGTTCGCCGTCGACGAGGGCGTGCTCAGCCTCGTCAAGCATGCGACGCCGGCGCCCGAGGCCGTTTTTCATGCACCGCAGCCGCTGGCGATCGAGAGCTTCATCTCGCTGCCGGACCTGCTGCCGGAGGATCCCCGGCAACGCCTTCGCGGCAACAAGGGGTTCCTGATCGGCGACGGCGGCGACGGCGCCGATGCGCCGGTGCAGGTGCGCAAGAAGTTCGCGGCCACCCCGCTCTGGCAGCCGACCCTGACGACCGATGCGCAGGGCCGAGTGCACGCCCGCCTGACCGCTCCGGACAACCTGACCCGCTACCGGCTGATGGCGGTCGCCAGCAGCGGCGCCGACCGTTTCGGCCACGGCGAGTCGGGCTTTGCGGTCAACAAGCCGCTCATGATCGAGCCCGTGCTGCCGCGGTTTGCCCGTCTGGGTGACGAGGTGCTGGTGAAGGCGGTGATTCACAACACGACCGCCCAGGCGGGCGACGTCGAAGTGCGTCTGGAACTCGACGGCACGGCCGAATTCATCCGTGACGGGCGCGTGTTCGTGGCCGGCAAGATCCCGGCGACGACCGAGCCGCGTCTCTGCGTGCACACGCTGCCGGTCCAGGCCGGCGAGACGGCCGTCCTGGCCCTGCCTGTGCGCTTCACCGCCCTGGGGACGGCGCGTTGGACCTGGTCGGCCAAGCCGGTGGCCTGGCCGGCTGGCGCGGCGGTTGCCGGGGACGCCGCCGAGTCCGCGCTTGAGGTCGAGCATCCGCTGCCGGAACTGCGCGAGGTGCGCTACGCCAGGCTGGAGGCGGCCACGTCCCGGGCCGTCAATCTGGCGGCCGAGGTGAGTCCGGCGGTGCTGGAAGGGCAGGGCAGGGCGGAGCTGCGGATGCACGTCTCCCGGCTGGGCGAGCTGCGGGACGCGCTCGCTTACATCCTTCACTATCCCTACGGCTGTCTGGAGCAGACGACCTCGTCGACCCTGCCCTGGCTGGCGCTCCGCGGCCGCGAGGCCATGTTCCCGGATCTGCTCGACGGCGGCCGGGCCAGCAACGCCGTGCAGGCCGGCGTGAACCGCATTCTCGGCATGACGACGCATCAGGGCGGGCTGTCGTACTGGGCCGGCGGCTCGGAACCCTCGCTCTGGGCCAGTTCATACGCCGGCCTGCTGCTGCTGCGCGCCCGGCAGTCCGGCGCCCATGTGCCCGAGAGCGTGCTCGACCAGCTGCTGAACTACCTTTCCGGCAGTCTGCGCGGGCTGGACCAGCTGGCGGATGTGGAGGCGCTGACCGACCGGGCGTTCGCCTTGTACACGCTGGCCGAGGGCGGGCGGGCCGAACCGGCCTACCAGAACCGGCTGCATGCGCAACGCGAGCGCCTGCCGGAATCGGCCCGTTTGTGCACCGCCCTGGCGATGTGCCTGACCAAGGCGCCGGCAGCTCAGATCCGCGATCTGCTGGCCGAGGATCGCCCGCCCAGGCGGTTGCACTCGTGGTCCTGGCTGGGCGACAGCGTGACCCCGGCGCTGCGGCTGCTGGTTTTCACGCATCTGAACATGCAGCCCGAAGCGGAGGCGCAGGTGCAGCGTCTGCTGGATCTGCGCAACGAGCGCGGCGAGTGGGGCAACACCTTCGCCAACGCCTGGGCGCTGACCGCCTTGGCGGCCTTTGAGCGCCTCGGGAACCTGCCGGTGACGCCGCTGGCGGCCCGCGTCCGTTGGGGCGCCAGCGCGCAGGTTCTGAATCTGGCGCCGCCGCAGTTTTCTGCGCACTGGACGACGGTTCTGGATGCCGGGCTGGCCGCAGCGCCGCTGCGGGTGGAGTTGCCGCCCGACCAGAAGCTCTACTCGCGGCTTGAAGTGCGCGCGTTTCCGCCGAACCGGGAGTTTTCCGGCGAAAGCAAAGGCTGCTCCATCGAGCGCAGCTACGCGGAACTGCAGGATGACGGCGCCCTGAACGGCATCGACGATTTGCGGGTGGGCGATTTGGTGGTGGTCACCCTCAAGCTGCGCCTGGACGGCGCGCAGCGCTACCTGGCCGTCGAGGACCCGCTGCCCAGCGTGCTGGAAGCTCTCAACCCGTCTCTGGCCACGCAGAGGCCGCCCGAGGGCGGGCGCGAACTGCTGCGGCCGTGGTGGTTCGATCACCACGAGCTGCGTGCGGATCGGGCGCTGTTTTTCACCAACGCCTGGTCGCAGGAGGGGCATTTCCAGCTGCGCTACCTGGCCCGCGTCATCGCGGAAGGCGACGCCGTGGCGCCACCGGCGCGCATCGAGGCGATGTATGCGCCGCACGTCCACGGACTGAGCGCCAGTCAGCGCCTCAAGACGCTGCCCTCCGGCACCGGCCAGGTGGCGGGCCCCTGAGCGGTCAGCCGCGGCGGCGCCACCACCAGAGCAGGCCGAGAACCGGAAGCGCCAAGCTCCAAGGCCAGAGTGGCGCCGGTGGCGCCCAGGCGATGGCGGGGGTGTCTTCACCCTCGATCAGCAGCATCCACTTGGCTTGGCGGCCCGGCAGCGCCGGATCGCGCGTCCACAGCAGGACGTCGTGCAGGTGGCCCTCCGGGACGCCGAAGGCCAGCTGCGGCCGGTCCGGCCGCCAGCGCCAGACGGCTGTCAGCAGCGGATGCGCGGGCGCATCGGCCGGCGGTGCAAAGGCGGCCGGCGCCTCGGGATCCCAGCCGGCATCCTCGCGGAACTGGAGCGGGGCGAGCTCTTCCAGCGGCTGCAGCCGCCCATCCAGGCGGACCTGCAGGGATTGACGGAGCGCTGCTTGGGCCGCTGCGGCGTCGGCCAGCAGGGGGTTGCCGATGAAGTCCGCGGTGATGGTGAGCTCGACGCCTTCCGGGCGAACCTCCAGCCGCGCCACCAGGAATTCGCAGCCGTGGCCGCCGGCGGCGGTCACCAGGCCGAAGAGCGCGGCCCCCAGCCAAACAAGCAGGGGCGGCCGGCGGGCCGCCCCTGGACGTGGCTGAAAGGCGGGCCGGTTGTCCATCACTTGCGGTTCCAGCGCAGCACGCGGCCGAACACGTTCCATTCGGTCTCCAGGATGTTGCCCTGGTTGTCGAACGTGATGCCGTGCGGCGAGGTGACCGTACCCTGGCGCCAGTCCTTGGGTTCGACCTTCGGGGTGTTGGTCTGTCCGGCCGTGTCGTTGACGCCGAGGCTGGCGACCTGCCGGCCCGCCTTGTCCCAGACGCTGACGCGGCCGGCGATCTCGGCCACGCACATGAGGTCGCCATGGAAGGAGGCGCTGCTCGGCCGGCGCAGGCCCTCGCTGGCGATGACCTGGATCAGGCTGCCGTCGAGGTCGAGGTGCAGCAGGCGGTTGTTGCCGCGGTCGCAGGCAAGCACGCGCGCCGGTTCAAAACGGCGGTCGATGAAGATCTTGTGGGTGTTCGCCAGTTTCAGGGGCTCCACCGGACCGCCAAAAACCTTCTTGAACTGGCCGGCGCGGTCGAAGACGAAGATCCAGCTCTGGCCGTAGCCGTCAACGACGTAGATGTCGCCGTTGGGGGCGACGTCGCAGTTGGTCAGGGCCAGGCCTTTAGGACCGGCCTTGCCGGCGGGGAAGGCGCTGGTCGGGATCTCCAGCACGATCGTGCCGTCGAGCTTGGCCTTGATGACGCGTTTTTCGCCGAGCACGGCGGCGTAGAGATACTCCTGCCCTTCGTCCTGGCGGATGACGAAGCCGTGCAGGCTGTTGGGCAGCTTGAGCGCCTTGAGGAACTTGCCGTCCGGCCCGTAAACCTGCACGCCGGCGTCCTTGTTTTCCGGACCCTGGACGCTGACGTAGAAGTTGCCCGCGCGGTCGCAAGCAATCTCGCCGTGGCCGTTGCCGATGGTGGCCTTGCCGGGCGGCGGCTGCAGGAAGTCGGGGGCGAATTCGTAGGCCACGTCGGCGGCGCCGGCACCGGTCAGGGCCAGTGCGGTGAACAGGGAGAGGATGGGGCGATGCATGGAAGGGCATTTGAAACGATGCGGCGGGCCGCCGTCAATCACCGCGGCTTGCGCAATCCTGTTTGCCGCCGTGTGGCATCCTGCGCCACGGCCCGCTGCGGGGAAGGCGAAACAAGGCTTGCCTTGTGGTCGGCCGCCGAGGTATCACGACCGCGCCATGCAGCATGTCCTTCGCGCGCTTCTCGGGATCGTGGCGGCCACCACGCTCAGCCACTGCGCCCTCGGCACGACCAAGATCCGCGTCACGCATTCGCCGTGCGCCCCCGCCGCCAGGCAGGTCGGCACGGTCGGCATCCGGCCGCTCGAGGACACCCGCAAGCTCGAGGACAAGACGCTCATCGGCAACAAGCGCAATGGTTACGGCATGGTCTTGGGCGCTTACGCCATCAAGGGGCGCGAGAGTGTCTCGGCGACGATGACCGGAATGGTGGCCGATGCCCTGCGGTCCGCGGGTTATGCGCCGGCGCCGGCGGGGTCGCCGAAGGCGGCCGGCCGGCCGGTGCTGGAGGGCGAGGTGGACGAGTTCTGGCTCGATCTCTTCATGGCCACCTGGCACAACGTCGGCTTGAACCTGCGGCTGCGCAGCCAGTCCGGCCAGGTGGTCTGGCAGCGGCGCATTGATGCCAAGGAAACCAACGTGCTCTGGCTGGGCTTGAATGCCGAGATCGAGAAGGTGGTCCGCCAGGCGGTGGACAAGGCCGTGGGCCAGGCGGCGGCCGAGTTCTCGACCGAGGCCTTTGCCGCCGCCGTGGCGCGCTGAGACGGGCTGCGGGCATCCTCATTTGATCTCGCCGCTGCGGGCTGCTAGAGGGTGTGAACATGGTTCCGCGCAAGTTCGTCCCCCACCCCTTTGCCTACCACCAGGAGCTCGACGTCCGCATCGAGAACCTCACCAACGAGGGCAGCGGCGTCGCGCGCGTCGACGGCTGGGTCGTGTTTGTGCCGTTCGCCCTGCCCGGCGAACGGGTGCGCTGCCGGATCTACCGCAACCACAAGAACTACAGCAATGCCGACCTGGTCGAGGTGCTGGAACCCTCGCCCGACCGCGTCGCGCCGGCCTGTCCGCTGTTCGGCAGCTGCGGCGGCTGCCAGTACCAGCACCTGGCCTACGAACGCCAGCTGGACTGGAAACGCCGCCAGGTCGAGGAGCTGCTGCGGCACATGGCGAAGATCGAGCATCCGGTGCTGCCGGTGATCGCGTCGCCCCGGCAGTACGGCTACCGCTCCAAGATCACCCCGCACTTCCACAGGCCCAAGGGCGGCGAGATCGGCGCCATCGGCTTCCTGCGCGCCGGCACGCGCAACGCCATGATCGACGTCGAACAGTGCCCGATCGCCATGGCCGCGCTCAACGACCAGCTGCAGGCCGTGCGCGCCGAGGCCCGGGCGAACCAGAACGCCTTCAGGAACGGCGCCACCCTGCTGATGCGTGCCGCCGTCAACGGCGTGCTGACCCGGCCCGACGAGATCGCGGTCGAGCAGGTGGGGGCGATGAAGTTCGAGTTCCAGGCCGGCGATTTTTTCCAGAACAACCCCTTCATCCTGCCCGAGTTCGTCGGCTACGCCGTCGAGCAGGCCCGCGCCAGCGGCGCCCGCCACCTGGTGGACGCCTACTGCGGCAGCGGCCTGTTCGCCATCAGCGCCGCACCGGCTTTCCAGGAGGTGATCGGCGTCGAGATCTCCGAGAGCGCGGTGCGCAAGGCGGCGCACAACGCCGAGATTAACGGACTGGGCAACTGCCGGTTCCTGGCCGCGGATGCGGGCGAAATCTTCCGGTCGGTGCCGCATTCCGGCCGGGATACGGTGGTGATCCTCGATCCGCCGCGTGCGGGCTGCAGCGAGGATTTTCTGCGCCAGCTGTTCGCCTTCGACCCGTGCCGGGTGGTGTATATCTCCTGCAACCCGGCCACCCAGATGCGTGATCTGGTCCTGTTTGGCGAGGCGGGTTTCCGCCTCGAGGCGGTGCAGCCCTTCGATCTCTTCCCGCAAACCAAGCACCTCGAATGCGTGATGACCCTGGCCCGGGAATCTGCCGGCTGAGGTCATTTCCACTGGCAGGGAACTTTTTTCAATACTATTGTGCGGCTCCGCCGGCCCCCATGGCGGACAAACACCTTTATGTGCGGCATTGTTGGCTACATCGGCAGTCGGCAGGCCAGTCCCATCCTTCTGGACGGGCTGCGCCGGCTGGAATATCGCGGCTATGACTCGGCGGGCCTGGCCCTGCTCGACGGCGGCAGCGGTCTGAACATCATCAAGCGCGCCGGGCGCATCGACAACCTGCGCCAGGCGGTGGCGGAGGCCGCGCCGAACGGCGAGATCGGCATTTCCCACACACGCTGGGCCACCCATGGCGCACCGACCGACGAGAATGCGCACCCGCACCGCGACCAGGGCGGCAAGCTGGTGCTGGTGCACAACGGCGTCATCGAGAACTACCAGAGCCTGCGCGACCAGCTCATCGCCCAAGGCGACAGCTTCGAGTCGCAGACCGACACGGAGGTGCTGGCCCATCTGGTGGGGCGCTACTTCGAGGCCTCCGACGAGGCCGACGGCGCCGCCCGCCTGCGCGGCGCCCTGCAGTCGGCGCTGGCCAAGGTGAAGGGCACCTACGGCATCGCCGCCATGCACGCGGACGTCCCCGGCGTCATCGTCGGCGCGCGCCTCGGCAGCCCGCTCGTGGTCGGCCTCGGCGAGGGCGAGCATTTCCTGGCCAGCGACGTGTCGGCGATCGTCGCGCACACCCGCGACGTCGTCTATCTCAACGACCACGACATCGTCAGCCTGACGCGCGACCGCTACGACGTCAATTCGATGCTCGGCGGCCAGGCGCAGGTGAAGGTCAGCCGGGTCGAGTTCAGCGCCGATGACGCGGAGAAGGGCGACTTCCCGCACTACATGCTCAAGGAGATCTTCGAGCAGCCGCAGTCCCTGCGCAATGCTCTGCGAGGCCGCCTGTCGCGCGACGAAGCCACGGCCGTCCTCGGCGGCCTGAACATGACGCCGCAGGAGCTGCGCGGCGTCGACCGCATCATCCTCAGCGGCTGCGGCACGGCGTTTCACGCCGCCATGGTCGGCGAGTACCTCATCGAAACCCTGGCGCGCGTGCCCACCGAGGTGGAGATCGCCAGCGAGTTCCGCTACCGCAACGTGCCGGCCGACAGGAACACCCTGCAGTTCGTGCTCAGCCAGAGCGGCGAGACCATCGACACCCTGGCCGCCCTGCGCGAGGCCCGGCGCAAAGGCATCCGCTGCCTGGGCATCGTCAACAGCGTCGGCAGCACCATCGCCCGCGAAAGCGACGGCGGCTGCTACATCCACGCCGGTCCGGAGATCGGCGTGGCGGCGACCAAAACCTTCACCTCCCAGGTCATGGTGATGACCCTGCTGGGCATGCTGTTCGGCCGCATCCACCACCTCTCCGGCGCCGACGGCATCGAGATGATCGACGAGCTCGAGGCCATTCCGGACAAGATCGCCGCCATCCTCAAGCAGACCGACCGCATCAAGGCGATTGCCGAGAAGCACGCCAACGCCGAGGGCATGCTGTTCATGGGCCGCCAGGCCAACTATCCGGTCGCCCTCGAGGGCGCGCTGAAGATGAAGGAGATCAGCTACATCTACGCCAGCGGCCACCCGAGCGCCGAGCTCAAGCACGGCATCATTGCCCTGGTGAAGCCGGACATGCCGTCGATCTTCATCGCGCCGGACGATGCGGTGTTCGACAAGAACGTCAGCAACATCGAGGAGGTGCTCGCCCGCAAGGGGCCGGTGGTCTGCGTGACCACGGAAGGGCGCACGGAGCTGGAGCGGCTGACTGAGGACGTGATTTACGTTCCTGAGTGCCCTTCCTACCTGAGTCCGCTGCTCACCGTCATCCCCCTGCAGCTGCTTTCCTACTACACGGCGGTGGCCCGCGGCTGCGACGTCGACAAGCCCCGCAACCTGGCAAAAAGCGTCACGGTGGAGTGAATTTTTTGCCGGGACCGGCAGGCTGTTCTTGAACAAGACCCCGGTTCCCGGCATCTGAGTTGCTCCAACTCTTCCTACCGTGATTCATCTCCCGAACGTGCTGGCCCTCGGCACGGCGCTCTGCGTCGTGCTTGCCGCCGGCCTGCGGGCGCAAGAGAGCGCGCGGCAGAATTCGATCGCGGCCAGCGCCGGCGACTTCGTCGCCCAGGTCATCTTCTGGACGGAGGATCAGACGCCGGCGGACTTTCTGGAGATGGCCGGCCAGCACACCAAGGCGCGCTGGCGTACCCTGTACCGGCCGCAGCCGCCGTCGCCCACCGCCGACCGCAGCAAGGCGGCCTTCACGCTCGGCAGCCTGATTGGCGAAACCTTCCTGATCTGGGAGGCCGGCGACGCCCAGCAGTTCCGCAACAACAACCAGGACATCGTCGCCTACTGCCGCATGCTCGGTCTGGGGGAGAAGATGATGCCCAGACTGATGGCCCAGGCCAAGATGGCGGAGATGGACGAGTGGAAGGATCTGCGCCAGGAGATCGTCGATGGCCATCAGGAACTCATGCGCCTGCTGCGCGAGCAGCGCGATCCCGACCTTGCCGTCCTGGTCGACCTCGGCGCCTGGATGCGCTCGCTGGAAATCGTCTCCAAGCTGGTCGTGGAGATTCCCGACGTCGACAAGCGCCCGCTCTGCATCGGTTCGCCGGCCCTGCTGGCTGACCTGCGCCAGGATTTCGCCACGCTCAGCGAAGGCACCCGCCGCTCCGTGCTGATGCAGCCGGTGATCGGCGTGCTCATGGAGCTGGAAAAGGTGTGGAACGACCGCAACGTCGGCCCGCCCACGCACAGCATGGTGGCGCGCACCCACGACCAGCTGCGAGGGGTCATGGCGGAACTGACGCTGAAGTAAGCGGCGCTGGCAATGCGCCGGCCCTGTGCTATGCAGGCGGCCTGCCATGACCGCCGCCGAACGCATCGACCACCTTCGCGCCGCCTTTCCGGAGCAGGGGCTGTTCCGCGACAAGGAGTGGGTGCTTTCGCCCGACGCTTTCGCCCTCGATGCCGCCACGGTGGACCGCATTGCCGCCCTGGGGCCCGCGCTGCGCGCCTTCCAGCGGGCCTGCAACCGCCTCTATTTCGACAGCCTCGAAACCCCCGAGCTGGCCTGGGTGGCCGCCCTGCTCGACCAGGGCAAGCCGGCACAGGTGGTCGCCCTCGGCCGCGAGGCGCGCTGGCGCGACGATCTGCCGGCCGTGCTGCGGCCGGACTTGGTGCTGACCGAGGACGGAGTCTGCATCTCCGAGCTGGACTCCCTGCCCGGCGGCATCGGCCTCACCGGCTGGCTGAATGAAACGTACGCCGCGATGGGCCAGGCCGTGCTCGGCGGCCCGGCCGGCATGATCGACGGTTTTGCCGCCGCGTTTCCCCACGAGGACATCCTGATTTCGCGCGAGTCGGGCGACTACCAGCCCGAGATGGAATGGCTGGTGGACCGCCTCAACGCGCGTTCGAACGGCCCGCCGCGCAACGTCATGAATCCGTGGAATCTGACGCCGACGGAACTCATCGGCTCCAGCCTGTACCGGTTCTTTGAGCTGTTCGACCTGGAGCAGGTCGATCTGGCCGCGGAGATGCTGCAGATGGCGCGCGCGGGCGAGGTGAGCTTCACCCCGCCCCTGAAGGCCTTCCTGGAGGAGAAGCTCTGGCTGGCGCTGTTCTGGTCGCCGGCGCTGCAGGACTACTGGAGCGGGGCGCTGGAGCCGGGCCAGCGGGCGCTGCTGCGCCGCTGCATTCCCCAGGGCTGGGTGGTGGATCCGCAGCCGCTGCCGCCGTTTGCCGAGCTGCCCGGTCTGGGGATCCAGTCCTGGCAGGAGGCCCGGCGTTTCGGCGGCCGCCAGCGCGAACTGGTCCTGAAGATCAGCGGCTTTTCGGAGATCGGCTGGGGCTCGCGCAGCGTCTCGATCGGGCACGACCTGTCGCAGGAGCAGTGGGCCGCGGCGCTGGATGCGGCGCTGGCCAGCTTTTCGCACCATCCCTACGTGCTGCAGCGCTTTCACCGCGCGCGGGTGGTCCAGCATCCGGCCTGGCATGAGGAGCGGCGCGAGGCTCTGCCGATGAAGTCGCGGGTGCGTCTCTGCCCCTACTACTTTGTGCCGGCCGGCACGGAGGCCGCGCAACTGGGCGGCGTGCTGGCGACGGTTTGTCCGGCGGACAAAAAGATCCTGCACGGCATGCGCGACGCGATGATGCTGCCCTGCGTGGCGGCCTGACGGGGCGGTTCAAAGGTCCGGGAAGGCCGGGCGGAGGTCGAGCGGATCGTCGAGCCGCTGCTGCGCCGCCTGCAACTGCCGGAACAGCTGACGCAGCCGGTCCTGCTGGGCCGGTTTGGCGGCCAAGTCATGCAGCTCCTCGGGATCCTCGGCCACATGGTAGAGGCGCAGTGTGCGGGCCTGCGGATAGGCGATGAGTTTCCAGCCTCTGGTCAGGATGGCCCGCTGCAGATCCAGGTAGGCGCCGTACACAGGTTCGGCGGTGGACTGGTCGGATTCGCCGCGCAGCAGCGGCAGCAGGCTGCGAAATTCGATGCCCTCCAGGGAGGCGCCCGCCAGGTCGAGCGTGGTGGCCATGGCATCCTGGAGATGGATCGCCTGCGGCACCTTGCCGGGGGCGACGCCGGGCCCGCGCACCAGGAAGGGCACGCGCAGGCTGTGCTCGTACAGGCTCTGCTTGCCGAGCAGGCCGTGCTTGCCGACGGCCAGTCCGTGGTCGGCGGTGAAAAAGACCCAGGTGCGCTCCGCCTCGCCCGTGGCCTCCAGCGCCTCGAGCACCCGGCCGATCTGGGCGTCGAGGTGCGTGATCAGGGCGAAGTATTCGGCCCGGTGGGTTTTGACGGCGAAGGCCGTGCGCGGGAAGGGGGCGAGCTTCTCGTCGCGCAGGGACGGGCCGCAGCCGATGCGGTCCTTGAACGGATACTCCGGCTGAAAACTCGCCGGCAGGGCGATGCGGCGGAGCGGGTACTTGGCGACAAATTCCGCCGGTGACTGGCGCGGGTCGTGCGGCGCGTTGAAGGCCACGTACATGAAGAACGGCCGGCGGGTGTCCCGGCGCTCGCGCAGGAAGCCGGCGGCCTCGTCCGCGGTGACTTCGCTCCAGTGCCGGCCGCCCTGCCAGTAGCCGCCCAGATCGGGGTCCGAGGGGCTCCAGGCATCGGGCTGGCCGGCCACCGGACGCTGGTAGGCGGCGGGCGTGTCCTTGGGCATGCCGGCGCGCACGGTGCCGGTCTGTTCGAAGGCCTTGCGGGCATCGGCGGCGACGTGCCACTTGCCGGTCAGGTAGGTCTGGTAGCCGCGCGCGGCCAGGCGCTGGGGCCAGAGCCGCTGCTGCGCCAGCGCCTGCGGCAGCGCTTCGCTGCCGGCATGCCAGACCTGCTTGCCAGTGTTGAGCATGGTGCGGCTGGCAACGCAGACGGCGGCGCTCCACGACCCCATGTTGTAGGCGCGCGTGAACACCTTGGAACGCGCGGCCAGCCGGTCGAGGTTCGGCGTCTCGATGTCGAGATCGCCCAGTGCGCGGATGGCGTCATGGGTCAGATCGTCGGCAAACAGGAACAGGACGTTCGGCCGGTCCGCGGCCGGGGCGGCGTGGAGGTCGCCGCCGGCGAGCAGCAGGCCGCAGAGAAAAAAGCGCAGCATGGCAGGCTAACGCCGGCCGGCGGCGGCCTTATCAGCCGATGCGCCGGCCTCTCAGGGTTTCATCGAGCGCACATGCGCCAGGGCGGCTTCCTGCATGAACCGCATGGCCTCGGGGCTGTTCTTGTGGCCGGTGAGCGGATCGCGGTGCAGCTGCTTGGCCACCGGCAGGGCGTTGTAGGCCGCATAGACGCTGGTCGGCGGGCAGACGGTGTCGATGAAGCCGACGGTGACGGCGGCGCCGCGGCAGCGCGCCCGGCTGGCGAAGTTGACGTTGTCGAAGTAGCGCGCGGTCTGCAGCGCGGCCGCGTCCGGCTGGCCGTCCGGGCCGTTGGGGACCAGCTTCGGCCAGCCGTTGACGCGCTTCACCGCGACGCCGGTGTGGTCGCAGCCGGCGGGTACGCCGGCGCAGAAGAAAGTCACCCGCGGATCCAGGCCCGCCGCGGCGAAGGCCTGGAAGCCGCCCTGGCTGGTGCCGTAGACGATCAAGGTCTTGCCGTCCCACTCCGGCTGCGCGGTCAGGAAATCGAGCGCGCGCAGCACGCGCAGGAACATGCCCTTGAAGTAGTTCTGGTCGCGGTCGGTGCGGCCGACAAAGCGGTAGTCCTTCAGGTCGCCGGCGGCGAGGGCGTCGTAAAAGGCCTTGGGCTTGCCGTTGGGGATGCCGTGGGCGTTGATGTCCATGGCCAGCATGCCGCCTTCGCGTTCGGCCCAGGCCAGCGCGCCGAGGTTGGAACTGCCGACGCCGGCGCCGTGGACGAACAGGATCGCCGGCAGCGACTTGGCCTTGGCGTTCTTGGGCCGGCCGTAGTAGCCCGACACCGGTGCGCCCAGGCAGGCGACCTGGACGTCGAAACCGTCCACGCCGGCCAGGCGGCTGTCCACGGGTGTCAGGGCGGCCTTCGCAGGCACCTTGGCGAGGGCCGCTTTCTGGGCGTCCCAGAAGGCATCAAAGTCCTCCGGCACCGGCAGGCTGGGCTGCAGGCGTTCCGGACTGAACCCGGCCCCGGCCAGGGCGCTGACCGGGCTGCCGGTGAGGCTGGCGCGCACCAGCAGGAAACCGGGCTCGTCGAGCGTGGCGGTGAGGCTGCCGCGGCCGTTCTGCAGCGTCACCGTTTCCTGGCGTTTGGGTTCGACGCCATCCTTGGACAAAGCGCAGGCCACCTGCGCCTGTGGCACGGGCTGGCCGCCCTGCGTCAGCTCCAGATCGAAGCGGACCTTTTCGCCGGGCTGGTACAAGGCTTCCGGCCGGTCGGTGCGAATCTGCAGGACCGGCGCCGGTTGGGCGGGCTGGGCCGGCTGGGCGTGCAGCGGCAGGGTCAGGAAGAGCGTGGCGGCGAGGCAGAGGCGGCGAGTCATCATGAGCAGAGCCAAACGCGCCCCGCCGCCGGCATCTGTCGCCGGCGGCCGGCGAGATTCCGGATGAACAAGGCGCGCTTTTATGCGTCCAATGCCTTTCCACCCATGAGCAAAACCCTTCCTGGCCAGCCGCATGAGTTCGCCTGAGATTCCCGGCCTCGAAATGCTGGAACTCATCGGCAGCGGCGGCTGCGGGGCGGTGTATCGCGCAGCGGCGGCCGGCAAGCCCTGCGCAGTCAAGGTGTTCTCTTCCATGGCGATTCACCGCAAGGCGCTGGCGGCGGCCCTGCAGCGCCTGCAGCAGGCGGGACCGCACCGCGGCGTGCTGCCGGTGGAGCACTTCGACCTCGAACACAGCCCCTACCATCTGATCATGCCGCTGCTGGGCGGGGCGGAGCGGGATGACCAGGGCCGGCGCGTCTGGCGCACCCCGACGCTGGCGGACCTGGGTCGCCTGGCCGAGGCCGACCGCGCCTGGAACTGCATCGGCCAGCTGGCCGAGGCCCTGGCCTGGCTGCACCGCCTGGGCGTGGCGCATGGCAACCTGCGGCCCTGCAACGTCCTGCTGGAGGGCGACCAGCTGCGCTTGGCCGACGTCGCCCAGGGCTGGGTCGGCGGAGTCCACCACCTGGAGCTGACGGACCATTTTGTCCACCTCTGCCCGGAGCAGGCCGAGCGCCCCGAGGGGTTTTTGGAAGGGCACGGGCCGCGCTGGGACGTGTACAGCTTCGGCGTGCTGGCCTACCGGCTGCTCACCGGCCGGCTGCCGCGCGCCGAGGAAGCCTGGGCGGAGGAGTCGGCACGTCTGGCGGCGGCGTTGACTGCGGGCGTGACGGCGGCGCCGGACAGCCGCCGCCTGCTCGCGGCGGTGCGCGCCCAGCCCCGCATCAGCTGGCCGGAAGCGGCCGCCAGCAAGTGGGAGGAGCGCCGCCGCCATGTCCTCGAACGGGCGCTCGATTTGAACCCCGCCGCGCGCTGGGCCGACCTGCGCGAGGTGCTGCGCGAGTTCGAGCTGATCGAGTCCGATCGCCTGCTTGAGGAGGCCCGCGCGCAAACCCTGCGCGAGCGCAAGTTCCAGGTCGTCAAGCTGCGCCTCTGGCAGACGGTCGCGCTGGGCTTGCTGGCCGCGCTGCTGGTGACCGGCACCTTCGCCGTCTCCGCGCAGTTGCGGGCGCGTCAGGCGGAGACCGCTTCGGGCGAAATGGACGGCCGGCGCAAGCGGGAGGCGGCGGCGGGCGCCGAGCGGGTGCAGGCGCTGACGCGCGAACGCGATGCGGAGCGCGATCGCAAGGAGACGGCGGAACGCAACCTGCAGCGTGCCCAGGCGGCTGTGGACCAGTTGCTGACCCAGTTCCTGCAGGCGCCGGTTCGCGATGAGGTGGACGCCGTGTTTTCCACCGCGCAGCTGCGCGAGGCGCTGGCATTCATCCAGGCCGCTCTGCCGGCCCTGGAAAAGGATCCGGCGCTGGCGCTGGAGCGCGCCCGCACCTACGGCAACCTCGGACAGATCCACCTGCGCCTGCGCGACACCGGTCAGGCACTCGCCTGGCTCGAAAAGGCGCGCGACCAGACGGCGCTGCTGCTGAAGGGTGAACTTGCCGCAACGCAGCGGCCGCTGTATTTGCAGTGGCTCGGGCGTCACAGCCTGCTTCTGGCCCGTCTGCGCGCCGATCGCGGCGAAGCGCAAGCCGCCCTGACGCTGCTCAAGCATGCCACGGCAACCCTGGGCGAGGGCCTGGCCGCGGATCCGCACAACCGCCTGGCCCGCCAGGAATGCGCGCGCGCCTGGCTTGATTGCGGCCTGCACAGTCTGCGCGAGGGGGAGGTCGCCGACGCTGAAACGGCGCTGCAGCAGGTGGCGCGCGTGCTCGATCCGAAGTTGCTCGAGGGGGGGCCGATGCCCGAGGAGCAGTTCCTGCTGGCGCGCTCGCGCTTCGCCCAGGGCTTGGCGCAGCGCGAGGCGGGGCGCGTCCAGGAGGCGCTGACGACGCTGATTGATGCGGTGACCGAGATGGGCAAGCTGGTCATGGGCGCGACGCCGCGCAACCAGGACCAGGCGCTGCTGCTCGCCGAGGCCTACACCGAGCTGGCCGAGCTGCTCGGTCGGGCGGTCGGCGGCAAGGAGGCCGCGGAGGCGCACAGCCAGGCCCTGGCCGTCCTGCTGGAGCTCAATCGCCTGCTGCCCGAGTGGGCCGAGGTCAAGTACCTGCTGGCCCGCAACTACGGCGGCCAGGCGCAGCAGGAACGGGATGCCGGCGCCAGTTCCGAAGCGGTGAAAAAGAACCAGGACGCGATTGAGCTGCTCAACGAGATCCTCGCCGACGAAGCCGGCAACCTGCGCTACGCCGCCCTGCGCGCCAAGCTGCGCGGCGACTACGCCGAACTCATGGCCGATCTTGGCAAATCCGAGGCCGCGCTGCCGATCGTGCAGCAGGCGATCGCCTCCCTGGAGGAGCTGCTCGGAGGCGAGGGGGAAGCGCGCGCCACGCCTGAGCGGCGCGCCTGGGAGCTGCAACTCGCCCGCCTGCTGGGGGTGCTGGGCCACACCAGCCAGACCCTGCGCAAGAACGACGAGGCCAGGCAGGCCTTCACCCGGGCGCTGCAGCACTGGCAGAAGCTGGCGGCGCTGCAGCCGGGCGACG
>CAYYJK010000050.1:0-17647 GCA_964472185.1 uncultured Prosthecobacter sp.
GAGCCGAAGCTGCCCAAACCGCCGCCGCCCGGCAGCGAAGCCTGGGAGCGGCCCTGGGCGCTGATGAAGTACTACTCGTTTCATCCGGCCGTTTTCCCCAACATGGTCGGCGCCACCTCCGGCGACGCCGGCCCGGGCGACCTGGTGAACGTTTACGACAAGGAAGGCCGCCGCTTTGGCGCCGGCTTCCTCAACCCGAAGGCGCGGGTTCCCCTGCGCGTGCTGCACCACGGCGCGGAACCGTTCGGTGAAGCCGATCTCGACGCCCGCCTGCTGCAGGCCGTGCGGCTGCGCCAGCAGACCCTGAAACTCGACACCGACACCGACGCCTACCGGGTCGTGCACTCCGATGCCGACGGCCTCAGCGGCCTGGTGGTCGACCGCTACGCCGACACGCTGTCCATCGAGGTGACCACGCTGGGCGTTTGGCGCCGGCTGCGGCGCTGGCTGCCCCTGCTGCACGCGGAGCTCGGCACCACGCAGCAGGTGATCCAGACCGACCCCGACATCGCGCTGATGGAGGGCATCCGCCTGGCCGACGTGCCCGAAGCCGACGCCCCGGCCCCGCAGAGCGTGCGCATTCGCGAACACGGCGTCCGCTACCTGGTGAATTTCGAAAGCGGTCACAAGACCGGCTTCTTCTGCGACCAGCGCGACAACCGCCAGCGGCTGGGCCGGCTGGCCCGCGGCCGCATGCTCGACCTCTGCACCTACAACGGCGGCTTCGCGCTGGCGGCGAAACTGCTCGCCGGCTGCGAGGACGTCACCGGGGTGGACCTGGACGAAAAGGCCATCGCCCAGGCCAGGCAGAACGCGAACCTGAACCAGACGCGCATCAACTGGACCCATGGCGACGCCTTCGGCTGGTCGCGGCAGATGATCAAAAACGGCGAGCAGTGGGACACCGTCGTGCTCGATCCGCCGAAGCTGGTCCACCACCGCGACCGCATGGAGGAAGGCATCTTCAAGTACCGCGACCTCAACGGCCTCGCCCTGCAGCTGGTCCGGCGCGGCGGACTGTTCGTCAGCTGCTCCTGCTCCGGCCTGCTCAGTCCGGACGACTTCGAGGAACTGGTCATCGGCAGCGCCCACCGGCAGGGCAAGAAACTGCAGATTCTCGACCGCACCGGCCCGGGCATGGATCACCCGGTGATGTCAAACTGCCCGGAAAGCCGCTACCTCAAGGTGGTCTGGGCCGTCGTGGTCTGAGGAAGCTTGAAAGCCGGCCGCCCGTCCAAACGATTCTCCAGCCCATGCACCGCCTCCTGCTGCCCCTCCTGGCCCTGACCACGTCCCTGGTTTTC
Source organism: uncultured Prosthecobacter sp. (assembly GCA_964472185.1). GTDB lineage: Bacteria > Verrucomicrobiota > Verrucomicrobiia > Verrucomicrobiales > Verrucomicrobiaceae > Prosthecobacter. The sequence continues at coordinate 1,305 of CAYYJK010000050.1, forward strand.
GCGCTCGGCCAGACCGGCCAAAAAATCCGCGTGCTGCTCATCGACGGCCAGAACAACCACAAGTGGGAGATCACCACGCCGGTGCTCCGGCACGCCCTGGAAAGCAGCGGCGCATTCACGGTGGACGTTTCGACGGCCCCGCCCAAGGGCGCGCCCGCGGACGCCTGGGCGGGCTGGCAGCCGGATTTTGGCGCCTATGCCGCCGTGGTCAGCAACTACAACGGCGAACCCTGGCCAGAGGCGGTCCGCCAGCGCTTCGAGCAGTTCGTCCGCGGCGGCGGCGGCTTCGTCTCCGTGCACGCCGCCAACAACTCCTTCCCGGACTGGCGGGAGTACAACCGCATGATCGGCGTCGGCGGCTGGGGCGGCCGCAACGAGGTCTCCGGCCCCTGGCTGTACGTCAAGGACGGCCAACTGTTCCGCGACACCCGCCCCGGCCCCGGCGGCGCACACGGCCCCCAGCATGAGTTCGTCGTCGAGGTGCAGAACCCGGACCACCCGATCACCCGCGGTCTGCCCAGACGCTGGCGCCACGCCCAGGACGAGCTGTACAGCCGCCTGCGCGGCCCGGCCGAGAACATCCAGATCCTGGCCAGCGCCAAGTCCGACCTGACGGCCGAGCAGGAACCCAACCTCATGGTGCTGGATTACGGCCGCGGCCGGGTCTTCCACACCACCCTCGGCCACGCCGACTACTCGATGCTCTGCCGCGGTTTCTACGAGACCCTGCAACGCGGCACCGAGTGGGTGGCGACCGGCGCCGTGAAGCTTACGGCCGACGTGCCCGCCGATTTCCCGACGGAGGCCAGCCCTGCTCCGGTGGCGCTCGCAGGCCACCCCAAGCAGCCCCGGCCCGCGCCGAAAAAGCCCTGACCCTCAGGCCGCGCGCGCCCGCGCCCGCACCTTGCCGGCAACCGGCGCGGCCACGGTCGGCTGGAAGGCGTCACCAAAAAGGTGCTGGCGGGCGCCGTCGATCTGGCCGAGAACCCGCGCCAACCACTTGCCGTACTCGCGCCCCAGCCGCTCGGTCAGCACCGGATCGAGCAGCGCCTCATTCAGGCTGACGTGACAGGCCTGCAGGGTCTGGTCCAGATGCGCGCCCACCTCGGGGATGCACAGCTCCACGGTCTCGAACATGTCCATCACCCGCGCCGCATAGCTGCTGTCCCAGATCTTGTCGTCATCCTCATAACTGCTGGTCACCAGGTGGGCGATGGCGTACTCCGCACGGTCGGAAAACACTTCCGCCGCCTCCAGCACCGCGTCGAAACTGTCCGATTCGCTGGTCACCGGCAGCATGACGGTGAGTTGCACCCCGCTCCGGTCGAACTCGCCGGCCAGCCCCTGATTCTGGTAGAACTTCGCGAAAAACTCGCCCAACCCGGTGCCGACCTCAAGCACGGTGACCGGGCTCTGCGTCAGCAGGCCCAGCAGCGCCTGGCGGCTCAGCGACCCGGCCTCCAGCACCGCGTCCGCCTCGCCCTCCGCCGCCTCCTCGACCAGCGCGAGGCGCTGATGGGCCGCGCCGTGCTGGCGCAGGTAGCGACTGCAGCAGCGGGCGAGCGTGCTCTTGCCTGTCGCCGGATAGTCGTTCTGAATCAGGATGAGCTTGTGCATGAGCGGGAGCGGATTCGAAAGGGTTTTAAGAAATTGCTGAAACTTACGCAAGACCTAATAGTTAATCTTTCCGTATCATTTCCTCAAACGCGCACGAATCGCCGCGAGACGCGCGAGGCGGTCCGCGTTGTTGATGGCGCCCATGCTGTTCCGCATCCTGTGTCTTCTCTGCCTTGGCGGCCTGCTCCCAGCCCAGGATCCCGCCCCGCCGCCCGCCGAATATGAGGGCCGGGTTATCGCCCGAACCATGCACTGGCAAGGGGCCGGCTGGCTGATCCGGCACAAGCGCGACCGGGAGGAAGCGGCGCTGCGCATGCGCGAGGAACTCCAGCTCAAGCCCGGCATGAGCGTCTGCGATCTGGGCAGCGGCAACGGTTACCACACCCTGCCGATGGCGCAGGCCGTCGGCCCCCAAGGCAAGGTCTATGCGGTGGAGATCCAACCGGAGATGCTGGACATGCTACAGAAGCGTGCAGCCGACCAGGGCATCGCGCACATCACCAGCATTCTGAGCACGCCGGAAGATCCCGGGCTGCCGGAAAACTCCTGCGACCTGATTCTGCTCGTCGACGTGTACCATGAATTCTCCCACCCGGCCGCCATGCTGGCCGGCATCCGCAAGGCGCTGAAGCCCGAAGGCGTGGTGGTGCTCGTCGAATTTCGCGCGGAAGACGACAGCGTGCCGATCAAACCCGAGCACAAAATGTCCCGGGACCAGATTCTCAAGGAACTGACCGTCAACGGCTTTCAGCTGAAGCGCGAATTCAAGGAGCTGCCCTGGCAGCACATGATGTTCTTCGGCCGGACGGCGTCCTGAACGGCGGCTCTTCCCGGCCGGCATCGGCGGGGCAATCCCCGCACCGTCAGGAAAAGCGGTTGCCGACCGCTTAGGGAACCGTGTAGTGCAATGCAAGATCCCCACGATCCTTTGCCTATGACCTCATCGACTCCCCGCTATCCGGAACTCGCCCTGGCCCGCACCGACATGGAGCAGCAGAGCTCCCTCTACCAACCTTCGGTGTTTTGGAGCGAGGCTTCGGCGCGGATTGTCGAGGAGATCGAAGCGCACGGCATCGAGAACTTCCGCCGCCTGCCGAAACCGCTGGGCTTTTTCGCCCCGACGTACGGCCCTCCCGGCAGCAGCCTGAAACAGGCCCAGGTGGAGGAACTGGAAGCGGGATTCGAAGCCCGTTACCCCGGCGCCCGCAAGCAGGCGATGACGCTGCACCACCTGCTCAGCGGCGAGGCCGCGGCCCTGGCGGACTACCGCGTGCTGCTGGCCGCCGACGATCCCGTGCGCCTGCCCTGGCTGCACACCTTCTCCGAATCCGGCTACGGCGAACCGGTGGAGCACTTCGAATTCGACGGCCGGCGTTTTTCGCGCTCGGCCCTCAACTACCTGCTCGGCCTGGCGCTGCTGAAGCGCCACCTGGGCGGCGACGTGCCGCGCACCGTGGTCGAAATCGGCGGCAGGTTCGGCACGCTGGGCGAGGTGCTCGCCGCCGCCGGCATCGACGGTCTGCGTTACATCGACCTGGACATCCCGCCGACCAGCTTCGTGGCGCAGTCCTACCTGACTGCGGCGCTTGGCGCGGAGAAGGTCACCACCTACGCCCAGACCCGCGAGCTCGCCGAAATCGACATCGGCTCGCTGCGCCAGGCCAGCACGCTCTGCGCCTGGCAGATCGAAAAGCTGCGCGGCCGCGTGGACCTCTTCGTCAACTTCATCTCCTTCCAGGAAATGGAGCCGCCGATCGTCGCCAACTACCTGCACCACGTCGACCGCCTGCAGGCCAGGTACGTGCTGCTGCGCAACCTGCGCGAAGGCAAGGCGGTCAAATCCGAAACGGTGAAGTACGGCGTGGAAACCCCCACGGTCGGCGAAGACTACGACCGCTTCCTGCAGAACTACACGCTGCTGACCACCAATGTCCGGCCGTTCGGCTACCGCACCGTCGACGGCTTCCATTCCGAACTCCGGCTGTACAAGCGCAACGACGCCTGAAGTCCGGCCCGCCATGAACCCAGGCCTGTTCTTCCGCTTCGACGCCTCGCCCGAAATCGGACTCGGCCACCTGCGCCGCTGCTGCGTCCTGGCGCGGGAGGCGGTCCGGCGCCACCGCCCGGCGCACCTGCTCATCCGCCAGCATGGCCTGGACCTGGCTCAGCTTGAACTCCCGGCGGAATGCGCGGTGCAGAGCCTGCCGTGGGAACTTGAGCCGGAGCAGGATGCCCGCCTGACCGCGGAGCTGTGCCGGCGCCTGGGGCTCGGCGCGGGCGTCGTCGACCACTACCGGCTGGACGACGGCTACCAGCAGGTTCTGCGCTCGGCAGGCCTGCACTGGCTGCAGTTCGGCAACCTGCAGCACCGGCACGGCCTGCGAGCCGACCTCGTCCACGACGCCAGCCCGGGCGTCACCGCCGCCCCCTACGCCGAGCGCGCCCAGCTGCCGGACGGCGGCCGCTGGCTCACCGGCCCGGCCTACGCCCTGGTCGGCGAGGCCTTTCAGGAAGAGCGCCGCCGGCTGCCCGCCCCGACCGCCCAACCGGTCCGCCGCGCGCTGCTCTGCTTCGGCGGCGGCGACGACCGCGGCGCCGCCCTGGCCGCCCTGGCCTGGCTGGAAGCAGCGGGGTTCGCCGGCACGCGCGTCGTGCTGACGACGCGCCTGAACCCGCATCTGCCCGCTTTGCAGGAATGCGCCCGGCATTCGCCCCGCATCGAACTGCACGTCGACAACTGGCAGCCCGCTTCGCTGATGGCTGGATGCCAGCTCGCGCTCAGCGCCGGCGGCACCGTGCTTTACGAACTGGCCTGCCTGGGCGTGCCGACGGCAATCACCTGCATCGCCGACAACCAGCTGGCCCCGGCCCGGTTCTGGCAGGCCGCCGGACTGGCGACCCTGCTGGGCAACCTCAGCGACCTGCGCGCCGCGCCGCCCGTCGCCGCCCTGCAGGACCTGATCGCCGACGCCAGCCTCCGCCTGGAGCTGAGCCGGCAGTTGCGCAGCGCCGTCGACGGCCAGGGCGCCCCCCGCGTCATGGATGCCCTGCTGGAGTTGACAGCCGTGAATTGACCTTGCCCGGCGCCCCTGAAAAATGCTTGTTCACGCCATGACCGAAACCCATCCGCTCGACCTGCCCTTCCGGGGCGAGCGCACCTACCTGCACGGCACCGACCTCCACCAGGCCATCCTGGCCGCCGTGGGCGAGCGCCGGCCGGCGGGACCGGTTTCCATCACCTACCATTCGCTGCTCAGGCATCAGCCCGACCTGGTCTGCTCGCGCGACAGCCTGCGCGAACTGCGCGACGACCCCGCCTTCCGCGGCGAAATCCGCTTCGGCGCCGGGACCGACGTCCTGCACGCCGCCCTGCTCGAGAGCGACCGGCCGGTCCGGGCGCGCAAGCCCTGCAACGAGGCCGCGGTCGTCGCCGCCGCCCGTCTGGATGCGGAGAACCGCAGCGCCCGCCTGCAGCCGCCGCAAACCGGCTGTCCGATCGAGATGCTCGTCTTCCTGAACAAGCACCTGCACGTGCACCTGCTGCCGGAACTGAGCCCGAAATGGCTGTTTGCCCGCCTGGAACTGACCGAGGCCCTGCCCGCCCAGCCTCCGCAGGAAGTCCTCGTGCAACTCAAGCAGGTTCTGGCCGGGCGCTTCACCCGCAGCGAACTGTTCCTCGACGGCCGGCGCGCCGGTTCCATCTCCTTTTCGACCCCCCAATGAACCCGCCCGTCCGCCTGACCCATCTCGCCTCGTATGTGCCCCCGGGACGCGTGGACGCGCTGGAGCGCGGCCGCCAGTTCGGTTACGGCCCCGACTTCCTGGAGGGCAAGATCGGCACGCTGGCGCTGGCGGTGAAAGCCCGGGAGCAGCAGGCTTCCGACCTTTGCGTCGAGGCGGCGCGGGCGCTCGAGCAGCGGGGCGTCGCCCTCGATGACATCGGCGCCCTGGTGGTCTGCACCCAGACTCCGGACGGCAACGGCATTCCGCACACCTCGGCGGTGGTGCACGCCAAGCTGGGCCTGCCCGACACCTGCGCCTGCTTCGACCTCTCGCTCGGCTGCTCCGGCTACGTCTACGGACTGTCGGTCGTCAGCGCCTTCATGCAGGCCCAGGGCATCCGGCGCGGCCTGTTCTTCACCAGCGATCCCTACTCCCAGATCGTCGATCCCGCCGACCAGTCGACCAGCCTGGTGTTTGGCGACGCCGCCACGGTCAGCCTGCTGGAGGCGGATCAGCCGGGCTGGACGCTGACGGCCGCGGAGTTCGGCACCCAAGGCGCTGGCGGCGACGCCATTCACAACCGCAGCGGCAGCCTGCACATGAACGGCCGGGCCGTCTTCAACTTTGCCATGACCACGGTGCCGCGCCAGATCCAGCGCCTGCTGGAGCGGCAGGCCCTGCACCTCGACGAGGTCGATCTCGTGATTCTGCACCAGGGCAGCCGCTACATCGTCGACAAGCTGCGCGAACGCCTGCAACTGCCGCTCGAGAAGGCGCCGGTCTGCCTCGACGGCATCGGCAACACCGTCTCCTCCGCCGTGCCGCTCGCCCTCGAGGCGGCCCTGCAGCGCACGTCGCCCCGGCGCATCCTGCTCTCCGGCTTCGGCGTCGGCCTGTCCTACGCTACGGCCTTGCTCGAACGCCCGAACTGATCTAACTGCGCAGGCATGAGCGACACCGCCACCCAACTTCTGGCCATCTTTCAAGAAGCCGTCCCCGGGCTGCCCCTGGATCCCGCCGCCGACGGCGACCGACCGCTGTCGGCCCTCGGCATCGATTCGCTGGACAAGATGACCATCCTGCTCGCCGTGCAGGAGCGCTGGAATCTGGAGTTCACCGAAGCGGAGATCCCCGAACTGGCCAGCTTCAACGCCATCTGCCGGAGGCTCGGCTGAAACCGTGTCCACCCTGGCCGTCATTCCCGCCCGCGGCGGCAGCAAGCGCATCCCGCGCAAGAACATCCGCGACTTCTGCGGCAAGCCGATGATCGCCTGGTCGATCGAGACCGCGCGGCCGTCAGGCGGCCGAATACGCCGGCAGCATCCCCACGCGCCGGCGCGATGGCTGCGCGAAGCGGACTTGGCGCGTGATTTCGACCAACCGCTCGACAGCGGCGCCCCGTTTGCCTGCTCGTCCGTCAAGTTCCCCAACCAGCTCCGGTGCATCACCCGCCGTGGCCGGGTTGTTTTGGCCACCGGATGCCAACACGTCTGCGTCAACAGGCACCGGCGAGGCCAAGCATATGCATTTGCCCCGGCTACCCTTTCATGTCAAAATTGAAGCAATGCCGCTGCCGCCCCAATCCTGCATTGCACTGATACCCGCCCGCGGAGGCAGCAAGCGCATCCCTCGCAAGAACATCAAATTTTTTTGCGGCAAGCCCATCATTGCCTGGTCCATCGAAGCAGCGCAGACCACAGGAGTTTTTGATGCCGTCATCGTCTCAACTGATGACGACGAGATTGCCAGCGTAGCGCGAGCGCATGGGGCGGAGACCCCCTTCATGCGTCCTGCCAGCCACGCCGATGACCATGCCGGCATTCGTGATGTCGTCGTGCAAGGCATCCAAGCTCTGCGCGAACTGGGAAGAATGCCGGCATTTGTCTGCTGCCTGACCGCAACAGCCCCTTTTCTGCGTCCCGTGGATCTGAAAGCCGGCCTGGAAAAGCTGAGCTCAACAGACGCCCACTTTGCCTACTCCGTGACACGCTTTCCTTACCCCATTCAGAGAGCTCTGCGCATTCGCGCTGATGGCAGGTTGGCGATGTTCCAGCCAGAGCACCGTTTGACACGCTCTCAGGATCTCGAGGAGGCCTATCACGATGCCGCCCAGTTTTACTGGGGTCGCGCCGAGTCTTTCCTGGACCGGTCAAACTGGATTCCTTCGCCCGCCTCCGTGCCAGTCGTGCTGCCGCTTGAACGCGTGCAAGACATCGATACGCCCGAGGATTGGCGGCGAGCCGAATTGATGTTTGGAGCCCTGCGGACCGGGGCAGAAGCCAGCACATGAAGCCAAGCTCCGACTATCATCAACCGCCGAGCATTGAAACACCGCGACTCATTCTACGTCCGATGCGCGAGGAAGATGCCACGTTGATCGTCAACTGGCGCAACCGCCCCGAAGACGCGTCGTCATACCGCACTCCGCGAAAGCTCACTCTCGAAGAGCATTTGCAATGGTTCCGCAGCCCGCGCCCGGGCAGGATTGATTACGTCATTGAGTTGCGAAACGAAAGGCGCTGCATTGGCACCATCCATTTCAAAAACATCAGTCATGCGCAGCACAGCGCCGAGTCCGGCCGCTTGATCGGCGACCCCGACTGTCGCGGCCGCGGCTTTGGGCGTGAATCCGCTGTCGCTTGGTTCCGCTACGGTTTCGAGCAACTGGGACTGCGCCAGATCTACGGCATCACCCATGCGAGCAACGTGGCCAACATCGCATTGAACCGCTCCCTCGGCAGCCAAATCATCAACAGCGGCACCAGCGAAGAGTTTGTCAAGATGGTCCTCCGTCTCGAGGATGCTCAAAAAAACGGCTTGCTGGACTGACCTGCATCTCATGCGCTTGAAACAGACCCAATCCATGCATTTGCGCCTCAAGCGCGTCAATGCACTCGGCTTCCTCAGCCACAATCTAAAAAGCGAGTGGACGCGCAAAGTTCCGCTGGCACGCTTGCTCCGGGGATGGCTGCGCGGCTTCGACTCGGAGCACATCCTGCTTTACGATCTGAACGACACGAACTGGCAGCACCACCTGCCCGATCTGCACCGTTATCGCTTCACGCATGCGACCAACCTGCATGTGTGGCCGATTCTGCATGACAAACTGATCTTCGACGCTTTCATGCGCCAACGTCTGCCGGTGATCGAGTCGCTGTTCTCGATCAACGAGGGGCGGTTCAGCGACAACGGAAAGAATTACAGCTGGGAACGCTTTTTTGCCGAGTGCCGCCAAGGCACCAGGTTTGTGCTCAAGGCAGCCCAAGGAGGAACCGGCCACGGCTTGCTGTTCGTGGAGGGCCAATCCGACGGAGCCATTGTGAACGGTAGAAAGATGGGAGCAAACGAGTTCCAAAGCTTGGTGAAAGGTTTGAGCTATCATCTGGCATTTCCCTTCATTGACACCCACAAAACCTTGAAGCAGGTCTTCCCAAAGGCAGGCAACGCCTTGCGTGTAACCGCTTTTGTTGGATTAGATGGCAAACCACGGTTACTCGCCCCGGTGTTCTGCGTAGGCACGGAGCAATCCGCCCCGGTCGAACATTTCCGACACGGCGGACTGGCTGTGCAGATAGATGAAGCCACGGGCCGGTGCATCAAGGCGTCGCGCCGCGGCGAAGACGGCCGACTTCAGCGCATTCAAAACCATCCTGACACCGGAGCCGCCCTGGTGGGACTGGAGATTCCCTTTTGGCCTGAAATCCGGCAAACATTGCTTGCTTTTCACGCAGCCAACCCGGCCTTTGATCTGGTGGGCTGGGACGTATTAATCGCCCCTGATCGATTCTACATCATCGAGGGCAATCACAACCCAGGCTTACGCATTCCACTGATGAATCGCAACCTGGCGGAGGAACCCGAATTCAGAGAGTTTCTGGAAGCTCGCGGCATCCTGTCCAGCCGCAACCAATCCCAACAGGCAACCGGGCCATGAGTCTCGCTCGGGCAGCAAGGTCCAACTTGATAATCGGGACGTCCGTCAAACGTGCTGCACACCAACCTAAATGACGGCGTAAAACGGCCGACCAGCCCAAAGCAGAGACACCCCCCGCAGCCGCCAAAAGATTCGCAAAAGAGAGACCTCATGATTTCCAACCGCCCATTCACGGAACGGCCCCCCCGGATCGCGCGTTTCGAACATGCCCTTGGGTTGTCTTCGCGCTGCGACACGAGCAACTTGGCATCCGCCGAACAGCGCGTTCCGCATGCGCAACTTCGCTTGGTTTTGCAAGGAGACCCCGCGATGGAGGCCCTGCTCGCCGGGGTGCCGGGGTGCATCACTTTGGGAGATGCAACCTGCGCCCCCTTCCGCGTAACTCGATCAGGCTTGATCTTGCTGCCACCGGCACTCATCATCAATTCTTCGGCAGCAGCGGCGGCCGCCCGCTGGGGCGCCGAAGCCCTGCATGCACGGCAGGCCGGCGAACTCAACGAACGGCGCGTGGTGGCATTGCTCCGCCATGGCGCCAACCTGCTGGAGTTCTGCACCCCTGCCGCGCATGCCATCTTTGAGCAGCTTCTTCCTTCAGAGATAACGATGGAACTCAAGGCCGGCACATGCATCAGCCCCTCACAACGACTGCGCTCATGGCTGCCCAAACTGATCGAAGGCGCTTCCCTCCCCCGCCGCTCAGGCGATGAATTTCCGCCACTGGAGTTCGAACTGCCGCTAGAAGTCCTGCTTATCGCCGGCGGTGACAGCCGGCTGGCCCTGGATCCGGTCACCCAACTGAACCGCTACGGCGTCTGCCCGCGCCCCCGTCCTGAAGCGGTGCATTTCTCCTCTTCGACCGCCTCGGCGATCAGCCGCCACGGCTTCCTGTACACGGACTTGCTGCGACGGCATCTGCTCGATTTGGCCTTGGAAGCGAAATCGGTCGCCCCATTGCGGCGCCGCGCAATTGATGCCACCGCCCGTGAGATCGAAGCCCTGCTGTCGCTGAAAGAAGGCGAAAGCGATGTGGTCATAACGCCTTCCGGCACTGACGCAGAAATGGTCAGCGTGATGCTGTCCCTCGCGGCCACCGAGAATCGGCCGTTAACCAACCTGCTAATCTCCCCCGAGGAATCAGGCAAAGGCGTTCTCCTCGCCGGATCAGGCAAGTTCTTCGACAACACAGCCGCTTCCGGCACCGCCGTGCGCAAGGGCGCGGAAGCTTTCCCGGGACGCGCCATTCAAATCGAAGAAGTGGCAGTTCGCAACGAGGACTGCCGCGCCCGCCCGCCGGCCGAGGTCGACGCGGAGATCCTCGCCAAGGGCCGCGCCGCGCTGGACCGGGGCCATCACCTGCTGGTGCATGTGCTGCTCGGCTCGAAAACCGGCCTCTCCGCTCCCGGCTGGGAAGTGGTCGAGCAGCTCGTCCGCGGGGCACCCGAGCGTGTGGATGTGGCCGTCGACGCCTGCCAGATGCGCTCAAGCTGGACCGAGATGGGCGACATGGTCCGGCGCGGCTGGATGGTCCAAATCTCCGGCTCGAAGTTCCTCACCGGCCCGCCATTTTCCGGGGCCCTGCTGCTGCCACCGTCTCTTAGAACTCGCACTGAAGCCGTCTGTCGCTTGCTGATAGAAGCGCCGGGCGTCAGCTTGCCTGGCGACTGGCCCCTCGTATGGGCCAACAAGATGCAGCCGTCATCTCAGGCCGGCAGTTTCGGCACGGTGTTCCGCTGGCTGCCGGCCTTGATGGAAGGCTGCCTCTACGCCAGCCTTACTGAAGAGCAAAAACTCGATGCATTCGACCGCTTCCGGACATCACTGGTGAAACGCTTCATGGAAAGCCCTTACATCGAAGCCATTGATGATGACCTCAGCGGCAGCAAACAGACTGACATTGGACGACTTTCTATCATGGCGTTCCAGGTGCTGGGAAAACAAGGCGACGGATGCCTTGCACCGCTGAATGAAAAGGGCTGCCAGTGGCTGTTTGAGCAACTGAACCGCGACATGTCCTCCATGGTGCCCGGCCTGACACCGGCGGATCAGGCCGCCGCGCAGTTGTGTTGCCACATCGGCCAGCCAGTCATCCTCAACGGCGCCCGCCAGCAACTGGCCTTCCTGCGCCTCGTGCTCGGCGCCCGCTTTTTCAACATCGTCGGCCACGCAGAAGCCGGCACCGCAGAAGCAGCACTGGAGTCCGAGATTGCCGACGCGAAACGGGTTCTGTCCAAGATCGAATGGATCGCCTCGCAGTGGTGGCGCTTCCAGCCTCTGATCGAAGCGCAGTGAACAAGCCCCCATGCAAATTCTCATGAAGGACAGAGAGTGCACCCTGGACCCCGGCGAATGGGAATCTTACCGCGCAGCCTTGCATGAACTGGTCGACGCCTGCGTCGACCACTTGAAAGATGTCCGCAGTCATGCCTGGCAGCCCGTGCCGCAATCGGTGAAAGATCGCGTGTCGCTGGATGACAGCACTGAGGGGACCGGGCTAAACGCCGTTGCCCGCGAAATGACGCGGAGCATCCTGCCCTACCACGCAGGCAACATTCACCCCCGCTTCTTTGGTTGGGCACAAGGAACCGGCAACGCGGCGGGCCTGATGGCCGAGGTGGTGGCGGCAACAATGAACAGCAACTGCGGCGGACGCGATCATGGCGCGGTGTATGTGGAGCGCGAAGTGATCGATTGGTGCAAGTCATGCTTCGACTTCCCTTCCACCGCCAGCGGTGTTCTGGTGACCGGCACCTCTCAAGCGACAGTAATCGCTTTAGCGACGGCCCGAATGCATGCACTTGGAGCTGAGAGCCGCAAAAAAGGCCTCATTGGCGCACCTCATCTGGTGATTTACGCTGCCGAGGGAGTCCACAACGCTGTCATCAAAGCAGCTGAGTTGATCGGCATTGGTTCACAGGCCGTGCAAACCGTGCCCTTGAATGCAGAGACGGGAGGCATGGATGCAACCCACCTAAGCAGACAGGTCCGGCACGACCGTGACACCGGCAAAAAGCCCTTCTGCGTAGTCGGCACGGCAGGCTCAGTGGACCAAGGCAACTTCGACCCGCTGGACATGATCGCGGATTTTTGCGCCCGGGAAGAGCTTTGGTTCCATGTGGACGGCGCCTTCGGCGCATGGACTCGCATTGCCGACGAACCTTGGTGCAACTTGGTCAAGGGCATCGAGCGCGCCGACTCCCTGGCGCTTGACTTCCACAAATGGATGTTCGTTCAGTATGACTGCGGCCTGGTCCTGATCCGTGACGAAAAGAAGCACCGCGCTGCCTTTGCGGCCCGACCGGCATACCTGGCGGCCCAGGGCGCAGGCATCGGCGGCGGCGATCCTTGGTACTGCGATTACGGAACCGATCTGTCCCGCAGCTTCCGCGGCCTGAAAGTCTGGGCCACTCTGCGAGCCTACGGCAGCAAACACCTCGGCGCAGTGATAAGCGGCAACTGCCGTCTTGCGACTTTGATGGGACACTTAGTTGAAACCTCCGACGACCTTGCGCTTGCCGCCAAAGTTCGCTCCAACATCTGCTGCTTCAGCGTCGCCGGCATGGAGAACGCCGAGGCAAGCGCGTTAAACACCGCCATCGTTTATCAACTGCAAATGAGCGGTGCCGTTGTCTTTTCAACGACGATATTGGGCGGACGCACGGTGATTCGCGCAGCTATCACCAATCATCGCACCCGCACAGCGGACATTGAAGCTGCCGTTCATGCGGTGCAATCCGCTTTGCGGGAAAGACGGTCGTAACTCGCCGGCGCCGCCGAACCAGCAGCTTTGCTTGCATCCGCCCGCAAACAGCTTCAATCCTTTTCCATGCTCATCGCCGGAGTGCCCATCGGGCTCGACCACCGTCCCTTCATCATTGCCGAACTCTCCGGCAACCACAATCAGTCGCTCGATCGCGCCCTGCAGATCGTCGAGGCCGCCGCCGAGTGCGGCGTGCAGAGCCTGAAGCTGCAGACCTACACGGCCGACACCCTGACGCTCGACGTGCGCGCCGGCGAGTTCGTGATCTCGGATCCGCGCTCGATCTGGAAAGGCCGCTCCCTGCACGACCTCTACCAGGAGGCGCACACCCCCTGGGACTGGCACGCGCCAATCATGCAGCGCGCCCGGGAACTCGGCCTGATCTGCTTCAGCAGCCCGTTCGACGAGACCGCTGTGGACTTCCTGGAAACCCTCAATGTGCCCGCCTACAAGATCGGCTCGTTCGAGTGTACTCACCTGCCGCTGCTGAAGAAGGTCGCCTCGACCGGCAAGCCGGTGATCCTGTCCACCGGCATGGCCACCGCGGCCGAGATCGACGAGGCGGTGCGCACCCTGCGCGACAACGGCAGCACCGACTTGGCGCTGCTCAAGTGCACCAGCACCTATCCCAGTACGCCGGAGAATTCGAACCTGCGCACCCTTCCCCACCTGCGCGAGATGTTCGGCTGCGAAGTCGGCCTCTCCGACCACACGCTCGGCATCGGCGTGTCCGTCGCCGCCGTCGCGCTCGGCGCGCGCATCATCGAAAAGCACTTCACCCTGTCGCGGGCCGACGGCGGCGTGGACGCCGCCTTCTCCATGGAGCCGGCCGAGATGAAGGCCCTGGCGATCGAGACGGAACGCGCCTGGGAGTCGCTGGGCAGCGTCCATTACGGCCCGACCGCCGCGGAGCGTGCCGCCGCCGCCCGCCGCCGCTCGATCTACCTCAGCCGCGATGTCGCTGCGGGCGAAATCCTGGGGCCGGACAACCTGCGCATCGTTCGCCCGGGACGCGGCCTCGAACCCCGGCACTGGGATCTCGTGCTCGGCCGCCGGCTGCGCCAGTCCGCCGCCAAAGGCACGCCGGTCACCTGGGATCTGCTGCTCGACGACGCCACCGCCTCATGAGTGATCCCGGCCCCATGCACGCCCTGCTGGCGCGCCTGTTTTCCATCTGCCACAGCCCAAGCGGCGAGGGCTTTCGGGAAACGCTGCGCATCCGGCGGAAGATCTGCCCGATCTTCGGCAGTTCGAGGTGCCCGGCGGCACCCGCTGCTTCGACTGGCAGGTGCCCGACGAATGGAACCTCCGCGAAGCGCGGCTCACCGGTCCCGGCGGCGAAATCATCGTGGACTTCCGGGACAGCCCGCGCGCAGCTTCAGTCACCTCGAACCCGCCGACGTCCAGCGCTTGGACCAGACACGGCGGCAGGCAGATCTGCGGGAGCGCCCAACGTGCTAAAAAGACTATGGGCGCACCCTACCGCTCCGCCCAGAAGCGCCTGCCCCCAGTAATGCGGCCTCCGGCCCTGCCTTACCACCCCATGTAACCAGCCATGCCTCGAACTCTCCTTGTCTCCGGCTCGCTGTCCGCCCAGGCGGTGCAGCGGCTGCTGGGCTCGCCGGAAGCTGCCGGCATGACGGTCCTCGAGATGGACCGGCCACTCGACCGCAGCAGACACCCCGAGATTGGCGAGTGGCTGGACGCCAGCGCGTTCCTTCCATGCACCGAGGCTGCTGCCATCAACCGTGCGGCGGACCGGCTCATCGACACCTTTCTCAGCCGCGATCCAGGCGGAGCCCCAGTACCGACCGGGCGCGCTTTCCGGGCCGCCTGCCTGTCTTCCCACGCGTGGCGGCTCGCCGTGCCCTGCCTGATCAACCTGCACCTCGCGCAGCGGGCGCTGGCCGCCGGCCGATTCGACCGCCTTGTCGTCGCCGCCGGCTGCGGCACCCACTGGGCGGCCTGGCGCGAGTTCGCGGAACGCCGCGGACTGCCTATCCGCTTCCTCCCGGTGGAAACAACGGCGCCGGGACTGCGCCGGCGCCTCTGGAAAGCCTGGCATCGCTGGCGCAAGCCGCCGCTGTTACGCCTGCAAGCCCCGCTCGACCGGAGCCACCAACAGGCACCGGAGCAGAGCATCCTCTGCACCAGCGAACGCCTGGCCCGGCTGCTTGCCGCCGACCCGGCCGCGCTTGAAGTGCCGCTGCTGACCCTTCCCGCCGCCGCACCGGCCGATGGCGCGGAACTGGCCGCAAAGAGCGCCGCTTACCGCCAGTGGTGGCAGCGCTGGCAGGACGAGATTCTGCACCGGGACGAGGAGTTGCAGAACACCGAGGGCGCCGCCGCCATCCTGACCGCCATCGGCAGCCAGGAAGTGCAGAACGTTTATCCGCGCCAGGCCTGCCTCTATGAGCAGGCCCGCCGCCAGCTGCAGGAGACGCGTCCGCGGCTGCTGCTCTGCGACACGCAGGTCGGCACCGCCGAACGCATGTGGAGTCTGGCCGCGCAGGAGCTGGGCATCGCCGTCGCCGCCTACGTCTATGACCACATGCCGAATCCGCGCTTCTCGTTTCAGCCAGATTTCCTGCTCAGCGACAGCGGCCGGGCCGCGGAAATCGCCCGCTTCCGTGGCATGCCGGAAGCCGCGATCATGCCGATCCGTTCGCACCGCCAGTCGCGCCTGCCAGAGCCGCAGCCGGCAGGCGCCCGTCCGCTGATCCTTTACGCGGACACCTACTATGGCGGCACCAACGCCTACACCCATCCGCTGACCGGCTACCGCTGCTACCAGCAGGTGGTCGAGGCGGCCCGGCAGCTGCCGCAAGCGGACTTCGCCATCAAATTCCATCCGCTGCGCGAGAAAAAGCAGCAAGCGTTGAGCTTTGTGGCCTTGGACGAAACGGAACTGGCCATCCGCAGGAGCTTCATCCGCGGCCTGCGGCCGCCGGCGAACCTGCACTTCATCGAGCCGGAAGTCAGCATGCTCGACCTGCTGCCGCGTGTGTCGGTACTGCTCAACCTGAATTCGACCGCCGCGCTCGAAGGCTTCCAGTTGGGCATCCCCGTGCTGTTCCTGCGCGCCCCCACCGCCGATTCGCAAAGCTATCCCCACGTCCACGAGTTTCAGGCCGCGCTGAGCGCCGAAGATGCGGACAGCCTGGTGCTCGCCGTGCAGAATCTGCTCAGCGACCCGGCGGGCCGCGAGGATCAGATCCACCGCCAGAAGCGCTACCTCGAGCAGTTCTACTGGCCGGCCGGCCCGACGCTGCCGGAAGGCCTGCGCCGCTGCCTGGAACGCCTGGCCGCCAC
>CAYYJK010000051.1:0-14165 GCA_964472185.1 uncultured Prosthecobacter sp.
GTGGCGGTGACCAGGCCGAGGAAGAGCATGAAGACGCCGAAGAAGACGTCGGGATGGTGGGCGAAGGCGACGACCCCGGCGAGGAAAAGCACGTGCAGCCCGGTCAGCCAGGCCGGCACCGCGCCGCTGCGGTTGGCCACCGCCGGCAGGGCGAGCAGCTCGCGCCGGAACAGGAAGGCGACGAGGGCCGTCGAGGCCAGGCAGCTCAGCGCGGCACGCCAGCCGAAGTGGGCGGCCATGAAGGCCGTGTCCCACTGCCATTTGGCGGCGACCATCAGCACCGGCGGCGCGGCGAAGTGGGTGAGCGTGCCGCCGATCGAGACGTTGACGAAGAGCAGACCGAGCGTCGCGTAGGCGAAGCGCCGGCTGATCGCCTGGTCGAAGTAGCGGCGCTTGAGCACGAGGGCGAGCAGGGTCATTGCCGCGGGTTCGGTGATGAACGAGCCGAGCAGCGGGCCGGCGATCAGGGCGGCCAGGTAAAAGGCCAGCGCTTCCCGGAACGGCAGCAGGCGGGCCAGGCTGGCGATCAGGCTTTCGGCCAGCTTCACCACCGGCCGGGTGGCGGCGACGACCATGATCACCAGCACGAACTTCGGTTCGGTGAAATTCAGGCTTTCGATGTGGTGCACCGCCTCCTGCACCGATCCCTTGAGGGCGGCGATGCCGGCGAACAGGGCCGCGGCCCAGAGGCCGAACACCACCTCGGTTTCCGCCAGAAAATGCAGCAGGTTTTCCGGGATCGAGCCCTTGGGAAAGCGGTGTGCCCAGTGGGCGAAGCGCTTCACCGAGAAGGTGTGCAGCACGGCCAGCGCAAACAGGGCGCTGGCGAGGATTTCAATGAGGGATGGGTTCAAGGCTTAGGGTGAAAGACAAGGCATGTCTTCGCAAACAAAAATCCTGAATGACCGGCAACTAATGTGTGTGACTACCTATCTTGCATACAGGTAGATCGACAAATTACTGAATTGGATTGCGAAAAATTTGAATCATTTTGAGTGGGTTGTTCGCAACTTTCAGGTCAACCTTAGCAACTATTTCATCAAGTCTAAACTTTTACCACATGTGTGCCCGCGAGCAAATCGTGGATACAGCGGCGATTTTCCTGAAAGATAAAGCAAATGTCTAAAAGTGCGTAAATAAAGCCTACCACCGGAAGGGCGCCAATTATGCCGCTAACAACCCCACGTAAGATAAATGCTTTAACGAAACCAGGGTTGCTGTTATCTTCTATTTTTGCAATGCGCGTCCCAATCCACTTTTTTCCTATTGTTTGGCCGTGGGATGAGAGACGTATGATGTTATAAACCATCAGCCCTATGAAATATAAGAAACCCGTTACCAGTAGAATTAATCCTAATGGACTGGTTGATCGCTGGTTGTTCTCTGCCATTCCAACAAACATAACAAGTAAAACTACTGAGGGAGATCCTGCTAAAACGTCCAGTAAAAAACCTTGGAAACGCTGCCCTAAAGTTGCCAATTCTGGTGTCTTGCCATCTTTAATGGGGCTGATGTCGGCTTGAGGCGCGGCGTAAGGATTGAGGTTATCCATTTCGACACAAAACTACGAAAAGATATGACAACGCAAGCTCAAAATTTATTCGCTGTGAAAAATCGTATAACCAGCGTTGATCTCAGCATAATTTTGAGTGGTGTTCAAACTTGCATCAATGCGCGCATTTCTATGGTGATTGCTATCAGCTTTCTCCCCATGCTGGTGTTAGCGTGGGAGGAGACGGTGCCCGGCCTGCTGCTGCCGCTGCGCGAGGTCCGTGTCGGCACGCCGGTCGAAGGCCTAGTGCGCGAGGTGCTGGTCGAGGAGGGCGACACGGTCAGCGAAGGCCAGGTGCTGCTGCGCCTGGCCGACGAGAGCGAGACGCTCGAGGTCGAGCGCGCCGAGAAGATCCTGGAAAAGGCCAAGTTCGATCACGAGGCCGCGCAAAAGCTGCTGCGCGACAACATCGGCACGCGCGAGGAGGCGCTGCGCAAGAGCATCGAGCACGATCTGGCGCGCATCCAGCGCGACGCCGCCCTGGTGCGCCTGCGGCAGCGCACGCTGCGCGCGCCGATGCCGGGCGTTGTGGTCGGCCGCGACAAGGAGCCGGGCGAGGCGGTGCTGCTCAACGAGACCGTCGTGCATCTGGTGCAGACGGCGCAGCTGGAGGCGCAGTTTTATCTGGAGCCGGCGCAGCTGGAGCGCCTCAAAGCCGGCGCCCGCCTGCCGCTGCGCGTGCCGTCGCAGCCGGAACAGACCGGCTTGACCGGCGAGGTGGTCTTCCTCGATCCGCGCATGGACGCCGAAAGCGGCCTGTATCGCGTCAAACTCCGGGTCGACAACGCCGCCCGGCGCCTGAAGGCCGGCATGCGGGTGGAGCTGGCGTTGCCGCAATCCTGAGCAGCTCATGGAGGCGGCCCTGCGCATCACCGAAGTCGCGGACGGGGCGCCGCCGGAGCCGGACCTGCTGGTGCCGCCGGCCCTGCGCGCCGACCTGGAAACCAGCCGCCAGCGGTTTGAAGGCCACGCCTTTGTCGTCATCAAGGATCCGGTCTCGCTGAAGTACTTCCGCCTGCGCGCCGAGGACCATGCCCTGGCCAGCCTGCTGGACGGCCGGCGCAGCGTGCGCGAGATCCGCGCCGCCTTTCTGCGCGCGCATCCGCACGCCGCGCTGGCGCAGTCGGAGGAGGCGCTGACGCAGCGCATCGCCACCTTCGCCAACGAACTCATGCTGGCGGGATTCCTGGAGGCGACCGCCGCCGGCGTGCGCCGGCAGATCGAGCTGCAGCGCCGTCCGAAACGGCCGTCGACGCCCTGGGGCTGGTTCATGAAGGCCCTGTTCCTGAAGATTCCGCTCTGGGATCCGGACCGGCTGCTGACCCGCCTGGAACGGCGGCTGCGCGGCCTGTGGAGCTGGACGGGCTTCACGCTCAGTCTGCTGATCCTGCTGGCCGGCGCGGCGGTGTTCGCCTTCGAGTTCCCGCGCATCGCGCCTTCGCTCAACGACTTTCTGACCCTGCCCAACCTGGCCCTGGTCTGGGTGCTGACCCTGGTGGTGAAGGTGGTCCACGAGTTCGGCCACGGCCTGACCTGCAAGCATTACGGCGGCGAGGTCCACGAGATGGGCGTGCTGGTCATGGTGTTCTCGCCCTTCCTCTACGCCGATGTCACCGACAGCTACCTGTTTCCGCGGCCGCGCCACCGCCTGCTGGTCGCCGCGGCGGGCATTTACATCGAGCTGGTGATCGCGGCGGGCGCCACGCTGCTCTGGGCGGTGTCGCAGCCCGGCCCCACCCAGCAGCTGCTGTTCAACCTGATGCTCATCACCAGCGTCTGGACCGTGCTGTTCAACGCCAATCCGCTGATGAAGTTCGACGGCTACTACATGCTCGTCGACCTGCTGGGCGTGCCGAATCTGCGCGCCAAGGCCCAGCTCTGCGTCGGCGACCTGTGCCGGCGCCTGCTGTTCGGCGGCGGACCGGCGGCGCCGGCGGTCGAGGCGCAGCTGCCGCGCAAGCGGCGCGGCTGGTTTGTACTGTACAGCGTGGCGGCGCAGCTGTATCTGCTCAACGTCACTCTCGGCATCGCCGTTCTGTTCCACCACCTGCTGCAGCCCTACGGTCTGGCCTGGCTCGGCGACCTGCTCGGCGGCGGCGCGCTCGTCTCCATGCTGCTGGTGCCCGCGCTCATGTTTTTCCGCAAGCATCTCCAGACCGCCCCGGGGCGCTGGCGGCGGCCCGCCGCCGGGCTCTTCGTCGTCGCCCTTGCCGCCGCGGCGCTGCTTGCCTGCCCCTGGCAGATCACCGTTGAGCGGCCGGCCCTGCTGCGGCCGGTCGACAGCGAGTTCATCCGCGCCGAGGTGCCCGGGCGCTTGCAGAGCATCCGGGTGCGCAGCGGCCAGGAGCTGGCGGCCGGCGAGGTCGTGGCGGTTTTGACCAATCCGCGGCTGAGCGCCGACGTGGCGGCCGCCGGGCTGCGGCTGGAGCGGGCGCAGCGCGAGGCGGATCTGGCGCTGGGGGCGGCGGCGCCGGCGGCCTGGCAGCAGGCCAAGGCGGCGGTGGTGCAGGCGCAGGTGGCGCTGGCCGAGGCCCGGCGTCTGGAGGCCAAGCTGGTGCTGCGCAGCGCCCGCGGCGGCACGGTGCTGACGCCGGATCTGCAGCGCCTGGCCGCGGGCAGTCTGCGACCCGGCGACGCCCTCTGCGAAGTGGCCGCGCTGGCGCCGATCCAGGTTTTCATCCCTCTCAACGAGCGCCAGGCCCGCCACATTCGCGCCGGTCAGAAGGTGGAGCTGCGCGTGCCCGCCTGGCCGGCGCAGACCTTTGCCGGGCAGGTGATGACCGATCTGAAGACGCCGCCGACCGACCGGCTGCCGGCGAACCTGGTGGCGACGCTCGGCGGCGATGTCGCGGCGCAGCCGGACGCCCAGGGCGGTCTGACGCCGCTGGAGACGACGTACGGCGTGCTGGTGAGCCTGCCCAATGACGACCGCCGGCTGCGGCCCGGCATGACCGGCACCGTGCGCATCCAGGGCGACCGGCAGGCGCTCGGCCGCGTACTCTGGATGCAGTTGCTGGACTTCGTCAGCCTGGATTACCGCTGGTGACCGCCGCCGCCCGTTCACACCCATGAGCAAGCCCCCTCCCGTTTCGCCGATCTGCCTGGGCCTCGAAGGCGGCGGCACCCGCACCACCGTGCTGCTGAGCGACGCTCAGGACCGCCAGCTGGCGAGTTTCGAGACCGGACCGGCCGTGCTGGCCCTGATGAGCGACCGCGAACTGCTCTGGCACCTGAAGCAGATCGCCGGGCGGCTGCCACGGCGGCCGCAGGCGGTTGCCATCGGCCTCGCCGGCGTGCGCACCGAGGCCGACCGCGAACGGCTGCAGCGCCTCGCCGCTCGGGTCTGGCCGCAGTTGCCGTGCGCCTGCACGAACGATCTGGAAACCGCGCTCGCCGCCGCTCCGCCGGCGCGGTGTGTCCGGGTGCTGGTGCTCAGCGGCACCGGATCCTGCTGCTTTGGCCGCGCGCCGGACGGCCGAACGGCCAAGGTCGGCGGCCGCGGCCATGTGATCGGCGACCGCGCCAGCGCCTGCGACATCGGCCTGCGCGCGCTGCGGGCGGTGATGGCGGATCTCGACCATCGCGGCCGTCTGGGCCCGCTGGGCGCAGCCCTGCTGAACGCGCTCATGTTCAACGAGCCCGAACAGCTCATCCCCTGGTCGGTGCATGCCGGCAAGACGGAGATCGCCAACCTTGCGGTGACGGTTTTTGCCGTCGCCGCCAAAGGGGATCCGTTGGCGCGCCGGATCCTGGCCGAGGCCGCGGCGATGCTGGCCGAGGATGCCTGCGCCTGCGCCGCCCAGTTGGCCGCGCCCGGCGAGCCGGTCGAGTTTGTGTTCAACGGCGGGGTGCTGCTCAAGAATCCCGGATTTCAGCGCAGCGTCGCCCGCCGTCTGCGCGCCTGCCGGCCGCACGCCCGGGTGCAGGCGCTGGCCGCGCCGTCCGTGCTCGGCGCGGTGCGGTTGGCCCGGCAGGCTTGGGCGCAGGGCGGCCGCCCGGCGGCGGATCCGCGACCGGTCGAGGCGGCACCCGCGCTGCCTGCGGCGTTGGCGGACCTGACGGTGCTGGCGCAGTCCCCGACCGAACGGCGGCATCCGGGGTCGCTGAAGCTCGACCGGCTGCCGCTCGGGCAGGGGGTGGCCCTGATGCTCGGCGAAGACGCACGCCTGCCTGCGGCGATCCTTCTGGAGAAGCACCGGTTGGTGCGGGTGATCCGGCAAGTGGTGCGGGCCTTCCAGAGCGGCGGCCGCCTGTTCTACGCCGGCGCCGGCACCAGCGGCCGGCTGGGGGTGCTCGACGCCAGCGAGATTCCGCCCACGTTCCGGGCGCCGCGCGAGCAGGTGCAGGGGATCATCGCCGGCGGCCGCCAGGCCCTGTGGAGCGCCGTCGAAGGCGCCGAGGACGACGTCCAGGCCGGCGAACTCGCCATCCGGCACCGCCAGCTTGGCGCCAACGACGTGCTCATCGGCATTGCCGCCAGCGGCCGCACGCCGTTTGTCTGGGGCGCGCTTCGCGAAGCGAACGCCTGCGGCGCCTTCACCGTGCTGCTCTGCTTCAATCCGGCCCTGCGTGATGCGGTGCGCCGCGTGCGCGAGCCGGGCTGGAAACCGCGCCTGGTGATCGCGCCCGATCTCGGGCCGGAGATCCTGACCGGCTCGACCCGGCTCAAAGCCGGCACGGCGACCAAACTGATCCTGAACACGGTCACCACGCTGGCGATGACCCGGGTCGGCAAGGTCATCAGCAACCTCATGGTCGATTTGAACCCGTCGAACGTGAAGCTGCGCGACCGGGCGGTGCGCATTTTGGTCGAACTCACCGGCTGCAGCCCCGAGGCGGCGCGCGCGGCCCTGCAGGCGGAAGGCTGGAGCGTGGCGCCGGCTTGGCGGCGTCTGGGCAGGATGAAAAATCCCGGGCAGAATGAGCATTGACGCTTAGGCATCCTCCTGCGTAATCTGGTTGGCCATGAAAACTCCTCTGCTGCTCGCCGCTGTCGCCGTCTTTTCCCTGCAGGCCGCCTGGGCCGACTGGGTGATCCTTCAGAAAACCACCACGGACGGTGAGAACCAGGAGGTGTCGATCAAGATCAAGGGCGACAAGACCCGCATGGACGTGGGCAAGCAGATGACCATTCTGGCGGACTCGGCCACCAGCCAGATGACCATGCTCATGCATGAGCAGAAGATGCTCATGAAGATGAATTCCGACATGCTCAAGGGGGTGATGGCCCTGGCCGGCAGCGCTCTTGGTGCGGACAAGCCCGCGGCCAAGCCGGTGGCCACCGGCCAGAAGGAGAAGGTCGGCAGCTACGACTGCGAGGTCTACACCTGGAGCGGCCAGCTGGGCACCGGCAAATTCTGGGTGGCCAAGGATTTCAAGGGCTTCCAGGAACTCAACGCCGTGCAGGACAAGATGATGAAGGCGATGGGCAGCCCCGCTGCGGCGCTGGCGCCGCAGTCCAGCGACTTTCCCGGCATGGTGATCAAGTCGGAGATGCAGGTCATGGGCAAGACCAGCGTGTCCGAGCTGGTCTCCGCCAAGGAGGAGGCGGTCGACGCCGCCGTGTTCGCGGTGCCGGCGGGCTACCAGGAGATGAAGATGCCCGGCCTGCCGTCGCGCTGAGCGGATGCCGTGAGGCACAGCTGTGAGGGAGCCGGGGCGCGCTGCTCCGGCTCCCTTTTTGCTGGCGGCCGCGCGCAAACGCGGCATTACCTGAGGCCGCATGTCTGTCCGTCTGCCCGATGATCATCCCGCCTGGAAGGCGCTGCGGCCCTTCGGCCATGAGCTGGTGCGCTGGCGGGATGCCCTGGGCGCCTTGCAGCAGCGCTGGGGCAAGGGCCGGCTGCCGGCGCCGCTGACGGCGTTTTTGGAGCGCTGGATGCCCCGGCAGGCGGTGGCTGCGGAGATGCCGGAAGCGTTTGAGGTGCGGCTTGGCGACGACCGGCTTCACGTTGAAGGACCGCTGGCCGTCGTGGCGGACCCGCGCTGGCAGGCCCTGCTGCGCCTGCCGGCCCTGCGCGATTTTTGGGTGGCCGAACTGCGCGCGGCGCACCTGGCGCACCTGCTCGAGATGGTGCCGCCGGTCTGGTGCATGGACAGCGTCCCGCTGCCGCCGGGCGCCGTCATCGCCGGTCTCGGCATCCATGACTGGCGCCAGTTGCCGGACCTGGTCGCCGCCGGCCGCCGGCTGGAGGTGGAGGTTTTGGACTCGGGCGACCGGCTGTGCCGGGAAACCCGCCCGGCGGCCCTGGCCTGCCGGGCGCACTATGCCTGCAGCGGCGGACGCATCGTCTTGACGGATGCATGGCCGGCTTTCTGAGGGTATGGTGAAGAATGACCCCGATCCCCGCCAAGCCCGTTTCCTCGCTTCTCGGCCTGACGCCGCCGGAGACCGCCGCGCTGATGGCGGAGCTTGGCCAGCCGGCGTTCCGGGCCAAGCAGGTCACGGAATGGACCTTTGCCAAGCGCGCGCCGGGCATTGAGGCGATGTCCAACCTGCCCAAGCCGCTGCGCGAGGCGCTGGGCGAACGCTGGGTGACGCGCTCGATGCGCATCGCCACGGTGACCGGGGCTGCCGACACGACCCGCAAGTTCCTGCTGCGCCTGCACGACGGCCGCTTTGTCGAGACCGTCCTGATTCCCGCCAATCCGGCCCTGTATGGC
Organism: uncultured Prosthecobacter sp.; assembly: GCA_964472185.1. Lineage (GTDB taxonomy): Bacteria > Verrucomicrobiota > Verrucomicrobiia > Verrucomicrobiales > Verrucomicrobiaceae > Prosthecobacter. The sequence continues at coordinate 8,216 of CAYYJK010000051.1, forward strand.
AGCCGTTCCGACCGCCACACGCTCTGCGTCTCCAGCCAGGTCGGCTGCGCCTACGACTGCAAATTCTGCGCCAGCGGCTTGGCGGGCTTCACCCGCAACCTGACGGCGGCCGAGATCGTCGAGCAGATCGTCCAGGTCGAGGCGCACGCGGGCGAGCGCGTCGACAACCTGGTGTTCATGGGCATGGGCGAGCCCCTGGCGAACTTTTCCAACGTCACCAAGGCGATCGAGATCCTCAACGCCGAGTGGGGCATCGGCATCGGCGCCAGGCACATGACGGTGAGCACGAGCGGCCTGGCGCCGCAGATCCGCAAGCTCGCCGATTTTCCGCTGCAGATCCGGCTGGCGATCTCGCTGCACGGCGCCAGCGACGAGGTGCGCAACCGCATCATGCCGGTGAACCGCAAGCACAACCTCGAGGAGCTGTTCGCCGCCCTGGCCTACTGGCGCGAGCGCCGCAAGCAGCACATCACCCTCGAGTACATCCTCATCAAAGACGTCAACGACAGCCTCGCCCAGGCGCACCAGCTGGCCAAGCGCGCCCGGGCGTTGGATGCGAAGGTCAACCTGATCCCCTACAACACCGTCGAGGGGCTGCCCTGGGCTCGGCCCGGCGAGGCGGAGCAGGACGCCTTCCGCGACGTGCTGCTCAACGCCGGCGTCAAGGCCACCCTGCGCCGGGAGAAGGGCCACGACATCGCCGCCGCCTGCGGCCAGCTCAGGCTCCGTCAGGAGACCGAACTGGGCATCATCGAGTCGCCCATCCCCGAGAAGCGCATCACCATCGGGGCGGGCGGCTGAACCGCGGCCTCAGGCGGGCTGGCCGCTCATGATTTTTTCGACGCCGGTGACGATCTCGCGGATGCGGAAGTTGAGGCCGTCGGTCTTGCAGACGGACTGGATCTTCGGATCCGCCAGGCTGGCGCGCAGGAGCATGGCCAGCTGGCCGTAGCCGTAGACGCCGACGTCGTTGATCTCGACGACCACGACCTTGGCGAACTTGGCGAACAGGCGGTCGAGCTTCGCGGGCATCGGGTGCAGGTGGCGCAGGTTGATGGCGCCGATCTTGTGGCCCTCGGCGCGCAGGCGGTTCACGCTCTCCTTGATCGGGCCGTAGCTGCTGCCCCAGCCGACCAGCAGGACTTCCCCTTCCGGGTCGCCGTAGATGTCCGGCAGCGGCAGCTTGTTGGCCAGTTCGACCAGCTTGTTGCGCCGCTTGTCGGTCATCTTCTGGTGCATCTTCGGGTTGCCGCTCGGATGGCCCCACTCGTCGTGCTCAAGGCCGGTGACGTGCGGGTAGCGGCCGCTGGCCATCTTGGCGCCGGGGGGCGCGTGACGGGTGATCGCGTCGAGCGGGTAGGGCTTGAAGTCGGCCGGGCGCTCTGAGAGGTCGAGGCCGGGCTCCACCCAGTGCTTGTCGAGGTCCGGCTCGGTGAAGGCTTCGATGCGGCTGCTCAGCGCCTGGTCGCTGAGGATGATGACCGGGCAGGAGTACTCGCGGGCGAGCTTGCCGGCCTCCAGGGCGATGTAGAAGCAGTCTTCGACGTCCTTGGGCGCGAGCACGATGCGCGGGCTGTCGCCGTGGCTGCCGTAGATGGCCTGGAGCAGGTCGCTCTGCTCGACGCTGGTCGGCAGGCCGGTCGAGGGGCCGCCGCGCTGGACGTTGATGACGATCAGCGGAATCTCGGCCATGCTGGCGTAGCTGAGCGCCTCCATCTTCAGGCTCAGGCCGGGGCCGGCGCTGCCGGTGACGGCGAGGTGACCGGCGTAGGCGGCGCCGATGGTCATGGCCACGGCCGCGAGTTCGTCCTCCGCCTGCACGTAGATGCCGCCGTACTTGGGCAGTTCGCTGCGCAGGGTTTCCATGATGCTCGACCACGGGGTGATCGGATAGGCCGATCCGTAGCGCACGCCGGCGGCGATGAGGCCCATGGCCATGAGGGTGTTGCCGTCGGTGCTCAGGCGGTGTTCGTCGGTGTGCTCGCCCTCTTCGAAGCGGAAGGTGCCGAGGTCGCCGACCGGATAGGCGTAGCCGGCGTCGAAGGCCAGCAGGGCGTTGCGCAGCACGCTTTCGTCCTTCTTGCCGAACTGGCGGCTGACGATGCCGACCAGCTTGTCGCGGTCGAGCTGGTACACGGCGCAGAGCAGGCCGAGCACAAACATGTTCTTGCCGCGGTCGCGGGCGCTGCCGCCGATCGCCTCGATGGTGGCGGCGGTGAAGGGGATGCCGATGTGGTGAACGCCGCGCTCATGCTTGAGTTCGGTCACCTCGCCGCTGTCGTAGAAGCAGATGCCGCCCTCGCGCAGGGAGTTGAAGTGGCTCTCGTAGCTGTGCTGGTAGAAGGCCACCAGGACGTCGCTTTCGTCGCCCGGATGCAGGACTTCGCCGGAGCCGAGGTGCAGCTGGAAAATCGACGGACCGCCCGAAATGGTCGACGGGATGGTCATGTAGGTCATCACGTCGTGCTGGGTGCGGCCGGCCAGGCGGGCGAGGAAGCCGCCGATGGACTGGATGCCGTCCTGCGAGTTGCCGGCCAGGCGGATGACGGCGTTGCGGAGCAGGGTGGAGGCGGGCGCCGGGGAAGCGGGGGCGGTGGACATGGTGGTTGGAAGGAAACTAAACGCGGGAACGCGGTGGATTTTAAGCTAAAAGCGGATGCTGCTACAAAGGCGGCCCGCACGTCAAGACGCCGTTTGTCGTCGCCCGGCTTCGGGCTAGGCTGGTCGCCATGCGCCGCCGCCGCTTCCTTTTCCGAACCGCCTCGACGGCCCTGGGGCTGGCGGCGCCAGCGCGTGCGGCGGCTGCGCCGGCGAAAACGCCCTTCCGCCTGCTGGTCAGCAGCGACACCACCCACATCCTCACCTGCGCCAGCCCCTGGCATCCGCGCGGCCGCAAGCTGGACGCCGCCATGTTTGACGCCGCAGTGGACGAGGCGGCCGACGCCGGCGCGGAAGCCTATCTGCTGCAGCCCGGGCTCGGCTGGGTGCCCTGGTGGCCCAGCCGCGTGCTGCCGCTGGCGGCGCACCGGGACTGGTTCCGGCGCCATTTCGGCCGGCCGCAGTCGGAGTGGAGCCCGTTTTTGCAGTTCGTGGCTGACGGCGGCGACTTCGTCCGGCAGACGCTTCGGCGCTGCCGGCAGCGCGGCCTCTCCGCCGGACTCAGCTTCCGGCTCAACGACGCCCATCACAAGCTGCAGGCCGATGATCCGCAGGCGGCCCGCCTGGAGGCCGTGCCGCGGTTTTACGCCGAGCACCCCGAGTTTCGGCTCGGGCGCCAGCCCGGCCAGGCCGGCTATGCCGCCATGCTCCACGATTGGGCGCATCCCGAAGTGCGCGAATTCAAGTTCCGTCTGATCGAGGAACTCTGCGGCTACGACGAACTCGACGGTCTGGAGCTCGATTTCATGCGCCATCCCTACCTGTTCCGACCGCGGGCGACCACGGCCGAGCAGCGGCGGCGCCTCATCACCGACTTTGTCGCACGGGTGCGCCGGGCGCTGGATGCCGGTGGCGGCCGCGCGCGCTGGCTGGGCCTGCGTCTGCCCGCGCACGCGGCGGCGCACGAGGCCCTGGGACTTGATCTGCCGGCTCTGGCCGCCGCGGGGGTGCAGGCGTTCACGCTGAGCACCTACTATCACCTTGAGCAGCAGACCTCCCTGCCGGCGTTGCGCGCCCAGGTGCCCGGCGCCGCGGTCTATGCGGAACTGCTGCCGTTCACCGCCTACAGCGGCCGCTCCGAGGCGCGCTCGCACCGCCGCAGCACGCCTGAGCAGCTGACCACGGCCGCGCATCTCGCCTACGGCGCCGGCGCCGACGGGGTGGCCCTGTACAATTGGCAGTACTATCGGGAGCAGGCGCACGAGCCGGATCCGCCGGCCGCGGAGCCGCCCTGGTCACTGCTGCGGCGGCTGCGCGATCCGGCGGCCGTGGCGGCGCGACCCCAGCACTACCTGCTTGCCGTGGGGTTTGACGAGCCGCGTCTGCCCGAGCGGCTGCTGCCGCTGCGTCTGCAGGCCGGAGCGGGCGCCCGGCTGACCTGGCATCTGGCGCCGCCGACCGGGGGCTGGCGCGGGCAGGCCAGGCTGCGCCTGCAAGCGGCGTCGCCCTTGGGTGAAGCGCGCTGGCAGATTCGCTGGAACGGCGCCGACGTGCCGGCGACGGCCGACGCGGGCGAGCCTTACCCCAACCCGCTGACACAGATGCTGGGCCGCCCGGAGACTCTGCAGGCGTGGCGGTTCGACGCCGACCGGTTGCGCCCCGGCGCCAATGCGCTGGAACTGCGGCTGCTGGCCGGAGCGCCGGTCGAGATCGTCGCCCTGGACCTGGCCGTGCCGGGCTGTTGAATGGTCGCCTCCGGGGGCGGCCGGGCGGGCCGGAAAATCGGCCGCGCAAAAAAGGAAATCCGTTCTTGCATTCCCTCGCCAAGTTTCTACTTTTGGACCCGCTTGTGAAAAATTTCACAAGCTCAGAAACCACGTCTTATGGGTAACTTTTTTCCGCGCTGGACCAATTGGCTGCCTCTCAAGCTCGCCATCGGGGTCGCGTTCATCGCTTTTGGGGTGAGTGTCGGCGTCGCTTATTACTTTACGCCCAAATACACCCGGGTGGGTTACGAACCGACGCAGCCTGTGCCGTTCTCGCACAAGATTCACGCCGGCCAGCTGGGTCTCGACTGCCGCTACTGTCACTCGTTTGTCGAGAATTCGAGCCACGCCAACGTGCCGACCAATGAGACCTGCTTCAACTGCCACGGTCCGGGCAAGGGCAACATCAAGTCCGCCAGTCCGAAGCTGGAGATGGTCGTGAAGGCCCAGGAAACCAAGCAGCCGATCCCGTGGGTCAAGGTGCACAAGGCGCCGGACTACGTCTATTTCAACCACAGCGCCCACCTCAACCGCGGCATCTCCTGCCAGTCCTGCCACGGCCAAGTCAACGAGATGGAAGTCGTCAAGCACGCCGAGCCGCAGTCGATGGGCTGGTGCCTCGACTGCCACCGCAATCCGGAGCAGAAGCTGCGCCCTCTCGACCAGGTCACCAACCTCAACTACAAGCCGGAGCAGCTCGACCGTTCGGCCTTCTACCAGGGCCTGCTGGCCAAGGGCGCCAAGGCGGACGAGATCGCTGGCACGATCAGCGCCGGCGGCAAGGCGTCCTCCGTCGAAGAGCTGGTCGCCCTGGCTTCGAAGACCTTTGGCAAGCAGGTGACCCAGCTCGAAGTGGGGTCGCAGCTGAAGAAGCACTGGCAAGTGCAGCCGCCCGAATCCTGCACGGCCTGCCACCGCTAACCTCTGCGCCCCTTTCACGACCTCATGAAACGCATCTGGAACCACCCCGAAGAGCCGCAGGCCGGCAAGCGCTACTGGCGCAGCACCGGCGAACTGGAGCGCCGCTCGGAGTTTCTGAACAAGCTCGGTGTTGAATTTCCCGCCGGCGACACCCTCAGCGAGGAGGAGCGCGAGACCTCGCGCCGCGATTTCCTCAAGATCATGGGCGCGTCGACGGCCATGATGGGCCTGGCCTCCTGCCGCCGGCCGCTGACCAACATCCTGCCCTACACCAACCACGTCGAGTGGGTGGTTCCGGGCAAGCCGCTGCTGTATGCGACGGCGATGCCGACCGCCACGGGCGCGACCCCGGTGGTGGCGATCACCCACGAGGGCCGGCCGACCCATCTGCAGGGCAATCCGCTGCACCCGCTGGGCGGCGGCCTGGACAGCTTCACGCAGGCTTCGGTGCTCGACCTCTACGATCCGGAGCGTTCGCAGTCGCCCCTCGCCGCCGGCAAAAAAATCTCCTGGGAAGCCGCCAACAAGACCCTCGCCGCGCTGGCCGAAGCCGCCAAAAAGAACGGCGGTGCGGATGTCGGCGTGCTGCTCGGCCGCTCGCTGTCGCCGACCGTCCAGCGCCTGCTGGGCGAGCTCAAGGCCGCCTGCCCGCAGATCAAGCTGTA
>CAYYJK010000051.1:14265-17493 GCA_964472185.1 uncultured Prosthecobacter sp.
CCGTCCAGCGCCTGCTGGGCGAGCTCAAGGCCGCCTGCCCGCAGATCAAGCTGTACGGCTACGAAGCCGTCGGCAGCGAGGCCCCGGCCCGCACCCAGAAGGAACTGCTGGGCGCCGGTGTGAAGACGTTTGTGCGCTTCAGCAAGGCGCTGCGCATCCTGGCGCTTGACGCCGACTTCCTCGGCCTGGACCCGGTCGCCGGCGAATCCATCAAGCACTTCACCAAGCAGCGCGCCAAGGATGCCCCGGGCGGCGAGATGAACCGCCTGTATGCGCTGGAAAACCGCTACACCGTCACGGGCGGCATGGCCGATCACCGCAAGCCGCTTGCGGCGAGCCTGATCCCGGTGGCCGCCGCCGTCATCGCGGCGGAACTTGGCGAAACTTCCGCCAAGGCGCTGGCTGACACCGCTCCGGCCTCCCTCAAGGAATGGCTGGCTCCGGCGGTGCGCGACCTGATCGATCACAAGGGCAAGGCCGTCGTGCTGGCCGGCTCGCGCTGCGGCGCCGAAGTGCAGGCGCTGGTGGTGGCCATCAACCAGGCGCTGGGCGCCTACGGCACCACGGTGGAACTGCTGCAGGGCCCGGCGGAAGCCGAACTGGGCACGCTCGCCGACCTCAAGACCGCGCTCGCTTCGGGCGCGGTGACCAAGCTGGTGTCGCTGACGCCGGCCACGCTGCTTTACGACGCCCCCGAAGCCGATGCCCTCGCGGCGACGCTCAAGGACAAGTCCGTCACCTTCGTGCAGCTCGGCCATCTGGCCACCGGCACGGCGAAAAAGGCCTCCCTGCACCTGCCGGCAGCCCACTACCTGGAGTCCTGGGGCGACGTCCGCGCGGCGGACGGCACCTACTCCGTGGTGCAGCCGATGATTCAGCCGCTGTATGACGGCGTCAGCGAGATCGAGCTCCTGCTCGCCCTGCTCGGCCGCAAGAAGCTCGGCCCGGCCGAAGCGCCCAAAGACGGCGCACCGCCGGCCGAAGATGCGGCGCACCAGGCCGTGCGCGACACCTTTGCTGCCGTCGCCGGCAGTCTGGACGAGGTGAAGTGGAACCTCACCCTGCGCGACGGTTTCCTCAAAGGCTCCGCCTACGTCAAAGCGGCCGGCGTGGTCAACAGCGCCGCCGTGGCCGGCATCGTCGCCAAGGCCAAGGCGCCCGCCGCGCTCAGCGCGGAATCCGTGGAAGTCGTGCTGACGCCGGACGCCGGCGTGTTCGACGGCCGCTACACGAACAACGCCTGGCTGCAGGAAGCGCCCGATCCGGTCACCAAGCTGACCTGGGACAACGCCGCTTGGATTGGCGCGGCGACCTTCCGCGCGCTCGGCCTCAAAGAGGGCCAGTTCGTCAAGATCAGCGTCAACGGCGCGGAGCTCAAGATCCCCGCCATCGAGGCCCCCGGCCACGTTTCCAACTCGGTCACCATTCCGCTCGGCTACGGCCAGACCGGCCTCGGTTTCGTCGGCTCCGGTGAGGAGGGCAAGGGCCGCGGCTTCAACGCCTACCCGCTGCGCAAGAGCACCGAAGAGTTCGTGCTGACCGGCGCCAAGCTCGAGAAGCTCGAGGAGGTCTACGAACTGGCGGTCACGCAGGAGCACAACACCATGGAAGGCCGCGCGCTCTACCGCGAGGCCACCCTGGAGACCTTCGCCAAAAAGCCCGATTTCGCTCAGACCACGGGCATGGACGGGCACATCCCGCAGAACATCTCGTTCTACAAGGGCCAGGTGGGTCGCCGCTCGGAGACGAATCCGGAAGGGTTCGACTACGAGAAGCAGCACCAGTGGGGCATGACGATCGACCTGAGCAAGTGCATCGGCTGCACCGCCTGCGTCATCGCCTGCCAGAGCGAGAACAACATCCCGGTGGTCGGCAAGGACCAGGTCCGCAAGGGCCGCCTGATGCAGTGGATCCGCATGGACCGCTACTTCGCCAGCGCCGCCTGGGGCGAGCAGAACGCCAAGTCGGACGACGTCATGATCGAGCCGACCGTCGACCAGCTTGAGAACGCTGAGATGGTCCAGCAGCCGGTCGCCTGCCAGCAGTGCGAATCCGCCCCGTGCGAGACGGTCTGCCCGGTGAACGCGACGGTGCACACCGACGACGGCCTCAACGCGATGGCCTACAATCGCTGCATCGGCACCCGCTACTGCGCCAACAACTGCCCCTACACGGCCCGCCGCTTCAACTGGTTCGATTACAACAAGCGCCCGCTCGACGAGCTCTACTGGGGCCCGCTGTCCACCAAGGACAAGACCGGCGTGCGCGAGTCCGTCCAGCTGCAGAAGAACCCGAACGTCACCGTCCGCATGCGCGGCGTCATCGAGAAGTGCACCTACTGCGTGCAGCGCCTCGAGGCCGCCAAGATCCTGCAGAAGCAGAAGCAGCGCGATTCGAAAAACTTCCGCGTGCCGACCGACTCGGTCAAGGTGGCCTGCCAGGCCGCCTGCCCCGCCGACGCGATCATCTTCGGCGACATCGCCGATCCGAAGTCGGCGGTCAGCAAGTCGAAGGCTTCGCCGCGCGACTACCAGCTGCTGAAGTACATCGGCACCCAGCCGCGCACGAGCTACCTGGCCCGCCTGCGCAACCCGAACCCCGCCATGCCCGGTGCCGACAAGGTCGCCGCCTGGAGCGCCCACCAAATCTAAGCCGGAACCATGGAAGCCACCTCCCACGCTGCCCACGCCAAAGCTCACACCGGTGCCCCGCGCATCCTGGACCGCGAGCCGCTGGTGCTGAACAACCGCTCCTACTCCTGGATCACCAACCGCATCTGCGGCATTGTCGAGAACAAGCAGCCCGCCCTGTGGTGGATCCTGTTCGTGCCGTCGGTGCTGCTGACCGGTCTGACGGTCTTCTGCTTCGCCTACCTCATCTCCACCGGCGTCGGTGTCTGGGGCCAGAAGCAGCCGGTCGCCTGGGCCTGGGACATCACGAACTTCGTGTTCTGGATCGGCATCGGCCACGCCGGCACGCTGATCTCGGCGATTCTGTTCCTGACCCGCCAGAAGTGGCGTACGTCGGTGAACCGCGCCGCGGAGGCCATGACCCTGTTCGCGGTGATGTGTGCCGGCCTGTTCCCGGCCTTCCACGTCGGCCGCGTCTGGATGGTGTGGTTCCTGGCGCCGATTCCGAACGCCAACGCGATCTGGCAGAACTTCAAGTCGCCGCTGCTCTGGGACGTGTTCGCGGTGTCCACCTACTTCACCGTCTCGGTGATCTTCT
>CAYYJK010000052.1:0-6035 GCA_964472185.1 uncultured Prosthecobacter sp.
AGGTGAACGCGCGCCCGGTAGGCCGGACTGGCCTGCCAGTCGTGGACGAGTTCGACGCTGGCGCGGTCGATCTGCAGCGCCGGCTGCAGGGCGGCGATCTGGGCCTCAATCGAGGCGTCGAACTTGCGGTTGGCGATCACGTTCTTGTGTTGCACGGTCAGTTTCATGGGCATTTCAGGGTGGGTGTGGGTTGCCTGATTCAGTCGTGTGTCGTCCGCCGCTCCGCAGCGACCGACCTGCCCATTCTGCAGCCGCCGGCATCCGGTGACGAGTATGCCGATTCGAATGGAATCATAGGTTTTTCCGAATAATGTCGGCCGCCATGGACTGGCTGAACTACCATCATCTGCGCTACTTCTGGACCGTCGCCAAGGAGGGCAGCCTCGCCCGCGCCGCCGCGCGCCTGCACGTCTCGCAGCCCTCGATTTCGGAGCAGATCCACGAACTGGAGGGCGCGCTCGGGGAAAAGCTGTTCCGCCGCGAAGGCCGCCGCAACGTCCTCACCGACGCCGGCCAGATCGTCTGCGGCTACGCCGAACAGATCTTCGCGCTCGGCCGCGAACTGACCGGCGTCCTCAAGCAGGGGCCGGGCGCGGCGACGCTGCGCCTGCAGGTCGGGGTCACCGACTCGCTGCCGAAACTGGTGATCAACGAGATCCTGCGGCCGGTGTTTGCCATGCCCCAAAACGTGCACGTCATCTGCCGGGAGGGAAAGCTGGAGGAGCTGCTGCCCCAGCTCGCCGCCCACCGGCTCGACATCGTGCTCTCCGACGCGCCGGCCTCGACCAGCACCAGCTTCCGCACCTTCAACCACCCGCTCGGCCACACCGGTGCGGTGTTCTGCGCGGAAAAGCGGCTCGGCGCCAGGCTCAAACGCGGCTTTCCGAAGTCGCTGCAGGGCGCACCAGCGCTGCTGCCGGCCGAAAACACCTCGCTGCGCCGTGCGCTCGACACCTGGTTCCGCAAGCACGGCATCGAGCCGCGCATCGTCGCCGAGTTCGAGGATCTGGCGCTGCTGAAGGTGATGGCGGCGGAGGGCCGCGGTTTCATCGCCGTGCCCGGCGTCTCGCTCGACGAGGCCGTGGCGCGCTACGGTTACCAGGTTGTCGGCAAGGTGGACGGCTGCCGCATCGAGTTTCACGCCATCACCGCCGAGCGCCGGATCGAGCATCCGGCCGTGGTGCAGATCACCCGCAAAGCGCGGGTGCTGTTTCCAGCCTGAGCTGCGCACGCGGGGCGGATGGCACCAACGTTCGTGCGATGCACGCCAACTTCGGAGCAGCACAGCTCCACAACAGTTCACTTTACATTACATACATTGTATGTAGTTATAAAACCCCGCTTTCGAGTCAGTCCTGCCAGACTCCTGGGGCCTGAGCCTCCCTGACATGGCCGAGATCCGCGATCTCGTTCGATGCCCTGGTTCTGGATGCGTCCGCGACAGCAACCGGTTGTGACTCCAAGCCTGCGGCGGGCCCTCAGGGCTGCTGACCCGCACCCGGTGCCGCTGCGGCCGGCGGCGGACCGTTGGGCGCAGCACTGCCAGCCGGCGCTGGGGCGGCTGAGCTCGGCGGAATCGCACCCGCACCACCGGCCGGCGGCGGAACAGCCGGTGCGCCTGGCGCAGGCGCCGTGCCTGGGCTCGGCGGCGCCGGACTGGCGGCTGGGTTGGCCGCTCCCGCAGGCGGCGGGTTGGCTGGCGGCGCGGCCGCCGCCGGAGTGCCGGCCGCCACGGGGGCCGGCGGCGGTTCCGGCTTCTTGAACGGATCCTCCCAGCGCTGGAGCCGGCCGGCGCTGCGCGGCGTGCCGAGTTCTTCCAGATAGGCGGCGCACTTCTCATGCCAGTGATCGAGATTGGGCGGGCTGTTGGGCTTCTCGGCGGTGCCCGGGAAAATCAGGTAGGTCACTTTCAGATCGCTCTCCGGCCGCCGGTACGGCGTGGCTTTGGGGTTGATCGTCTTGGCGATGAACAGCGAGGCCTCGCCCATTTTCTGCGTCGGCCCGTAATCGCCGCAGATGGCCGGATACATCTTGTCGCCGTGGATGACGACGGCGTAGTCGCCGATTTTGGGCGTGTGGGCATTGCTGTCGGCGTAGGGCCGGAACAGCAGCGAGATGACGATGAACGGATCCTTCTCGGCAATCAGGCTGCTGCGCGACTTCAGGTCGCGAATTTCCAGCTCGAGCTGGCCGATGAGCGCCTTGAGTTCGCGGTTGCGTTCGGCAGACAGCCCCTTGACGGCGTACTGCTCCCTGGCCTTTTTCAGGCGCTCCTCCCAGCGGCCGAGCAGCGGATTGGGCGTCGGCGTGCGCTTGGCCCAGGCGTAGCTCGTGAACGGCTGGTAGTAGTCGGAGAGGTAGATGTACTCGTCGAGCTTCGGCTGGCGGTCGCCGTCGGACCCGTCGGCGACGACGTCCATTTCCGACTGGATCAGCAGGGCTTTGCGGCGGCTGGCCGGATGGGTGAGTTCAAGGATGGTCTCGCAGTCGAAGAAATTGTGGCGGTCGAGGATGCGGTTGAGGCGGGTCAGATCGCGCTGGATGCCGCTGGTCTTGTTCTCGTAGAGCTTGTGGTAGAAGCCGGAGACCTTGGCGGCGGGCAGCATGGCGCCGAGGTCCGGCAGCAGCGACGGCAGACCGGCGTTGATGCGCGAGAGTTCCTCGAGGCTCTGGTTGGCCTTGGGCACGCGCACCGAGAGCTGGAACTCGGCCTTGTAGGCTTCGGGGTTGAGCCGTTCGAGGCTGGCGTAGGTCCCCTGCTCCGTCAGCAGGTTCGTCTTGATGGTGATGCCGTTGTAGAAGGTGGAGACGTCGACCTCCTTGCGCGGGATGTAGGCCTGCGGCAGCGGCGGCGGGGGCGCCGGCACCTCCTTGATGACTTCCTTGATCACCTCCTTGACGACCTCGCGCGGCACTTCGACCTCGCGGGTGACGACCTGGGTGCGGCGCTCCTTGGTGGCGGCGATGAGCTCCTTGAGCGCGCTTTTGATCTTGCCGGCGAACGGCGTGAACGGCAGGACCAGCAGCAGGGCGATGATGACCAGCAGAAACAGGCGGATCAGCGAGGCGATCAGGCCGGGGGCCGGGCGACTGCCGCGGGCGGGCGCCGGGTCGGAAGTGGACGTCGTCGGATCGGAGTCGGGTCTCATGCCTGGGAAGACGGCGGGGAGGTGACGATGCTGCGGGCGTGGCGCTGCTGCAAGAGGCGGCGCAGCAGAAAACGCGGCAGGTGGCGGAAGCTGCGGGCGGCGACGCGCACGCCGAGTCCGGGGTAGACGCAAGCCTCGCCGGCGCGCAACCCCTGCAGGGCCTGACCGACCACGGCCTGCGGCGGGATGCGCAGCATGCCCTGGCCCTCGCGGTTGGTGTCCTCGCCCCCGTCGCGGCGGGCGGTGAGGCTGAAGTTGGTCGGGGTCGGTCCGGGGCAGACGCAGCTGACGGTGATGCGTTCGGGCGCGAGTTCGATGGCCAGGGCTTCCGAGAAGCTGCTGACGAAGGCCTTGCTGGCGGCGTAAACGGCCATCGCGGGCAGCGGCAGCGTGCTGGCCAGCGAGCTGACGTTGAGGATGCCGGCCGGGCGCTCGAGCCGCGGCAGCAGCGCGTGGGTGAGCAGCACTGGCGCGGTCATGTTCAGCTCAATCTGCTGGCGCAGGCGGGCCGCGTCGGCGCTGGCGAGCGTGCCGTAGTCGCCCATGCCGGCATTGTTGATCAGCAGATTCGGCGGCGACGGCAGCGCCGCCACCGCGGCGACCAGCGCGGCGCGGCCCGCCTCGGTCGCCAGATCGGCGGCGACGGTGCGCACCGTCAGCAGCGGATTGAGCGCGAGGCATTCGGCCGCGACGGCTTCCAGGCCGTCGGCACGCCGGCCGCTGAGCAGCAGTGCGACGGCCTGCGGTGCCAGCTGGCGGGCGAATTCCGCGCCCAGCCCGGAGGAGGCGCCCGTGATGATGGCCTGGCAGCCCTGGGTGTCGAAGGTCATAAAAGCTTGCGTGGTGGTCCGGCTCACCGGACCATGCCTCAGGCCTCATGACCATCAACTCTCTTTCCGCACAAGCGCCCTTCACGACCAAGGATGGCAGCACCATCCGCAGCCTGCTCGACCGCAGCAACGCCCCCGTGCGCAACCAGTCGCTGGCCGAGGCCAGCGTGCCGGCGGGCCGGGCAACCGAGCGTCACTACCACCGGCTCAGCGAAGAGTTCTACTTCATCCAGGAAGGGCGCGGCGTCATGGAGATCGACGGCGCGGAGCGGCCGGTGGGACCGGGCGATGCCATCCTCATTCCGGCCGGTGCCTGGCACCAGATCCGCGCCGATCAGACGCTGCGCTTCCTGTGCTGCTGCGCGCCGCCGTACGCTCACGACGACACGTATTTTCAATGAAAAGTCCGCTCGCGCTGTCCAATCCTGCGACTCATGCCCCCGCCAACCATTCTTGACAAGGAAGGCCGTCCTTCCAATCCCTGCGCTCCCCTGCCCGAGCCGCCCGCCTCCAGCCCCGAGGACAAGAAGGCGCAGCAGGCTTACAGCCGGCACTTGGTCGACCGCGCGATGCTGCAGGGGCCCAACCCGCGTCTTCAGGAGGCCCGCCTGCTGGGCACCGTCGTCTGGGATTTTCTGCGCGCCTTCCGCACCCTGCACTTCGTCGGTCCCTGTGTCACGGTCTTCGGCTCCGCCCGCTTCCAGGAAGATCATCCGTACTACCAGCTGGCCCGCGAACTCGGCGCCGCCATCGCCGGCGTCGGCTTCACGGTGATGACCGGCGGCGGCCCCGGCATCATGGAGGCCGCCAACCGCGGCGCCAAGGACGTCGACGGCCGCAGCGTGGGCTGCAACATCGAGCTGCCGTTCGAGCAGAAGCCGAATCCCTACCTCGACCGCTGGGTCAACATCCGCTACTTCTTTGTCCGCAAGGTGCTGCTGATGAAGTACAGCTACGGCTTCGTCATCATGCCGGGCGGGTTCGGCACGCTGGACGAAATGTTTGAGGCGCTGACGCTGATCCAGACCAAGAAGGTGCGCAATTTCCCGGTGGTCGTCATGGGCAGCCAGTTCTGGGGCGACCTGAAGGAGCTGATCGAAGGCATGGTGCGCAACGGCACGATCAGCCCCGAAGACATGGACCTGATCTGCTGGACCGACAGCGTCGACGAGGCGGTCGCGCACCTGAACGAGCGCGGCATCAAGCAGTTCGGGCTGACCTGCGAACCGGTACCGCGCAGCATCGCCTGGCTCTGGGAAAAGGGCATTTGAGCCCCCTGCCCTCACGGTTCCGGCAGCGCCGGCGGCCGGTGGCTGGGGATTTGCGCCTTGAAGTCGCCGAGGCTGTTCCAGTGCGCCCGCGCGTCGAGATCCACTTCGGCGACGGCCACCGTGCCCCATTCCGTGGCCTTGGCGAGGACATCGCCGTAGTGGTCGTAGATGCCGGAGATCATCCACTGGTGCTTGCGCTCGTCGGTGTAGGTGCTGCTGACCAGATACACGTGGTTTTCGCAAGCGCGGGCGGAGGCAAGGCGCGGGTTGCAGCCCCAGACCGGCCAGGCGATGACCTCGGCGCCGCGGACGGTCAGCGCGCGGGCCACCTCCGGGAAAAAGCCGTCGTAGCAGATCATCATGCCGACCTTGCCAAAGCGGGTGTCGAAGACCGGATAGTCGCGCCCGGGCGTGATGCCGGCCTCCACCTCGCCGCGCGGCAGGCTGACCTTGCGGTACTTGCCGACCAGCCGGCCGTCCGGGCCGATGAGTGCGGCGGTGTTGTACAGGGTCGCCCCGTCACGCTCGATGAGGCCGGCGACGATGTAGCAATCGTGCTCGCGCGCCAGCTTGCCAAAATAGGCCGTGCTCGGTCCCGGGACCGGTTCGGCACACTCGTCCATCCGCTTGCCCGTGCCGTAGTAGGTCAGCGTTTCGGGCAGAACGATCAGATCGGCCTTCTGGCGGGCGGCCTCGGCGATGAGCGGAGCGAACTGCGGCGGCTTGTCTTCCGGGTTGGCGCCCTCCTTGGGCTGCAGATGGACGGTGGCCAGGCGGACTTTGCG